>DAOTXC010000123.1:0-2829 GCA_034435555.1 Anaerolineae bacterium
CGGAGATCGCTCTCGGCGTCGTCCAGCAGCGAGAGCGCCACATGCTGCACCACCGGCCCGGCAGCGGTCTCCAGCTCCAGGCGATAGAGGCCCGCCGAGGTGGGCAGGCGCTCTAGCGCGAAGAGATCGGCCCGCGCGCCATCGGGAAAGACGAGCGTCGCCGTCCGGACATCGGGCGCGAGCGGTGGAACCCAACTCTCGCCGGCGGGAAGCGGCAGCACCGGCTCCAGCGAGGTCTGCGGCAGGAGCCAACTGACCAGGTTGGCGGTGAGGATAGGGAAGGCCAGGCGCAAGGGCAGATCGGAATCGTGGAGATCGAAGGCCAGACAGGCCACGCGCTGCCCAGGGCGCTCGACCACCCAGAGAAGCGGCCCGCTCAGCCCCTCGATGAGCACCTCGGCATCGGCAGCGGGCTGATAGTGCCCCGCACGGGCGACGTGAACCTCGCTCCAATCCACATACTGCAACAGCGGGTGTGACCACGTTCCGCGCACGGTCGCCGTGGGCGTGATGACACCCAGCCGCTCACCGCAGGGCGTGCCGCTGGGCGGCGCGATCAACCAGAGGTTGGTCACAGGCAGCGTCGCGGTGAACGGCCCATCGGCGACGACAAGCCCGTACTGCGCCCCCTCGACCTGCGCAGGCGCAAAATCCGCCGCCTGCGTCACCGCGACGGCGGGCAAGCCCCGCAACGCCTGCATCAAGAAGCGATTGCCGGACGTGCGCAACAAGACCTGCCCCGCGCTCGCGCCAGAGAGCGCCACCCACGCCCGGTCGTCGAGCGCCAGCGCGTCGTGATGCCCGGCGGGCACATCCGACAACGTCGCCTCCACCCACGCCAGCGGCGGCAGCCCCGCCACCGTGAGCGTCACTTGCGCCTCGGCGGGCAGGGTGACGGAGCGCTGCTCCACCAGGACGCCATCGGCGTAGAAGCGCACGGTGCGCTCGGTGGCGGGACCGGCGTTGCGCAGCCGCGCGAAGGCCGTCAGACCCGCCTCGGTGCGGCGCAGGGCCAGCGCCACAATCCCCACGTTGGGCGCGTCCGGCTCCCCCACCTGCACGAAGCGTACCTCGCCCGGCAGCCGCCGGAGCGGTTCGGCGATAGCGCCATCGCTGACGATCAGGGTGTTCACCTCCGCACCAGAGGCCAGCCCCGCCGCCAGCACCGCAGCCGTGGCCCAATTGGCGCGGCCATCGGTAGGGTGCGCAGCGGCCACGGCGCGGCGGAACGCCAGACGATCCCCCTGCGTCACCAAAATCTGCGGTTCCGCGCCCACCAACAACAGCGTGACGCGGTCGTTGACGCCCAAGGTCTCGCTCAGATCGGCCAGGAGCCGCTGCGCCTCCGCGAAGCGGGTCTCGCCCGTGGGCGCCCGCGCCTGCATACTCGCCGAGCCATCCAGCAGAATCAGCGTCTGCCCTTGCAGTCCCTCCGTTGCGGGCAGCGCAGGGCGCGCCAACGCCGCCACCAGGGTCAATAGGATCAAGAGCTGGAGCCACAGGAGCCAGTTGTGGCGCAACTTCTGCCAGGGGCGGTTGGCGCGCCGGTCGGCCAGGATCGCCTCCCAGAGCAGGAGGCTCGGCACGACGACCTCCTGGCGGCGCAGGCGCAGGAAATAGAGCAGGGTGATAGGCAGGGCCAGGAGCAGCCCCACCCATCCCAGAGGATTTAGAAAGCGCATGAGACCATTACACACACCGGCCTAGGCCGAATCTGCTCCAACGTCGCCCTCATCCACATCCACGACCAGCCCGAAGCCGCCCAACCAGATGTGCTGACCGGGGGACAGGGGCAACGGCGTTTCTGTGGAGACCAGCACGCCATCCACCTTGGTGCGGTTGGTGCTTCCCAGGTCAATGATGGATAACGCATCCCCTTCACAATAGATGGCGGCATGGCGGCGGGAGACCAACAAGGCCGCCTCTCCAGCCTCGGCGAGGTCAATATCGGGGGTAAAATCGGCGTTCCGGTCCGCGCGACCAATGATAATTTGCTCCTGACAGGGTAACGGGAAACGCTGCCCTGTCGCTGTGGCGTAGAGACTATACCGGAGCTGAGACTGTTGCCAGCTCGAGGGGGCGCGTTGCAAATGCAGCGTACAGCCCCCCAGACGCACTTCATCGCCCAGCGTCAGCTTGCGCAGCGTGCGAGGTAACAAACGCTCGTCGTTGAGCCAGCTCCCACTAACGCTACGCAGATCCTCGATGTAGTATTCCCCATCGCGGGCAATGATCTGCGCGTGAAAAGCCGCCACGCTGCGATGGCGGCGATCATCCAGTGTGAGGTCAACATCTGGCGAAGCCCCACTGAAGGGGTTAAGGCTGCCCAGCGTGAGCTTCCCCTCATCCGGCAGACGGATGCGATGCCCGGTCTCTTGCGCGATCAGAACAGGTAACAAGCGCTGATTGATCTCCCGCGTCACGGTCGGCGATTCCTCTAAATCCGATTCCAGCGGATCTAACGGCCTCACCAGCGTATCATCGGTATCTTCATTCAAGTCCGACTCCGCATCGCGCTGCGCCCACCGCGAGAGCAACCCACGCGGGGTGTAGGTCTCCTCCAATGCCTCATCTTCGTATAGGTCGTCATCTATAACCATAGGTATCTTATCCTCAGCAAAACTTCGCCGTACTTCTCACGAAAATTTTACCCGAATTTTACCAATTGGGAAATTCAACGTAACTACTCACCCTGGCTCCGAGGGGATCGTCAGATACCCGTCAAGTCAGAATTATCTAGGACTACATTGTATAGCAGCCTGGAATTTGCTTGTGCCTCCACGCCGGATCTGGCGATCCGGCTAGAGCCTGAGTAGATACAATTCGACC
>DAOTXC010000124.1:0-15802 GCA_034435555.1 Anaerolineae bacterium
TGGAGATCAGCAAGAAGGGCGCGGGATCGGAGTTTTTGTATCGCAAGACGAAGGAAGTTGCGTAATGCGTAATGCGTAATGCGTAATGCGTAAAAAACACCTGTGCATGAAACTGGGTGCAATGTAAGTGACTCTTGTGAATTGGACGAAACTCGTATAGAATAAAAGTGTATTACGATATAGCGAACGATAGGAGTTCCGTATGGAGATGGTAACAGTATCCCCCAAGTTCCAAGTGGTGATTCCGCTGAAAGTGCGCCAGGCATTGGGTATCAAGCCTGGTCATAAGGTGCAGGTGATTCAGTATCAGGATCGCATCGAGTTGATTCCTATCCAGCCGATTCAGGCGATGCGCGGATTCTTGAAGGGAATAGATACAACCATCGAATGCGAACCGGATCGTCCATAATGATGAACGTGGTGGATTCTTCTGGTTGGCTCGAATACTTTGCGGATGAGACCAACGCTGATTTTTTTGCTGGAGCCATCGAGTCTACTGAGCACTTGATTGTGCCGGCGGTCACGTTGTATGAGGTATTCAAGCGCGTCTGTCAGCAGCGTGATGAATCGACTGCACTGCAGGCGGTAGCCATGATGATGCAAGGGCAGGTGGTAGACCTGGATGCAGTGTTGGCTTTAAGCGCTGCCAAATTATCAAAGGATTTCTCGTTACCACTGGCAGATAGTGTGATTCTAGCCACAGCTTATGCGCATGGTGCTACATTGTGGACACAAGATGCACATTTTGAGAATATCCCTGGCGTGCGGTATGTTGAAAAGCGTTAGTTGGAGGAAAATCGAATCGGTTCATCTGTGCGAGCAAGAATTGCAACATGGTTAATGGTATGATGCGTGTTGCTATCACAGAAGGAAGAGGATGATCATGCAAAAAACACAAGAAATATCTCTTAAAAATATTCAAAAAGATATCAACCGCATCATTGAGTCCGTCGTCCGTTCCCAGCAAGCAGTATTCATAAGCGATCAGGGAAAGTTATTGGTCAAAATTATCCCAGTTGTGCATCCTGAGCCGACTTCCTGGCTTGGATGTATGAAAGGTAAAGGGAAAATTGTTGGGGATATCATTTCCCCAGCCGAAGAGGTTGATGTGTGGGGAGTCTTGGCAGAATGAGATACCTGCTAGACACATATATCTGGTTATGGAGCCTGCTCGAGCCAGATAGACTTACCGAAAACATACGCCAGGTACTTGAAGATGCAGGCAACGAGTTCTTCATATCACCCATTACAGTGTGGGAAGCGCTCATTCTGGCCGAAAAGGGTAGACTTGATCTTGGCTCATCCCCAAATGCCTGGATAGCTGAGGCGCTCGAATCCAGTCCTGTGCAAGAGGCACAGTTATCACACGCTGTTGCCATTAAAAGCCGTGACATCGAACTTCCACATCAAGACCCGGCAGATCGCTTTATTGCTGCAACCGCCTGGGTGCATGACCTGGTCCTGATTACTGCTGACGAAAAACTCAGAGCATCGAACCAGATAAAAATCTTGTAACTCAAGTTTTAGATAAGGTTGCGCATCACGCATGACGTTTTCATGAAAGGTAAATTCTATGACCCAATTACTTAAATCCCACTACGATGTCATCGTCATCGGCGCGGGGCCGGGGGGATTGGCCGCCGCCATCGAGGCCAAGAAGCATGGCGCGGATGACGTGCTGATGATTGACCGCGATCTGGAGCTCGGCGGCATTCTGCTCCAGTGCATCCACAACGGCTTCGGCGTGGAGACGTTCAAGGAAGACCTGCCCGGCCCTAGCTACGCGCAGCGCTTCATCAACGAGGCGCAAACGGTGGGCATTGATTACCTGCTCGATACCATCGTGCTGGATGTAACGCCGGAGCGCAAGGTCTACACCACCGGGACGCGGACGGGCTTCCAGGAGCTCAGCGCCACGGCGATTGTGCTCTCGATGGGCTGCCGCGAGCGCACCCGCGCGCAGATCCGCATCCCCGGCCCGCGTCCCTCGGGCGTCTTCACGGCGGGGACGGCGCAGCGCTGGGTCAACGTCGAAGGCTACATGCCCGGCAGCCGCTTCGTCATCCTCGGCTCCGGCGACATCGGCATGATTATGGCCCGCCGGCTCACCTTCGAAGGTGCGAAAGTCGAGCGCGTGCTGGAGGTGATGCCCTACCTCAGCGGCCTGAGCCGCAACTACGTCCAGTGCTTGCTCGATTTCGACATCACCTTGCAGCTCAAGCACACTGTCAAACGCATCATCGGCAACGACCGCGTGGAGGCTATCGAAGCGGTGGCGGTGGATGACAAATGGCAGTTCATCCCCGGCACCGAGGAGATCATCCCCTGCGACACGCTGCTGCTCTCCGTGGGCCTGATTCCCGAAAACGAGCTCTCGCAGAAAGCGGGCGTCGCGCTCGACCCCGTCACCGCTGGGCCGTATGTCGATGACGGCTTTGCTACCAATATCCCCGGCATCTTCGCGGCAGGCAATGTCGTCCACGTCTACGACCTGGTGGATTGGGTCACAGCCGCCGGGCGCACCGCCGGCAAACGCGCCGCCATGTTCGCCCAGGATTCCTGCAACGAAGACCCACGCTACGTCCCCACGCGCGCCGGCGAGAACGTGCGCTACGTCGTGCCGCACCAGATTGATCCCGAAACCCTCACGCAAGACAGCATCATGCTGCAAATGCGCGTCACCCGCCCGCTGGAGCAGCCCGTCACCGTGCAAGTCACCGATGGCGACACGCTCATCGCCAAGAAGTCTGAGCGTTACGCCCGCCCCGGCGAGATGGTGAGCCTCACGCTCAAGGGGAAGGAGTACGACGCGGTGCGGAAGGCGAAGGAATTGAAAGTGAGTGTTGTAACTAAGTAATACGTACTGCGTAATGCGTAAGGAGATTACACTACATAAATTACGCAGTACGTATTACGCAGTACGGAATCGAAAACTGCGGAGTTAATAGCCATGATTACGACCGAAAAAATGATCTGCATCACCTGCCCGATGGGGTGTACGTTAGAAGTGACCCGCGAGGGCAAGACACTGCTGAATGTCGAAGGGAACACCTGCAAGCGCGGTGAGAAATACGTTCAAGAAGAGCTCACCGATCCGCGCCGGATGGTAGCGAGCACGGTGCGCGTGCAGGGCGGCGTTCACCCGCTAGTGCCCGTCTACACTGCCGCGCCCGTGCCCAAACCGCGCATCTTCGAGCTGCTGGCGCAGCTCCGCAAGGTAGAGATCCCTGCGCCGGTGACGATGAACCAGGTTGTGCTGGAGAACGTCTTGGGCGAGGGGATCAACGTCATCGCCAGCCGGGATATGCCGGTAGCGGAGTAGTCAGGTAGTCAGAGAACAAACACCCGTTGGGGATGCTTGCCAACGGGTGTTTGTTGCTTCATGGTTGTCCTCAACTATAGCCGTGATAGGGCTTGAACATCTCACCCACGCTTTTGCCTTCATGCACGCGCCAGATCACACCGGCCAACAGCTCTGCCACCGAAAGCACTTCTGTGGGCGGGAGACGCTTTTCCGCCGGTATTGGGATCGAATTGGTGGTGACGATTTGCGTGATAGGCGCTTTACGCAACCGCTTCGCCGCCTCATCCGAAAGCACCGGATGGACGAAGCAGCAATAAATATCGCGCGCGCCATTTTGCTTCAACAGCGTTACATCATTGACAATCGTGCCGCCCGTATCCACCTCATCGTCCACCACGATGACATCCTTGCCTGCCACATCCCCGATCAAGGTCAGCGCCTCACTCTTTGTCTCATCCCGCCGCTTTTCAATGAAAGCGACCGGTAAGTCCAGCTCCTCAGCGAAGCTGCGCGCCTTCTTAGCGAAACCCAGATCAGCGGCGACCACCACGGCGTCTTCCAGCTCCTTGCTGCGCATGTAATCCGCCAGCAGCGGGAACGCCGTGATCGCGTCGCCAGGAATCGTGAAGAAGCCCTGGATCTGCCCGGCATGAAGGTCGAGCGTCACGTAACGATCCGCCCCGGCCACCTGGATCATATCCGCTACCAGCCGCGCCGTGATCGGCACACGCGGGCGATCCTTCTTGTCGGAGCGCGCATAAGCCAGATAGGGAATGACTGCCGTCACCCGCCCTGCCGAGGCCCGCTTGAGCGTGTCAATGAAGATCAGTAATTCCATAAGATTGTCGTTGGTCGGCTGCGCGGTAGATTGAATAATGAAAGCGTCTTTGCCCCGCACGCTCTCACCCAACTGCACGTAGATATTACCATTGCTGAACTGCTGAATATCCCTCTCCCCCAGCGGAATATTCATCAAATGGTGCGCAATCTCCTCCGCCAACACAGGACACCCCCTGCCCGCGAACAACACCACATCCCCATACCCAAACATCGCCGCCATTTCACCCTCCTTTTCTGAATTCATCCTCTAACATCCCCATGACGAGCAGATCTTTGTATGCGCCATCAATGAACACCGCCTCGCGTCGGCGGCCTTTGTGCGTGAAGCCGCACTTCTCATACGAGCGCACCGCGCGCACATTGTCCGCGACGACGTGCAGATAAATCCGGTGCAGATTGTACCAATCGAACCCCACCTTCAGCACCGCCCACATCGCATCCGAGCCGTAGCCCTTGCCCCAGAACGCCGGCTTGCCCACGATGATGCCCACCTCGGCATCGCGGTCGCGCCAGTTGATGCCCTCCAGCCCGATCACGCCGATGGGGCGCTCCCCTTCGAGCGTTTCGATGACGAAATGCAACCGCCCCGGCGCGCCGCCGCCCACATCCCCCACCAATCCCTCGAACCACCGTTCTTCCAATGCCTGTGAGATATAGCGAATGGTCACGTACTCCCGCATCTCTGGATTCGAAAGCCATGCCACAAACAGCGGGAGATCTTCCCGCTCTGCCGGTCGTAAGCGCACCTGCTTGCCGTAATAGTACATAGATTCTCTTCTTAATTCGCGCGCGGTTCCGGCCCGCGCCCTGTTATTCGTCCGATTTCAAATCCGCGAGATGGCTCACGCAATTGATGAAATCCACGTCCACCCAGCCCACTTCGCGGATGGTCACCCGGCTGAGGGAGGCATTGCTGAAGTTGAGTGGCACGCAGTAGCCCTCGTGCGCCTGGAGCAGTTGCCCTAAGTAAGCGCGGAAGACGCCCCCGTGCGCCACCACCGCCACGTCGCCCTCGGTGTGGGCCGCTTCTATCTCCGCGAAAGCCGCCCCCACCCGCGCCGTGAAAGCGGGCAGCGCCTCGGCCTCCGGCACATGGGGCACGAAGAAATCCCCGCGCTCGATGACGGCGTTCAGATGCGGCCACCGCGCCAGCAGTTCATCCCAGGTGCAGCCCTCGGCCTGTCCCATATCCACCTCTTTCAGGCGTGCATCGAGAAGCGGCGCAAGCCCCACCGCCGCGCCGATGGCCTGCGCCGTCTCCAGCGCCCGCACCTGTGGGCTAGCGTAGAGCGCCTGCAACGGCTCCGCCGCCAACTTCGCGGCGACCCACGCCGCCTGCTGTTGGCCCCATTCGCTCAGCGGCGGATCGGCCCACCCCTGCATCCGCCCGACGGCGTTCCAGGTGGATTGGGCGTGTCGGATCAACCAGAGGCGCAGGCTCATGGCTCCGCCTCCTGTAACACCCGCGCCAGCAGCGCGCCCGCGACCGAGGCCGGGTCTTTCTCGCGGGAGAGGACGGCGTCAATGGCGGCATCCAGCCCCGCCGCGCCGACCCGCGCCTCCAGTAGCGCCAGCAAATCGCGCCACAGCCACGCCTCGATTTCGGCGCGGATGTGACGGCGCACGAGGTTGTTCCACTGCCCGCTCGCTCGCAAGTACTCCCGGTGCACTTCGATGGCTTCGACCAGCGCCGCGATGCCCTGATTCTCAACGGCGGAGGTCTCCAGGATGGGGACCTCCCACCCGGCGACGGTCTCCTCATCGGGAAGCGCCGCCCCTGGGCCATGATGTCCCCTCGAGGTGACGCCCTGATGGACGCGCTGGAGCGCCCGCACCGTCTGGCGCGCCTCCGGCTTATCGGCCTTGTTGACCACCAGGATGTCGGCGATCTCCATCAGGCCGGCCTTGAGCGCCTGCACATCGTCGCCCATGCCCGGCGCTTCGACGAGCACCACCGTATGCGCCAGCCGCGCCACATCCACCTGCGCCTGGCCCGCCCCCACCGTCTCGACGATAACGACGGGAAAGCCCGCCGCATCGAGCACCGAGACCACATCGTGGGTGGCGTGGGCCACGCCGCCGGGATGCCCTCGCGAGGCCATGCTGCGGATGAAGATGCCGGGGTCGGTTGCCAGCTCGCGCATCCGCAGCCGGTCACCCAGCAGCGCGCCGCCGGAATAGGGGCTGGTGGGGTCCACCGCAACGATGGCGAGTGGCTGCCCGCGTTCGCGGATTTCCGCCGCCAGCCGCCCCACGAGCGTGCTCTTGCCCGCCCCCGGCGAACCGGTGACGCCCACCACGTGCGCCCGCCCCGTTTTGGGGAAGAGGGTTGCCAGCGCGGCGCGGCCCTCCTCCGTGCCGTTTTCCACAGCGGAGAGCACCCGCGCCAGCGCGCGTCGGTCGCCCGCCAGGGCCGCCTGTACCAGCGACACTAGGCCGCCCCCACCGCGCGCCGGATGAACGCGACGACCGTCTCGCTCTCGGTGCCGGGGCCAAAGACCTCCTGCACGCCCAGCGCCTTGAGCGGGGCCACGTCATCGGGCGGGATAATGCCCCCCACGAAGAGCGGTACGTCCTCAATGCCGCGCTCGGTCAGGGCCTCGATGATCCTCGGCACCAGCGCCATGTGCGCGCCGGAGAGGATCGAGAGTCCCACCACATCCACATCCTCCTGCAAAGCAGCCTCGGCGATCATCGCCGGCGTCTGCCGCAGGCCCGTGTAGATCACCTCCATGCCGGCGTCGCGCAACGCACGCGCCACCACTTTAGCCCCTCGATCATGCCCATCCAGGCCGGGCTTCGCAACCAGTACACGAATTTTCTTTTCCACACGCACCTCCCATTTGATTCTGAATTCGTTACAGTCCTGTGAACGCCCCTCACTCCGGCAGAGGCGCTGATTCAAGCGATGCGCGCATCTCTTTCGTCAAGGTGCGCAGCGACAACAAGTGTATTGTCACCCCAATGCCAATGGCCGCGAGGAGCAATCGCAACCATAAGGCCGTCACTACCGCCAACATCGAATAGCCCAGCGCCGCCCACAACAAGGAAATCGAAAAAATCTTAATTTGCAATGTAATGGCATGATGCTCTCGGTAGCTGCGGATGTAGCTGCCGAACCAGGGATGGGTCAGCAGCCAACGATACGCGCGATCCGAACTGCGGATGAAACAGGCCGCTGCCAACAATAAGAACGGCGTTGTGGGCAACAAGGGGACGAAAATCCCCAGGAAGCCCAAAGCCACCGCCAACGCACCTAAAGCAAACAGCAGGCCCTTGCGTAGGCGCTTACGTTTAATCATACTTCACCTCTATTAAATACCAAAACCGCTCCCCCCACCACTATTTTCAAAAGAGACACCGGTGCTGGCGCACACCATCCCGGTGCGAAAATGTAGGACAGGTTGCCAACCTGTCTTACACCTAGCATTTTCTAAGGAAGACGGGCACTCTTCGTTTTACCGCCACCGCCCAAGGCTTTCCGACGACGCTAAAACCTCTCCGAAGGCTCTAAATCTTCTCCGAAAGCCCTAAATCTTTTCCGAAGGCCCTAGATCTTTTCCGAAAGCCCTAAAACCTCTCCGAAGACCCTGAATCTTTTCCGAAGGCTCTAAATCTTCTCCGAAGGCTCTAAATCTTCTCCGAAGGCTCTAAATACATTCCGAAAGGTTTCGGAAAACTTTCTACGCAGTAAGTATTGCAATTTAGGCTGGACTGCCAACCCGTCTGACACCTTCTATTTTCAAAGAAGCGCTTGATTGCAATTACCACAATGGGAACGCCGTGCATCATTGCGATAGCCACACCTGGCGCAGATGATCGGCTGCGCCTCCGTCAGCGGGGCGCGACAAGCATGACAGGTCAATGAACCCAACTCGTTAGGGGTGCCGCAATAGGGGCAGACCACCGCCTGCAGCTGTGAGGCGACATCGCTGCCGCTCCCCGCGCTGCGCACGTAGCTCTCCACCGCCTGCCATACCTCCTGCCGGAGATTGAGCCGCCGCACGTTGCGGGCGATGCTGTCAATCTGGCCGACCAGGGAGAGCGGATTCAACAGCGCCCGCACGCCCGTCTTGGCGAGGTCCGCGGCGACCGCCAACGTCTGCTGCTCCTGCAAGGCGACCCTCACCCCGCCCTGTAACGGCGTGAGGTGGGCGCTCACACTGTTGGTCGGGTCTCCCGACCGCACGCGGCGCGTCTGCACCTGCACCACGGCGCGCCCCTGCTCCCCCCGCATCCACCGCGCTTGCGTCTCCCCCGCGTCGAAGTGCAACACCAGCGCGCGGGCCAGTTCCTCCACATCCAGATTCCCGTAATAGGGGCGTTGTTCAGTCCCCGTCTGTAACATCCGTCACCTCCTCTTTGGCGCGATGTGGGCGCAATCTGCGCAGATCGAAATTGAGCCGCACCTTGAAGCGCGGACGCGGTGCATGCACCGCCGGCAACTTCGGCGGCGCGGTCCCGGCGATCACCCAGGCAAAAAGTAGCGCTGCCAGGAGCCGCCCTCCAGCAGAGACCCAGAAGAGCGTGCCGTAGCCGTGCATCTGAGCCAGCCAACCGCCCAACACCGCCCCCCCCGCCATCCCCAACCCTACCAGGGCTTGATAGAAGGCCACATACGAGGGCCGGTCCACCTCAGGGGTCAGCTCCAACAGCAGATTGAAAGCCGCCAGGTTATACCCCGCCCACATGAATCCACTCAACAGCTGGAGGGGGAAGGCCTGCCACGGCTGAGCGATGTAGCCCCACAGCGCCGGCACCAACGGGATCGCCAGTCCGGTGAGGCGCTGCACCCACCGCGCGCCCTTCCGGTCGTTGAGCGCGCCGAAGATGCGCTGACCGGGCAACGCCGCCAGACTCGAAGCTGCGCTCGTCAAGCCCACCATCGCCGCCGAAGCCTGCACCTCATCCACCAAAAAGATGATGAAAAACGGCCCGGCGATTTGCTGCGCGAAGCTCCATACCCCGGCGATCAGACAGAACGCCACAAAGCGCCCTTGCCCACGCAATCCCCGCAAGAAGTGTCGCCACGCCCCCGGAACGCGCGGGGTCGGCGGACGCGCTGGCTCTTCAAGGTGCGAAAAGGCGAACACCGCCCCCAGCCCCATGAGTAGGGCGATGCCTATTGCCCACTGATAGCCCGCCGGTGTACCGATCCAGTCAATCAGCGGCCCTACAACCAGCAGGGCGAAAAAACTCGCCGCTCCCATCAAGATGTTGCGGGTGCTGAAGTAGCGCCCCCGTGAGGTGACGGGGACCAACTGCCCCAGCAGCGCTGTCCACGCCGGATTGAAGAGCTGCACCAGAAAGGCGCGCGCCACGATGAACCCTAGCCCCACTTGAATTAAACGCGCCGGATTCGAGACTGGGAAGAAGGGCAAGAAGATCAACCCCAACAGCGAGAGGCGCGCCAACAGCGCCGGGAAGATGACCGCGCGCTTGTATTCGCGGGTGCGCGCCGCCAGTCGCGCACCCGGCAGCATCGCCAGCGGCATCATCAAATTGGAAAGCGCGCTCACCCACCCGATTTCCGTGCGGGTCGCGCCCAGCGCCAACAGATAGACCGATTGGTAAGCGTTGAGGATGGCATCGCCCAGGCTGGCGAAGAGGCCATCCACCAACAGCCATCGCAGCGAGCGGCGCGTCGTGCTCGACAGTTGGGCCGCCCAGCGCCCACCTGCCGTGAGCAGCTGCAAGCGCGCCCACAGGCTCAGCCAGGCTCCGCTGATCTGGGTATGAAGAAAGCGCCAAAGCCGCTTCATCCGAGCTGTAGAAAGTCCTCCGCCGGCAACACGAAGATCGTCGCCTTGTGTTGTCCCGGCTCAGGGGACGCGCAGTGGCCCTCGATGACCTCAAAGAGCTCTTCGAGCCGTTCCTCCCGCACCCCAATCAACAACGTCACATTGCCACGCCGCAGAAAGCCGCCGGTGCTCGCGATCCGCGTCATGCGGAACTCGCGCTCCACCAGCGCATCGCTGACCGCAAACGCATCCGAATCCTTCACTATTGCAATGACCAATTTCGTCGCCATAGACCTACCTCACAACTGCACGAATTTTTCTACCGGCACGATAAAGAGCGTCGCTCCGCCCAGCCGCGCCTCCAACATCAATGGGTAAGCCGGTGACATTGGCGTCTCGATGCCCACCGGGATGTACTGTGTACGACTGGGACAGTGACGCCGCACCAGGCTGGTAAACTGCGGCAAGTGCTGCTGTGACATCCCTACCAGCAAGGTCACGACAGCATCTTGCAACAGCCCGCCCACCGCGTCCACCTTCGTCGCGGCAAAGCCAGCCTGCTTCAATGCCTGCATCAGACTCTGCACTTGTTGCCCATCAACAATGGTGATCGCTAGGCGATCCAATGCTATCTCTTCCATCTCCCCCTCCCAAGTTGCCGTTATCCATTACTCTGATTATAATCAATTCGACACGATTTGGAAAACCAGACTTATTGAGAGGCAAAGTGAATCAAGCGACAGAACGCGCATATATTCAACCGGGCGACATCGTCCTGCTCATCAGCCCTGACCGGCGCGAGTTTCTCGTGCGGATGGTCCCAGGGCGCGAGCTGCACACCCATCGCGGCATCCTCCGCCACGATGACATCATCGGCGCCCGCTGGGGCGCGACCATCCCCTCGCACCTGGGCCACGGCTATCTGGCGTTGACGCCCTCGCTGGAAAAGCAGATCCGCTCCGTGAAGCGGCGCACGCAGATCATCTACCCCAAAGAGATCGGCTACCTCCTGCTGAAGCTCAACATCTGCCCCGGCGCGCGCGTCATCGAAGCGGGCACCGGCAGCGGCGGGCTGACGCTGGCGCTCGCGCAGATGGTGCGCCCGGACGGGCACGTCTACACCTACGAGATCCGCAATCAGATGCGCGACCAGGCGGAAGCCAACCTGGAGCGCGTGGGCTTGAGCGAGTACGTCACCTTCAAGGTGCGCGACATCGCCGAGGGCTTCGACGAGCGGGATGCCGATGCGCTCTTCCTCGATGTGCGCGAGCCACAGGACTATCTGGCGCAGGCGCACGCGGCGCTCAAGGGCGGGGGCTTCTTCGGCGCGCTCGTCCCCACCACCAATCAGGTGGTTGATCTGCTGTACGCCTTCAAGCAACACCCCTTCGGATTCATCGAGGTGGAGGAACTACTGCTGCGCCAATACAAGCCTGTGCCCGGTCGGCTCCGCCCCGCCGATACGATGGTCGGGCACACCGGCTATCTCGTCTTCGCCCGCGCTTTGCTTGCGCCACAAGATAGTTGACCTATAAACAATCTTACCGGTTTGCTAACATTTTTGAAGATTTCCATCTTGACAAATATCCGGCATTGTGATACTATAGAATACGGTGTAATCCCCCAGAGGGGGGGATAGCAAGGGCTAAGCCCAAATAGCCCGTTAGCAGATTCACTGTCCAAGGAGGAGAATATATGAATAAGCGTTGGTTTACCCTGTTGTCTGTTTTGGTGTTGGCGGGCCTCGTGCTCAGTGCCTGTGGCCCCACCCCGACCGAGGCGCCTGCGGTCCCCGCGACCGAAGCCCCGGCCACGGAAGCCCCAGCCACGGAAGCTCCGGCGACGGAAGCGCCCGCGATTGAGGAACCAACCTGCGATGTCGTGACCGTCACCGTGTGGCACGGGTGGGATGGCGCCTACCTGGAAGAGTACATCGCGGTAGCGAACCAGTTCAACGCCGAGAACGAGTGTGTGCAGATTGACCTCTCCAAGGTTGATAACCTCTCCGACGCGCTGGCCGTTTCAGTGCCCGCGGGCGAAGGCCCCGACATTCTGGCCTGGGTACAGGACCAAATCGGGCGCAACGCGCTGGCCGGCAACATCTATCCGCTCGATGAGTGGGTTGATATGGCCTATCTCGAGAGCACCTTCGAGCCTGCCGCTGTCCAGGCCATGGTCTGGCAGGGCGAGATCTGGGGCATCCCCGAAGCCCAGGAAGGTATCGCGTTGGTCTACAACGCCGACCTGCTGAGCGAGGAAGATCTGCCCAATCCCGATAGCTTCGACGACCTGCTCGCCAAGGCGGAAGCCTTCCGCGCAGAGAACCCCGACATGTACTACCTCTGCGACCAGGGCCTCGGCAACCCCGACGCCTATCACGTCGCGCCCATTTACTTCGGCAATGGCCTGAGCCGGTACGGTGGCTACATTGACGATATGGGCAACGCCTACATGAACAGCCCTGAGGGCTACGCCGCTGCCGAGTGGATCGATGAGTTCCGCGCGGTAGCCCCCGCCGAGACCAGCCATGAGATCTGCCAGGCCATGCTGACCGAAGGTCAGGCTGCGATCTGGTGGACCGGCCCCTGGGCCATCGGCGACCTCGAAGCTGCCGGCTTCAACTACGGCATCGCCCCGATGGGCAGCCCCTTCGTCGGCATCAAGACCTTCATGCTCACCGAGAACGCTGTGGACCGCGGTCACGCGGAAGCCGCGATCGAGGTCATGCAGTACTTCGGCAGCGTTGAAGTGCAGACGCGCTTGAGCCTGGTCAACAAGACGATCCCGGCCAACACCGCCGCCCTCAACAGCCCCGAAATCCAGGCGCTGTACACGGTCGCTGGCTTTGGCGAGTCGCTTAACCGCGGCACCCCAATGCCCAACCACCCGTACATCGACTGCCAGTGGGGCCCCGTTGGCGACGCCACCACCGCCCTCTGGAGCGGCGCGCAAAGCCCGCAAGAGGCCATGGATGGCGCGCAAGCGGCGATTGAGTCCTGCATCGCTGGTATGCAGTAAGTCAAAACCCCGGCGTGGAGGCTAGTCCTCCACGCCCTTTCTTAAGTAGATGCAAACGTGGGCCTTGCCAATCGGTCAAGGCCCACGTTTGCTATTTGCCAGACTCAGTAGATCGAAAAATGCTCCAAGGGGATCGTCAGATCCCCGTTCTCGGTCTGGATCTGACGATCCAGACCGAGAAAAATTAGATCTACTGAGACTGACCACTTCTGTATTTTCCGAGTTCGACTATAATTAACTTAGGCGTCGTTGTATCAAGATCGCACATCTCCACCACTTGCCTTATTTCAAGGAGGATTCTATGGCAGTCTCGATAAGAGGGTGGAAAAAGACCTTAATTATCCTGGCCTTTACGCTACCGACTATCCTCGGGGTGATTCTGCTCAGCGTCTACCCCATCGGCTACAATATCTTCATCTCATTCACCAACCGTAGCCGTTTTTTTATGCGCCCCCCTGAAAGTATGTGGGAGTGTACTACAGGAACCCCGCGCTATTACTGCTGGAACGAGCCACTGTTCGGCAATTACCTGGAGCTCTTTGAACCGTGGTTCACAGGGCCGGCAGCGCTGGCCTGGCCCAAACTCATCGCGCTCCTCGTACCCTTCTTCATCGTTAACTGGTGGGTCAAACGTATCAAAAAGCAGCCGCTGCCACCGCCGACCTGGTGGTGGTGGTTGGGGGCCATTGCGGTCAGCGGCGGCCTCTGGTACCTGCTCGGCGTCCAAGAGAGCGTGGGGGCGCTCCTCGACGCCAACGATTTCTTCGTCGTCATGTTCCGCACCTTCCTCTACGTGGCCCTCTGTATACCCTTCTTCTTCCTCTTCGGGCTGATTCTGGCCCTGGTGCTCAACACCGAGAATATCAAAGGCAAGGGCATCTGGCGCACCATCTTGATCTTCCCCTGGGCCGTCCCCTCCTACATCACCGCGCTCATCTGGCAATTCTTCTTCCGCGCCGAACAAGGAACCATCAATCAGCTCTTACGCATCTTCGGCATCCAAGGGCCTTCCTGGCTCCAACAGGACATCTGGGCCTTCATTGCAGTCATCATCATCAACGTCTGGTTGAGCTACCCCTTCTTCATGGTGATCATCCTCGGCGCGCTGCAGGCCATCCCCGCCGACCAGTACGAGGCCGCTGACGTGGATGGCGCGACCTGGTTCCAGCAACTCACCACCATCACCCTGCCGCTGCTGCGCCCCGCCGTCATGCCGGCCATCGTGCTCAGCTCGATCACCACCTTCCAGATGTTCAACACAGTCTGGTTAGTGACCCAAGGCGGCCCCATTCGCGGCGCTGGACAGCCCGGCATCACCGAGTTCGTCATGATCTACGGCTATAAGACCCTCTTCCAAGGGGATCGCTACGCTGACGCCGGCGCCTTCGCGATGGTCATCTTCATCCTGCTCTTCGGTGCCACGCTCTTAAGCCTGCGCCTGACGCGCATCACGAAAGGAGCCTACGAATGAGAAAGGCTACACCCGCTGCTAAAGTTCTGATGTATGCTATCCTCGGATTGGCGGGCCTTATCGCCATCTACCCGATCTGGTTTGTGCTGTTGGCATCGGTGCGCCCAGGACAACGCCTGCTCACCCTCAATCTCGCCAGCATGTTCGTCCCCGTCGCCCCCACCCTGGAGAACTTCCAACGGCTGCTCTTCGAACAACCCTTCGCCGTCTGGTTACAGAACAGCCTCTTCGTAGCCGGGCTGACCACCATCTTCTGCGTCTCGCTGGCGACCACCGGCGCGTTTGCCTTCTCCCGCTTCGAGTTCAAAGGACGCGAGGGCGCGTTAATCTTCCTGCTCGCAATCCAGGCCTTCCCCGGCATCCTGGCCCTGGTGCCCATCACCCAAATCCTGCGCACGCTCGGACTCTTCGGCAGCCACTGGGGCCTCATCCTGGCCTATTCCACCGGCACGCTCGTCTTCACCACCTGGAATCTCAAGGGCTACTTCGATACCCTGCCCCTTGACCTGGAAGAGGCCGCCATGATTGACGGCGCCGGCCCCATCCAGGCCTTCATCCAGATCGCGCTGCCGTTGGCCCGCCCGGCGCTGGCCGTCACTGCTCTCTTCGGCTTCATGGCCGGCTGGAACGAATACATTTTTGCCCAGGTCATGCTGGTAGGGAAGGAACAGATGTTTACCCTGCCCGTGGGCCTTTACCAGCTAGCCAGTGATCGCAATGTCCCCTGGGGCCTCTTTGCTGCCGGCGCGCTGCTTATCTCCGTGCCTACTCTCATCGTCTTCCTCACGCTCCAGCAATATCTGGAATCCGGATTGACCATGGGAGGCGTGAAAGGTTAGCCCCCCACACACCCTCAACGCGGATGGACGTTCAAGGCGACAGCTCTTGAGCGTTCATCCGCGTTTTGACATCCATCTGAAAGCTGCTATCATGCGGTTAACCCGTTGGAGACCAGGATAAAAAATTGGGGACGCAGAAACGCATCTACAAAGTCCTAATCGGAATTATACTCTTGACAATCCCCTGCTACTGCTTGGGATTTATCGCTCTGGCGATGCGCCCTGGAGCGCCTGTCACCCCCAGGCCCACCGTCGTGAGCGAACCGACCGCTACGGAGACGCCCTACCTCGTCGGGCCGGGGACCGTCGAGCCGACGCGCACGCTGGGGCCAACGCCCACCCAATGGCAGCCGCCCACCTTCACACCCACTGCGACCGCTACGGAGACGCCCACACCCAGCCTGACCCCCACCGAGACGCCAACCGAGACGCCCACGGCCACCGGGACTGCGACGGAGATACCTACGGAGACGCCAACCGAGACAGCGACAGCAACAGCAACAGCGACACTCACCCCGACTGCATCTCCCACGGTGACGGAAACGCCGTTGCCCCCCACCGCCACCTTCACCCCCACCCCCGACGCTGT
>DAOTXC010000125.1:0-28140 GCA_034435555.1 Anaerolineae bacterium
CCGCGTACTCACGCAGCCAGGCCGTCAGATCGTCAGCCAAAGTCTGGTAGTTCATTGTAGATACCTCCGTAGAAAATAGCCTGAGCGTAAGACAGGTTGGCAACCTGTCCTACATTTTCATCCTCGGTGGTGTACCGGAGGAACATGATGACTCCTTCGAATCACACTGGCAGCAAGGCGCGCAGCCAGCTCTCCAAACGTTTCCACAGCGACACGCGATTACTGCCGCCCTTCCAGCTACCACCGATGTCATCCCACATGGGCGTCCACTGCATCAAGCCCACCGCCACCGCCGCCGCCGGGTTGCTCACCTGCTCGGCCAGACCAGAAAGATTGCGCGGCGTCCCAATCTGCACGGGCAGGCTAAAAACATCCTGCGCCAGCTCCTGCAATCCCGGCAATTGCGCCGTACCGCCGCATAACACCAATCCCGCTGGCAATAGACCATCGTAACCGGAGCGTTTGATCTCCTGTTGAATGCTCTCCAAAATCTCCTCAGCGCGCGCCTGGACGATTTCGGCCAGCTTCCAGCGCGGCACGACGACGGGCGTGCTTTCGCCATAGGGCGCGATGGTGAATCGCTCATCCTCGGCAACCTGATTCGCCAACGCGTGCCCATGGCGGAGCTTCACCTGCTCGGCCAAATCCGCTGGCAGCCGCAGCCCAATGGCGATGTCATTGGTGATGTACTCCCCGCCCATCGCCAGCGAGCGCGTGTGCCAGACCGTGCCCTCGATGAAGATCGCAATGTCGGTCGTCCCCTCGCCAATGTCCACCAATACGACGCCCATCTCCTTTTCCGTCTCGGAGAGCACGGCGTTGCCGGCGGCGAGGCTCGTGAGCACCAGTTCGCTCACCTGCACCCCGGCGGTCTCCACACACTTCGTCAAATTCTGGATCGCGGTGCTGGAGCTCATCACCACGTGTGCCTCCACCTCCAGGCGGAAGCCGTGCATATCCAGCGGATCGCGCACGCCCTCCTGCCCATCCACCGTGTACGAACGCGGGATGATGTGGAGCAATTCCTGATTTTGGGGCAGCACAATCGCACCGGCGGCCTCCAAAGCGCGGTCAATATCATCGGGCGTGATGCCCCGGTCGCGGCGCGAGACCCCCACCACGCCCTGGCTATTCCGCGAGGTGATGTGCGATCCGCTGATGCCGATGAAAGCGCGCTCGATTTGATAGCCGGAGCTCTGCTCCGCGCGCTCCACCGCCTCCGCAATCGCAGCCGTGGCCTCGGTGACATTCACCACCACGCCCTTGCGAATGCCCCGCGAAGGCGTCTGCCCTACGCCTACGATGCGTATCTCGCCGGCCTCGGACACCTCGCCCACCAGCACCAAAATCTTGCGACTGCCGATATCAATCCCCACTATTGAGCGCTCCACCCTACACCCCCTCTACCAACTGCGTTCCAATGTATACGTCGGGGCCGCCGGGAAACGCACATCCACCGACCAGGGGAAGATCCCCTGCGCGTTCAAGTGTGCGATGAACGCCCGGTATACGTCCCAGCGCGGCGTCATCTCCGCGCCGACCCCCCAGGCGATCCGCCGCCCTTCTGGATCAGTCCAGATCAACCCATAGCGGGGATTATACTCCAAGCCGGAAAAATCTGCATCCAGACGATTCAAAGCAGCGACTCCCTCCAAAATATCTTGGGGGACGTGTTCGTCCGAGGGCAAAGGCCCGCGCACCACGAAGAGATCGCTGCGCTCCCCCCAGGCCGGAAACAGCGCGCCGGATTCATCCACCCACCATGTCGCGCCCGTCTCTCCAACCCAGGCCAGCACCGGATGGCGTTGCACCACCGTGATGATGCACTGCGCCGGGTAGACCCAGCAATCGGCCTCCGCCGAGACAATCGCAGGGACCGCTGCTTCAAGCTGCTCGGCGATATCCGCCGGGCGCAGCCACAGCCCGTGCAGGTCCAGAATCTCACTTGCCTCCGCTATAGCCCAGGCCGTCTCCGCCGATGCGCCCTGGATGGTCACATCCGTCACATCCACGTACCAACGCGCATCGAGCCAGAACCACAGCAAAATCGCCAACACCGCCGACGCTGCCGCGTAGACCTGCCAGGGCAGATGCAGGGGGTTGGCTCTGGCGCGCCGCCGCGAAGGCGACCAGGCCGCTCGCTGCGGTTGCGCGCTCAAGAGCGCCGCTGTTCGATGATACTTGCGCTTTGCCATCTTCGCTCTCCTTCGCTCAGTCCGCCTCTAGCGCCGCCCGGAAAATCCGCTCCGAGCGCGCGTTCTCCTGATGGCGCTCCAGCGCCAGGTCAATGAGCCAGGCCAACAACTGGGGATAAGGCACGCCGCTCGCCTCCCACAACTTCGGGTACATGCTGATCTGCGTGAACCCTGGGATCGTGTTGATCTCATTCAAATAGACGATGCCCCGGCTGTCATCCAATAGAAAATCCACCCGCGCCATCCCGGCCCCGTCAATGGCCTGATAGGCCGCCAGCGCCAGCTGCTGCACCCGCTCAGAGAGCGCCGCGTCCAACCGCGCCGGAATGAGGAGCTGCGAGGCCCTCTCGCCCATGTCCAAATACTTGGCCTCGTAGCTGTAGAACTCACGGCTGGGGATGATCTCCCCAGGAACCGAGGCGCGCGGCGCTTCGTTCCCCAACACGCTCACCTCGATCTCGCGTGCGTGAGGCACCGCCGCTTCGATCAAAATCCGCCGGTCGTAGCGCGCCGCCGCCGTCAGCCCGGCGCGCAGCCCCGCCTGATCGTGGCACTTGGTGATCCCCACGCTGGAACCGAGGTTCGCCGGCTTGGTGAAGACCGGGTAGGCCAGCGCCGCCTCAACCGCGTCGAGCACCGCCTGCGGCTCCCGTTCCCACTGCCGCCGGGTGCAATGCACCCAATCCACAACGGGCAACCCCACATCGCGGCAGAGGTGCTTGAAGGCGATCTTGTCCATCGCCAGCGCCGAGGCCAACACGCCCGCGCCCACGTAGGGGACGTTCGCCAGCTCCAGCAGCCCCTGCACCGTGCCATCCTCGCCGAAGGTCCCGTGCAGCACCGGGAAGACCACGTCCACCCGCGAGAGCAGCGACAACTGCGTCCCTTGCTGTTGCACCTGGAGTTGCTTCAGCCCCTTGTGCGTCGGATCGGGCAGAATAGTGGCGGGCGAGGTGTCGCCAAACGCCTCGTCCTGCAACGCCCGCAACAGATCGCCGCCCACGATCCAGGCCCCCTCGCGCGTGATGCCCACCGGAATGATCTCGAACTTCTGCGGATCGAGCGCCGCCATCACCGAGCGCGCCGACGCCAGGCTGACCTCGTGCTCACCGGAGCGCCCCCCAAAGAGGACGGCTATCTTCAATCGCTCCGTCATGCGTCTAACCCCTTCCGTTCGAGAATCTCGATCTCCGGCTCCAACTCCACCCCAAACTGCCGGGCGACCTCGCTCTGTACCCGCTCCAACAACGCGAGGAAGTCCGCCGCCGTGCCCGCCCCCTCGTTCATAAAGAAATTGGCGTGCTGCGTGGATACCACCACATCGCCCACACGCGCCCCCTTCAACCCCGCCGCCTCGATCAACCGCCCGGCGTACTCCTCCGGCGGATTTTTGAAGGTGGAACCCAGAGTGCGGCCCGGCGGCTGCGTCCGCCGCCGGCGCTCACTGTACTCCGCCGCCTTGAGCTGCACACGGGTCGGGTCTGTCTCTCGCAGCTGAAAGGTCGCTGCCAGCACCACCCACTCGCGCCCGGCCCCCTTGAGCCGGCTGCACCGATAGCGGAAGTCGAACCACTCCGGCGCGACTGTCTCAACCACGCCCTCCGGCCCCAAAATCTGCGCAGAGACCAGCCCGCCCGCGATGTCGCCGCCGAAGGCCCCGGCATTGTTCACCACCGCGCCGCCCACCGTCCCCGGCAGGCCCACGGCCCAGGTCAGGCCGCCCCAGCCACGGCGCACCGCCTGGCGCGCCACCTGCGCGATCACCGCACCCGATCCGGCGGCGCAGCGTAGCGCCGCTTCATCCCATTGCACCTGCTGTACGCGGTTGAGGATCACCATCCCGCACAGGCCCGCGTCCGGCAACAGCAGATTGGTCAAGCCGCCGAAGATCCGCCAGGGGAGCTGCACCTCGCGGGCCAGCGTGATCGCGCGCACCAGCGTCTCGCTCTCCTCCGCGATGACCAGCAGCTCCGCCGGGCCGCCGATCCCCACGGCGGAGTAGCGCGCCAGCGGCTCGTTGCGGCGAGCGGCAGCGCCTAATTGTGTGGCTATCGCCTCTATCTGCTCCGCCCAGGGCGAGTTCAACGCTGCGCTTTCCTCTTGTGGCTCCGCTGCTCGCGGGCCACCAATCGCATCTTCACTGCCATCGTCTCCGAACGATAGACCCGGTTGCGCGCCTGCTTCCGGCCCCGCATCCCGCACAATTTACTCAACAACTTACGCATGGCTCCCTCCCTCCTATTCCACTAACTGGGCCAACAGCGCCTGGCCCACTTCGTACTCATCCCCAGCGCCCATCAAGAGCACCACATTGCCCGGGCCGACGGTCTCCAACAACCGGGCGACCGCCTCGGCCCGCGAATCCACCGCCTCTACCGCAGGGTGCGCGATGTCCGCCGCGATGTCACGATGGCTGATCGTGCCATCGTCCTGCTCGCGGGCAGCGTAGATCGGCAGAACCAGCACGGCATCCGCACCGTCGAACGCGGTCGTGAACTCATCGCGCAGCGCCCGGATGCGGCTGAAGGTGTGTGGTTGCCAGACCGCCACCAGGCGTTGCCCGCGATAGCACTGCCGGGCCGCCTCCAACACCGCCCGAATCTGGGTGGGATGATGCGCGTAATCGTCCATCACCACCACCCCGCCCGCCTCGCCCAGCACCTCGAAGCGCCGTGCCGTGCCGGAGAAGGCTGCCAATCCCCGTGCCACGACCGGCCAGGGGATCGCCAATTGCTCAGCGACGGCGCACACCGCCAGCGCATTGAGGACGTTGTGCCGCCCGGCAAGCTGCAACGTCGCCGGCGGGAGGGCCTGGCACGCGCGCAGCGGCACGAAATCGCTGCCTCCGGCGGCATTGGGGCGCACATCCTCGGCCTGCCAGGCGACGCCGATGCCCTCATCCAGGCCATAGAGCACCAGCTTCCCGCCGTTGGCATGGAACGAAGCCGCGACCGCGTGCCCCACCCTATCGTCATTGCAGGCCACCAGCACACCGTCAGGGCGGATGCGATCCACAAAATCGCCGAAGGCCAACCGCAAAAAGCGCGGGCTGGGGAAACAATCGGGATGGTCATACTCAATGTTCGTCACCACCGCGATCCACGGTTCCAGTGATAAGAAGGTGTACTGATACTCGTCCGCCTCGATGACGAAGTGCGGCCCCTGCCCGGCGTAGCCGTTCGTGCCCAGGTTCTGCGCCACCCCGCCGATGATGAAAGTGGGATCAAGCCCCGCCTCCCGCATCACTGTGACGATCATGCCAGTGACGGTGGTCTTGCCATGCGCCCCCGCCACTGCGATGACATCGTAGCCGGCGGTGAGCTCCCGCAGGAACTCCGGGCGGCGCATCACCGGGACGCCGGCAGCGAGGGCCGCCTGCACATCCGCGTCGGCATCCGGCACCGCCGAGGAGGGCAGTACCAAATCAGCGGCGGCAGCGGCCTCCGGGGCCTGCCCCACTGTGACGGCGATCCCTTCCGCCTGCAACGCCGCAACCAGCGGCGAGGCGCGCCGGTCGGAGCCGGTCACGGTCTTGCCCTGCCCCTGCAATACGCGGGCAATGGCCGACATCCCCGCGCCACCAATGCCGACGATGTGAACGCGCTCGAACTCTCTGCTCATAATACTTTTACCTCAATTTTACAATACCCAGGTCTTCAAAGAGCTTCTGCACTGATGAAAAATCACGCCGGACCGGTGGTAAAAGTACCACGTACTTATTCCCAATGCGTAGGAATCGGTCACGTTCTGGAAGACGAGCTTTTCGGCGTTCAGAACCTACATGACCAATAACGAAGGCCACTACCACATGTTTCTCCCCTTCAGAGATAAGGTCGCCACAAATGCGATGATGCGCACGTCCCGATTCAGTGTTTTTAGCAAAACAGGGGATGGCTGCTTTGAATTTCTCTCGCGCCTCTTTCCAACCCGTCCCAGATTTGACTTCCACAAAGGCCACTACCCACGGACTCTGAGTTGTTTGTCCTAACAACAACCGATCAGGTCGCTTAATCTCCATATTGCCAAAAAATTTTTCAAGATCATACTGGGAGAACCGTTCACCAGCAGATTTATCAACAGTAATGTTTATGCGTCCCTGGGAATGTTCATCATAGATAGAGCATGTAGGGCGAGGGGGCGAAATTTTCTCTGAATTCCACATCTCTACTGCTTCCAAATCACACGGTATCATCGGAAACCTCGGTAGAAGGATATGCGCGCAAAAATTCCAAGCGATTCAATTGTCGATCCAGAGACTCATCCACCTCTGCCAAGGCCTCTTCACAAATCAACTGTGTTTCGCTATCAATTAGAGAATGAATCTCTCCTGCTTCAAATAGATAGGCACTGATCGTGCCACGCTTCAAGCGAGTCTCTGGTTGTGGCAATGCCGCTTCAGTATAGCCAACCTGCAAATCAGATGCTACCAGTAAGTTATTCAAAGTATAAAGTACGGTCAACGAGTGCGTTGTCACCACCACTTTGAAGCCCTGATTGACCAAGTAGGCTAAAATTTTGACCAGTGCTACTTGCGCCGCTGGATGGAGATGTGTCTCCGGCTCCTCAACACACAAATAGAAATCCTGATCTAAGAGGCCCTCCTCTCGCCAAGAAGGCAAACACGCTGCAATGAGTACCAGTGGCCAAGCTTCCATTTGCCCAGAAGAAGCCATCTCTAAATCTAGTATCTTCTCTTCGGGTGTGCGCCATTTCCACAGCTTTGGGCCACGGGTTGGGATATAAGCTTCTCCTTGCAATGCATCACCAGCAATCTGCCAAATCATACGCCCCGCCTCTGTGTCTGGGCCTTCAGCATCCCAGGCCAGATAGGTGTCCCGCGCTGTCTCCAAAACTCTGGTAAACATCAACATAGTCAGTGGCAACTCGGGCGCTGAAAGAGCACCAGCGCCAGCATTGACATAGCGCGAGTAGAAACTACGTTCTGCAGGCACATAGATCGCAGGAATTTGTCTTTGCCCACGAGCGCGCCAATCAGCATCTTTTGTCCATGCAGTAATTAATTTTTCGAGCGTGGATTTTTCACCACCTAAAATCCTTACTTTAAGCGTGTCACCACCAATACTCAAGCGCCAGGGTTTATACACCCCCGTTGGATGGTAATTCAACCGAATGGTCTTATCTACCAGTGAAGCAAAAGCACGGCTGCGATCTCGAACCAGTCCGCGCCGCAAACGATCCAATAGTGAACGCACCAATTCATTACTCCCAGCAAACACATCCTCAGCAGAAGCCGCAGCTGCAATCAAATACTGCAAGCCGTGCGCAAAATAGTGCAGCTGCATCACCAATGACTTACCTGTGGCCTGCGGGCCAATCAATAGCGTAAAATCCGAAAAGACCACTTCCTGTCCTGCTTGCAGGGGGCCCAATTGCGCTCCCGTTTCTTTTCGGCCCTCTTCTATCACTAGTCGCGCCATCTCCTACCTCCTCCTCACACAAAGACAACCAACACGAAGACGAACGAGACCGCTACCGCGACGAAGAGCAGCGGGCCGCCTAGCCAGGCCGTCGGAAGGTAATCAATAATCGCCATCGCCGCATCGGTTGTGGGAGCGGTGATACCCCAAATCTCATAGCCCTTATCGGCCAGGAAGCCCCAGACGGACCCCACCACCAGATAGCCATTGATGAGGCCGATGAAGAAGCCCAACAGGGTATCTTCGAACTTGTCTTTGCGCGCGCGGCTTCCCAGAGCCGCCGAGATGACGGTGGTGGCGTAGCCAAAGGCTATGATGAAGATGAAGATCAACAGGCGCACGTAGAGCCAGGTGTCCGGCGGCAACGCCTGCAACGCCAAATTGACGACCGGGACGTATTCCAACAGGACGAATTCCACAAAGCGGGCCAGGATGACGCTGAAGGAGACCAGGAGCTCCTTGGCCCACCCGCGCAACAAGCCAATCATCCCGAACAATATGACTAGCCCCACAAAGGCTGTTTCAATAGGTATCATGCCAGCTCTCCCTTCGCCAATGCTAACCACAACGTTGCCAACGCCTGCGCTGCATCCGGGCGCGCCAGCGAGCGCGAGGCCGCGCCCAGCGCCGCCAAGCGCTCCCGATCATGCAGCAGCCCCTGCACGGTGGGGACGAGCGCCGCCGCCAACGCCGCATCCTCGACGATGACCGCTGCGCCCCGCTCCGCCAGCCAGGCCGCGTTGACCTTCTGATAGCGCCACGCATGGGGATAGGGAACCAGGATCGCCGGTAAGCCAAAGTAGGGCAGTTCGCCCAGCACCGACGCCCCCGCCCGGCAAACAACCAGGTCGGCTGCCGCCAGGGCCGCCCCCATCTCCTCGTGCAAATAATCGAAGGCGTGATACCGCTCGCGCTGTGCCTTCGGCAACGCCAACCGCGCCTCCGCGACCTCCGCCCAATCCAGCGCACCACTGATATGTACGATTTCCGCCTCCGCCAACAGCTCCGGCAAGTGCGCCACCAGCGCACGATTGAGCGAGCGCGCCCCCCGGCTCCCGCCGAAGACCAGCAACACCGGCCCCGCCGGATCAAGCCCCAACGCCTCGCGCCCGGCGGCTTTTGTCCAGCGTGTGACCGCCTCCCGCAACGGGTAGCCCGTCACCACGACCTTTTCCGCCGGCAGGAAGGCCCGCGAGTCCTCCACCGTCGTCGCCACCCGCGTCGCCAGCTTCGCCAGCAGGCTCACCGACTGCGCCGGTTCGATGTCTGGCAGGTAGACCAGGATCGGCACACCCCGCGCGCGCGCCGCCAGCGCGACCGGGACGCTCACGTAGCCGCCCGTCGTCAACAGCGCCGCCGGGCGCTCCTGACCGGCATAGCGCCAGGCCGCCCCGATCCCGCGCAGGAGCTGCCAGCTGTTGCGAAGCGCCCGCACCGGCCCCACGCCATGCACGCCTCCAGCGGGTACACCCCGGAAGGCGAAGCCCTGGCGCGTGACCAACCCCTCTTCCATCCCGCCAATGCTCCCTATCCAGGTGAGCGCGACGGTCGGATCAGCGGCCCGTAACGCCTGGGCGGTAGCCAGTGCGGGATAGACGTGCCCGCCAGTCCCGCCACCAACGATCCACAATCGCATCCCAATCTCCCTTGGGTCTTCCGCGTGAGATGCCCAACAGGAATCCCACGCCCGCCATTGTCACCAACATCTCCGTGCCCCCGTAGCTGAAGAACGGGAGCGCCGTCCCGGTGAAGGGGATCAGCCCCACCATCACCATGATATTCAACAGGGCCTCGACGACGATCATTGTGGTCACGCCGAAGGCCAACAGGCAGCCGAACGGATCAGGTGTCTCCAACGCGATCCGGTAGCCCCGGTAGGCGAGTAGCCCAAAGAGCGCGATGACCAACAACGCCCCCAGCAGGCCGGTCTCCTCGCCCAACACCGCGAAGATGCTATCGGTGTGTGGAACCGGCAGATAGCCGGACTTGAGGCGACTATTGCCGATGCCCACGCCCAGGATGCCGCCCTCACCAAGCGCGGTGATGGCGCGATGGACGTGATAGGGCATCTGCATGGGATCGCGCAACGAGCTGACGTAATCGAGCAGGCGTTGGCGCGCGTGTGGCAACTGCCACGCCACAAATCCAAAGGAGGCGGTTCCCGTCATCACCGAGACGAAAATCTGAAGCGGGTCCCCACCGGCAAAGAAGAACATCGCCAGGCCGGTGACGACCAGCAGCGAGGCCGTGCTCAGGTCGGGTTGCAGCGCCACCAGGCCCGCCACGATCCCCACGATGACGGCGAAGGGGACCAGGCCGTAACGCACCTCGCCCAAGTGTTGGCCCTTGGAGGCCAGCCAGGCCGCGATGTAGATCACGGCGACGAGGCGCGCCAACACGCCCGGCTGCACCGATGCACCGAGAAGTGAACGCTGCGCGCCGAGCACCTGATCCCCCAACAGCAACACGGCAAAGAGCAGAATCAGGTTGAACAGCATCAGCGGCGTCGCCAGATATTGCCAGAGCGGATAGGGCAACCGCGTAAGGAGCGCCGCAACCGCCGCCCCCAGCGCCACCCAGAGCAGTTGTTGCGTCCAAAAGATCTCTGGCATGTAAAAGGTCGCGCTGTAGAGCATCAATAGCCCAAAGGCAAGCAGGGCGATGACCGTAGCCAATAGCAGATGATCCGCGTGCGTTGTCTTTTGGGGACGCCGCAGTCGCCCCCGGCGAGTCTGAGTTTGCGCCTTCGTTGCCATGATTATGCCTCCAATGCCCGCACCAACGCGCGGAAGTGCTCGCCCCGCGCGGCAAAATCGGGATACGCATCGAAGCTCGTGCCGCCGGGCGAGAGGAGCACCACCTCGCCGGGTCGGGCCGCTGCCGCTGCTTGCGTTACCGCGCTCTCCAATGTCTCCGCCGCGAGGATCGCCGTCAAGGTGGGCGCATCGGCTGCGGCGAGCGCCTGCGCGATGTGCTCCTGAATCAGCGGCCCGGCCTCGCCGAAGACAATCAACACGCGCACCCGCGCCACCACGCGCTGCGCGAAATCCTCCCAGGGCAGGTCTTTATCGCGCCCGCCGGCCAGCAACACCAGCGGCTCCTCAAAAGCGTTCAGCGCCGCGAGCACGCGCTCCGGCGCGGTGGCGATAGAGTCGTTGATCCAGAGGATGTCGCGCCAGCGGCGCACCTCCTCCAGCCGGTGCGGCACGCCGGTGAAGGCTGTAATCGTCGGCCGCATCGCCGGGACCGGAACGCCCGCAGCGTGGGCCAATGTCGCCGCCGCCAGGACGTTCAGCACGTTGTGATACCCCCGCAGGCGGATCTCCTCCCGCCGGCAAATCTCCATCTCGCGGTCGGCGTGGCGCAGGAAGAGCGCCTCGCCGCGCAGGAAAGCGCCCTCCGGGACTTCAGTCTTGCCGCTGAAGTAGCGCACCTGCGCCGAAGTCTGCTCCGCCAGCGCGCGGGCATTCGGTTCGTCATAACCGAGCACCGCAATGTCAACAGGCCGTTGAAACTGCACGATGCGCGCCTTCGCCCCGCTGTACGCCGCCATCGTCTTGTGACGATCCAGGTGGTTCGGCGTGATGTTCAGCACCCCCGCAATGGGTGGGCTGATGTCCATGAGCTCCAGTTGGAAGCTCGAGAGCTCCATCACCACCCGGTCGGCGGCGGTGATCCGGTCGAGGTCGGCGATCAACGGATTGCCGATGTTGCCGCCCACCCAGGTGGTGAAACCGGCGGCCCGCGCCATCGCGCCCACCAGCGAGGTCGTCGTCGTCTTGCCCGCCGAGCCGGTGATGCCAATCACCGGGGCCGGGCAACGCCGCAGAAACTCCTGCGCATCGTTGCTCAAGGGGATGCACCGCGCCCGCGCTACCTGCACAATGGTCAGATCCGCCGGGACGCCCCCGCTGAGGCAAAGAAGATCACAATTATCCAGCAGTGAGAGCGGATGCTCGCCGAGTACATAGGTGAGCGAGAGATCGGCCAGCTCGTCCAGTGTGGCTTGCAAGGCGGCAGCCGGGTGCCGGTCGGAGACAATGACACGCGCGCCGCGTTCGGCAAAGAAGCGCGCCAGCGCCTTTCCCTGCCGTGCCAGTCCTAAAATCACCACTGTGGATGGCTCTGACATCTGTCCCCCCTAAACCAAAGCCAACGCCACGCCGGCCATCGCGGCCAACAGGCTCACCAACCAGAAACGTTGTACCACCTGGGTCTCCGACCAACCCAGCAATTCAAAGTGATGATGCAACGGCGTCATCTTGAAGACGCGCCGCCCTTCACCAAAACGGCGCTTGGTAAATTTGAAATAGCTCACCTGAATAATCACCGAGAGCGTTTCCGCTACCGGCACCAGAAACACCATCGGCAGAATCAACCACTGCCCGGTCATTAGGGCGACCACGCCCAGCGTCGCGCCCAACGCCAGCGAGCCGGTGTCTCCCATGAAGAGCTCCGCAGGGTGGGCGTTGTACCACAGGAAAGCGAACAAGGCCCCCACAATCGTGAAGCAGAAGAGCACCAGATAGACCTGCCCTTGCAGCTGCGCGATCACGCCATAGGCGAGGAAGGCGCTCGCCAGGATGATACCGGCCAACCCATCCAGGCCATCGGTCAGGTTGGCAGCGTTCGCCGAGCCGATGATCCAGAACATCGCCAAGGGGACGTACAGCACCCCAATTTCGATGCGCTGTTGGACGCCGGGTAAGGCCACGCTACGCAGCTCCATCCCATAATAAATGATCAGCGCCACGATAAAGGTGAGCACCAGCTCGATGCGGATCTTGAAGCGCGCGGTGAAACCCTCGCCGCGCCGCACGCCCCGCACGCCCGCCCAATCATCGAGCGCGCCCAGGATAGCATACGCCACCATCACGCCCAACGGGACGAGAATCGAGCGCCCGATTACCGTCTGTCCAATCAGATTATAAATGTTCAGCGCGACTGTGATGATCAAGACCGGGACGGTGATGAGTACCCCGCCCATCGTGGGGGTTCCCATCTTGGTGAAATGCCCATCCGGGCCGTCAATGCGGATGCGCTTGCCGATCTTCCAGCGTTTGAGTAAATTGATAAAAGGCGCGCCCCAAAAAACCACCATCAGAAATGAGAGGCTGGCCAGAATTAGCGCGAATCCCATCCATCCTCCTGGCTCAGCGCCGCGACGATTTCTTCCATGTGCATGGAGCGCGACCCTTTGACCAGGATCACATCCCCCGGCTCCAAAATCTCGTGTAACACCTGCACCGCCGCCGCGTTGTCAATGGCGAAATGCACCCGCTCTCGCGGCAGCCCGCAGATGATCGCCCCGCGTGCGATCCACTCGGCCAGCTGGCCCACTACAATCAGCTGCGAGACAACATCCGCCGCCCGGCAGCCAACCTTGAGGTGGCCCTCCTCCTCGTAGGCCCCCAACTCCAGCATGTCGCCCAAGATGGCGATTTTGCGTCCGTCGAGGTCTTCCAACAAGTTGAGCGCCGCCAGCGCGGAGGGAGGGCTGGAGTTGTAGGTATCATCTAGCACGAGCGATCCCTTTGGCCCCTCCACTGTGACCAACCGCAATTGGGCCGAGATCTCCCGCAGCCCTTCGACAATCTCCTGCCAGCTCAACCCTTCGATCAGGCCCACAGCAGCCGCCCGCAAAATGGTGTGGACGCTGTGCTGTCCCAACAACGGCGCGCGCACGTAGAGCTGTTCGTCGCGGTAGTGCAGCCGCACGCGGACGCCCTCCAGCCCCAGGCTGCGCACCTCGTCGGCCCAGAGATCGGCCTGCTGTGCCAAGCCATAATAGAAGATGCGCGCGGATGTGTGCTCCGCCATCGCACGGACATGGGGATCGTCGTAGTTGAGCACAGCGACGCCCCCGGCTTCCGCTTCCGGCAACGCATCGACGAGCTCGCGCTTCGCCAACGCGATGTTCTCCAGCGTGCCCGCACGCTCCAGATGTACGGGTTCGACGTTGGTCACGACACCCACCTGCGGCCCGGCAATTCCGGCCAACAGCCGGATGTCGCCCCGGACGTACATTCCCATCTCCAAAACCACCCGCTCGTGGTCGCTGTGCAGTTGCAACAGAGTCAGCGGCAAGCCGATCTCGTTGTTGTAGGAACCGGCGCTGCGGATGACGTGGTAGCGCCGCGCCAACACCTGCGCCACCACCTCTTTCGTGGTCGTCTTGCCCACGCTGCCGGTGATCCCTACGACGCGCGGCTGGAGCTGCTGCCGCCAGAAGGTCGCTGCCTGTTGCAGCGCGCCCAGCACGGTGGGGACCTGAATCAACAGCGGGGTCTCCAACGCAGCGAATTCCAGCGCGCCGCCCGTCAAATCGAGCGTCGCGGCAGCCACGTCAACCGGGCGCTCGATCACAGCCGCCGCCGCGCCGCGCGCCAAGGCATCCGCGACGAAGTCGTGTCCGTCCACGTTTTCGCCGGCAAAGGCGAAGAAGACCGCGCCCGGCCCGGCCTGGCGCGAATCCAGCACCGGGCGCACGGGCATCTCCAAGCCATTGGGACGCCGGTAAGACAGCCCTTCAATCAAATCGACCAATAACAGTTGCCTGTGCATCGTGCGCGAACTCCTGGTTTCGCTCTTACTGCCCCGCGACGAAATCCGCCGGGGGAATCCCCAACATCACAAATAAGCGCGTAGCAATGCGCTGGAAGGTGGGGGCTGCGATCTGCGATCCCCAGCGCATGGACGGCGGGACGTTGGGCCGATCCAGTTTGACAAAAATCAGCACCTCCGGGTTGGGCAACGGGCCAAATCCCACAAACGAGGCGATCACCGCGTTGGGGTCGTAGCCGCCCACGCCGGGGATCTGCGAGGTCCCGCTCTTGCCGGCGATGCGGTAACCCGGCACCCGCGCCTCCGGCATGTTGCGCTCGACCACGCGCGCCATCAGCCCGGAGAGAATCCGCGCCGTTTCCGCCGAGATAGGCTGCCCCAGTGGACGCGGGGAGACCGTGACCGTGCGCCCGTCGGGATAGTTGCGCTCAGCCACGAGGTGCGGCTCCATCATCACGCCATCGTTGGCGATAGCCGCGACTGCCGCTGCCATCTGCAATGGCGTGACCGCAATCCCCTGCCCGAAGGAGTTCGTCACCGCGTAGCTGTCCGACCAATCCCAATCGCTAGGCAGATGCACCAGACCGGCGGCCTCGTTGGTCAGCTCCACGCCGGTGGGCTGCCCAAATCCAAAGGCGCGCACGTACTGGTAGAAAAGGTCCGGCCCCAAAACCTGTGTGGAAAGCTGCCCCGCCCCCACGTTGAGCGAATGGGTCAGCAACCCCTCCAGATTCTGTTGCCCATAAGTGCCGCCATCCCAGTTGCGAATCACCACCCCGCCGTACTCCAATCTGCCGGTGTCAACGTAAGACCAATCGAGATCAACGCGGCCTGAATCCAGTGCGGCAGCGGCGGTGACGACCTTGAAGACCGATCCCGGTTCATAGGGGATGCTCACCGCCGGGTCCCAGAAGAGGTGGTTTTCACCCTGCGCGGCGTAGTCCGGGTAGCGCGAGGGTTCGTAAGAAGGGCGGCTCGCCATCGCCAGAATCGCGCCGGTGCGCGGATCCATCACAATGATAGTGCCCCCTTCAGCCTGATACTCGTTCACTGCGTAGTCCAGCTCGCCCTCGACAAACGCCTGGATGGTGCGATCAATCGTCAGGCGCAGGTCGGTGCCGGGATAGGGGAACCTAAAATCAGCGGCCAGTTCATCGGGCAGCGGATTGGAGTTGACCGCCACCTGTCCAATTTGAGAAACCGTCAGGCCCTGCAAGAAGCGGCGCTGTGACGCCTGCACGCCATAGCCGATACCGCTCTGGTTGACGAATCCCAACGTGTGCGCGGCCAGCGTCCCCTCAGCGTAATAACGTTCCCAGGTGGGGTTCAGCGTCAGCCAGGAATAGCGGGTAAGGCTCAACACCTCGGTGTGCGAGAGCGCGATCCCCTGGGCAAGCGGGCGCCAGATGTAAGGACGGGGCGCGGCTGGCTCGCCGGGCGGCAATGTCAGCGCCATGACGAGCGCCTCCTCGGAGACGCCCAGGTAGGGGGAGAGCTCCGCTGCCAGCGCCTCGATATCGGCCCCGCGCAGCAGGGTGATCTCAGCGCCAATGTCGTAGACGGGCGTATTGCCCACCAGCAGCGCGCCGTTGCGGTCGGTGATGCAGCCCCAGGGCGGTTCCGGCAGGGCGTACTCGCGGGAGACCAGCACCTCCACCGTGGCGTGGTGGCGGGCGTTCTGGAGCACCTGCAATCGCACCAGCTGCCCCAGAACGAGCAGCAGCACGGCGATCAATAACATAGCAATCAGCCGCAAGCGAGCATCTGGACCGCGCAACATCTCAAGGCTCCCCTAAACTAAAGTAGATGACTTCTTCGGCGGCCCTGAACCCTAGTGTTTGGGAACGCTCTTGCAGCACCGGGATCGAACTCAGCCGCGCAACTTCCACCATCAGCGCCTGATTCTCGCGTTCAAGCGCCATCATCTCCTCCTCCATCTGCCAAATCTCCCGCGAGAGCCGGACGTTGGCCGCCACCACGCTGAGATAGATGGCCCCCAACAAGGTGACAGCCACCACCACCCCAACAAATACGAGCGCCAGGGTGCGGTCGGCCCGGGTCTTGCGTTTAAGGACACCATGGGTCTTTTCTTGCCAGATAACGCTCATCGCTCTTCATCCTCCTGTGCGGATGCCAGCCGCTCCGCGACCCGCAGTTTGGCGCTGCGACTGCGGGGATTAGCCGCGAGCTCCTCTGAGGAGGGCGTCACCGGCTTACGCGTCAAAATCCGCAATGTGGGCTGCTGTCCGCAGGTACAGACCGGACTTTCCGGCGGACAATTACAGCCCTGAGCGGCCTGTCGCATAAACTGTTTGACCATCCGATCCTCCAACGAATGAAAGGTGATGACCGCGAGCCGCCCGCCGGGCTGGAGTGCAGCGACGGCCTGCGGCAACGTCGCTTCCAATGCTTCCAGCTCCCGGTTGACGGCAAGGCGCAACGCCTGGAAGGTGCGGGTGGCCGGATGTAGCCGCCCATGTCTCGGACGTCCAACGGCCTGCGCAATACTATCAGCCAGTTGCGTCGTTGTATAGATAGGACGCGCCGCCACAATCGCCTGGGCGATGCGCCTGCTGCGCGGCTCCTCGCCATAACGCCACAGCAACTCGCGGAGCTCAATCTCCGATAGCTGATTGAGCAACTCAGCGGCGGTGGGCGCATCGCTCTGCGGATCATACCGCATATCGAGCGGGCCTTCCAAACGAAAGGCAAAGCCTCGCTCCGGGTCATCCACCTGTAGCGAAGAAAATCCCAAGTCAAAGAGCACGCCAGCCACAGGCCAGAACCCGCGTTCGCGGGCAATAACCTCCAGATGACGGTAAGAACTGTGTACTACCTGCGCCCGCGCGCCAAAGGGCGCGAGCCGCTTCATCGTCTGCGCGACGGCCTGGATGTCACGGTCAAAGCCGAGCAATTGCCCAGTGGGCGCGGTGGCCTCAAGCAGGGCGGCGGCATGTCCGCCGCCCCCTACGGTGAGATCGAGGTAACGTTCACCGGCGCGTGGGGCCAGCCACATCACCACCTCGCGCAATAAGACCGGAAGGTGCTGACCGGGGGCCTGGGCTAGATCTGCAGATGCTCCCATAGCGCCGGGTCCTCTTCCATCATCTCCATCTGGCGGGCGTTGGCGGCAGCCCACCGGGCAGGACTCCACAGCTCTAGGAAGCGATCCAATCCTACCACCACGATCTCGTCGGAGAGCTCCAGCTCTCCGTACTCGCGCAGCCGGTCGGGCACCAGAATGCGTCCCTGGCGATCGGGAACCAAATCCACAGCGTCGGCAAAGAAGACGCGCCGCAGCGCCCGTCCCTGGGGACTGGTGATGGGGAGGGCATTGACTTGACGCGCGATCTCCCCCCACATCTCCAGTGGGTAGGCCGAAAGACAGCGATCCAGCCCACGGGTCAGCACCAGGCCGCCCCTCAGGGCATCTCGAAAACGCGAAGGGATTGTGACCCGTCCTTTGCTGTCTAATGTGTAGGTGTATTGTCCAAGAAACATCGGTGCGCTTCCCCACTTTCGGTGTGTAAATGTGGAATGACTCGGCCAATATCACCCACCATATCCCACTTCTACCCACTACAACCCACATTATACAATACTTTCCCAAGTAATGCAACAGGTTTATCCCAAACTTTCCCAAAATTGTAACTTTTCACCGGAAAAAGTGAGGCAACCGGTTGCTAAAGGGCTACTTTTGTTAGCACGCATAAATTCTGGGATGGGCCTGCGCGATATGGAAATCGCGGCTACCTTCCCAACGGTTGTGCGCGCTAACCTACTTTTTCCAGGGGCATGATGCGCTATAATAAGAGTGCTTGTATCTTGAGGCTTGTGGCTGGCAACTATTCTTTCACGGAGGTAACCGAAATGGACCATTTCAAAATCATAAAACGCGCGGCAGAGACCACCTGGTACTACAAGGCCCTGTGGATTTTCGGCATCATCATCGCATTGGGCACGATGAGCGGCAGTGGTGGTGGTGGCGGCGGCGGGGGCAATGCAAGCGCCCAATTCAGGGGTGGGCATATACCCCCGGTTCTGGGAAGCGCCATTATCACGCTTGTCCTCTTCTTCCTTCTCATTATGATTGTCTTTGGGCTATTCGTCTTTGTGGCACGCTATCTTTCCCGCAGCGCCCTGATCCAAATGGTGAATCAGCAGGAGGAAACGGGGGAGCGCCACACGATTCGCCAGGGATTCCGTCTGGGTTGGTCGCGTTATGCCTGGAAGATCTTTCTCATTGACCTGCTCACAGCGCTCCCACTTCTCGCCATTCTGGTCCCCTTCTTTATGGCGGCGCTCTCGCCGCTTCTGCTACTCCTAGCCCGGGATAACGTGATCCGCATCTTCGGCGTCTTCGCTACCGTGGCCTCTTTATTCGTCTACATCATTTTCGCCGTCATTCTCAGTGGCCTCATCAAACTGCTCCGGCGCTTCTTCTACCGCGCTTGCGTGCTCGAAGATCTGGGGGTATGGCAGTCCCTTGGCAAGGGATTCAGGATGCTTCAGCAGCACTTCTTCGATGTTGGCCTGATGGCGCTCTTCACCTTGGGCGTCAATCTGGTGTTCTTCTTCGTGATCTCGCCGCTGCTCTCCTTCATGCTTGTCATCATCGTGGGTATTCTGGCGATCCCTTTGCTGATTGGCCTTGGCATCCCCCTGGTCGGTCTCGTCCTGCTGCTGAATGTGCTTCTCGGTATCGGCTCTATCCGCCTGGTGATTGGCCTCGTCATCCTCTTGCTGTTTTTGCTGATAGGGATTTTTTCCCTTATCGGCTTAGCCACGGTTGGCGGAATCATGGAGACCTTCCTCTCCTCCACCTGGACGTTGACCTATCGTGAGCTCCTGCAACTCGAAGCGCAAACGCCGGAGGAGTCGCCCACCACAGAAGCGGAGGCCCCAACCACCGCGTGAGCGGAATGTGCCTCTACGACCATCCGCACCCCTCGGTGCGCTACCTGGCGCGGACGCAGCTGGCGCACGAACCTGCCGCCGCGCTCACGGAGCTCCGCGCCGCCATTGCGACCAGCCCGCCGGCCCGGGCCATTCTCGCGGCCCAGTATCCGGCGGGCTTTTGGATGCATCCCGACCACGGGATTGCACCCCGTTACCGCGCCACAGCGTGGCAGCTGCTCTATCTGGCGCAGCTCGGCGTGGGCCTGACGCCCGTGCTCACCCGCGCCTGCGAGCACCTGCTCGCGCACAACCGCGATGACAGCGGCGCTTTCCGCCTGCGCCGCGAGCGACAAGGACGCTCGGCCCTGCTGAGCGGGGCGCTCTTGTGGGCCTACTGGCAGCTCGGCTACCGCGACCCGGCCCCCTGCGCGGCGACGTGGGCCTGGCTCGAACGCGAGGGCGCGCTCGCCGATGCCGATACAGCCACGCTCGTCTGGGTGGTGCGGGCGGCGGCGGTCTGGCAGCAGACCGCGCTGCTCGCGCCGTTGCGCGCGCGCCTCGCCGCGCAACTGACAGAAATCGCGCCGCTCCCACTGGCCCTCACCTTCCCCGTGTTCGACCAGCCCGATCTGCTGAGCACGTTGGAGGCGCTGGTGGAATCCCTGCCGGGCGCGCCGCTGCCAAAGCCCTGGCGGGCCTGGCTACAAAGCAAACAGGGGCCAACGGATGATTGGCCCCTGGAAAAAGTCCCGGGAAAGTTATGGGCAACGCCGGGCGCAGTCGCGGAACCCAATCCCTGGGTGACGCTCCGTGCGCTGCGCGTGCTCAGGCAGTCACCAGCTCCAGCCCCAGCTGCGTGAGAATCCGCTGGATCGGCGTGAAAATCGTTACATGCTCCGAGCCGGCGAAGAGCAGCCCGACCACCCGCCGCTCGGTATCCAGAATCGCCGAGCCAGAATCGCCCGGCGCGCTCATCCGGTTGGTGATGATCTGGTTGGTGAAGCAGGCCATGCGGCCATTGTAATCCACGTTCACCGTCACATCTATCTGCTCGACGAAGCCTTGCGTCAGGCCGGTCGTGCGCCCCGATTTCTGCACCGGCATCCCCAACTGTGGTTCCGCCATCCCGACCGGCATCCCAATCCCCAAAATCTCCGGCCTGAGCATCTCAGGATCATCGGGACGAGCGAGCGCCACGTCCATCAAATTTTCACCGGAGGTTTGTTTGATCGCCTGCAAGCGATGCGGTGAGCCGGTCCATCGAGAGAGAACATTGAGCACCTCCGTCAGCCCCTCTGCCACCCGGCAGGTGCTCGAGACCTCGCCAAAGTCGAGGGGGACGAAGTCCGCCAGCACGCCCAAGCGCTCGTTGGCTGTGCCGCCATCGAGCGGGCCGGGTTGGTAGATGGGATCGCCAAGCTGCCCATCGTTGACGTCGGCCAATACGTGATTATTGCTCAGGATGAGCACCTCGCCCGCACGGCGCACCAACGGCCCCAGCGTCCCTGCCTTGATCTCCTCGTAGTGCCCAATCGAAATACCGGGAAAGGCCGGGCGATAACGGGCCTTGGGATCCAATGGCGACATAAAGGCGCGAATCTTGCCGGTCTCCACCACATCGGTGGACATCCCATCCACAGTTTTGGGAACCATATCTTGCGGCGCAAGTGCCTCTGGCGGCAGTTTCTCCGTCACCGAGACGATCAGGCTGAGTTCACAGGTGTGCTCCGTACCTCGGATTTTGTAGCCCAACCCGCACGCGACGACGTTGCGCCGGCGGAAAAGCATCGGCAAAACCGCCGAGTAGATCTGTCGCGCCTGTGCTAGAATCTGTTCATTCATCTCTTATCTCCTTGAGCAAATATCTGCGGCCATCCCACCGCCCGCACCCGCACGGGGACGCCATCAATTTCATCTGGAATACGGTCATCTGGCTGCAAATCGCTAAGTGGGACCTTGTGTGTCACGTTGACCACCAGCGCGAGGTCCCTGGTTTCGGGGCGAAAGCCCACCCCCACCCCCACGACGTTCGCCTTACGCAACAATGCATTTTCATACTGCGCCTTGACATCGCGCACGCGAGCCAGGGCGTAGTTACTTTCGTTCAGACCCATCATCTCCCCTCCTTTCGGGAAGCACTACGGGCAACCAAACCCAGAGGCCCAAGCCCACCCACCCCACCAGAAAGACTCCAGCGCCCCAACCGGGGCGCACCGAGGTCGCGTGTAGATTCGCCAGGGCGGGCAACAATCGCAGCAGGGTGATCCCCGCCGGCGCGCCGGTGAGCAATAGCCAGCCGAGCACGCCCCATGAGCGCAGCCATGCGCTCGCCGGCGCGAGCCATATCAGCGCGACCGTCGCCGCCATCCCGCCCACGCCCCACCAAAAGGGCACGCGCCAGCCCGGCCGGCTCCACGCGCCAACGATCTCCGGGTAGGGCGGGAGCGTAAGCGCAAGCAGCGCGATGCCCAACAGCGCGCTCGCCCAACGCCAGCCGCGCGCCAGGGGCGCGGCAAGCACGGGCAAGAGCACGGCCAGCGCCACCAGCGGCAGCCGCAATGCCTGCATGTTGACCGCGACGGCCCCCGTCTCAATCTCCGGCAACAGCCGCAGGATGGCGAACATATCGTAAGCGTTCCAGGCCAGCGCCGCGGCCCGATGATCGAGCCACGGCCCCAGGTAGCCTATCAGCGCGACGGCCCAGGCTACAGGCCCCAGATAGCGCCAGCGGCGGGCGTTCATGGCTGGTAGACCTCCAGGCGGCTGAAGGCGACCGTAGTGTTGGCGCGCCCCTCGACCGCGTCCACAAAGAGCGCCACGCCGCCGCCGGGCAACTCCGCATCGGTGCGCGCGACCATGTAGTCATCATTCACCATCATGGATAGATAATCGCCCTGACAGGTCACGACCATCACATTGGTCGCGCGCCCGACCTCGATAGCGTCGCTGGCCGTGGGGCCGGCCAACGGCGTCGCCAACCCATCCACCACGCGCAACAGCAGATAATAGCCATCCGCGCTGATAGCAAAGAGGTAATAGTTTTCCTCATCCTGCTGCCGACAGAGCACGCCCATCCAGTTGTTGAAGGTGCCCTCCACCTGGCGCACGCGCACGTGCAGGCGTACATCCTCCCATGCCTGCCCCAACAGCGGCGTATAAACGGCGGTGTTGGCCCCTCGATCTTCGAGATAGAGCTCACCGCGCTGAATGTAAGCCGCGCCCACATCCGTATCGAAAAGCGCCCACTGGGTGGTGCGCGCGGTTGAGAAGTCCTCGACGAACAACACCGTCGCCGCTTCCGCATCTTCCTGCCCCACCGTTGGCGACGGCGACGGGGACTCGGTCGCGCAGGCGGACAACAACAGGCCCGCTACGAGCACCCGCCACACCCAACGGATCGCACCTCTGCATTCAAGCATCCACAATTTCTCCCTCACTCACGGTATTCCGGCAACACCACGGTGAAGGCGCTGCCCTGGTCGAGGCCCGGACTCTCCGCCCGCACGCGCCCGCCATGGCGCTCCACCACCTCTTTGACGATGGAGAGGCCCAGGCCCATGCCGCCATATTTGCGGCTACTTGTGCCATCCACCTGATAGAAACGCTGGAAGAGTTGCGCCAGCTCCTTCTCGCGCAGCCCGATCCCCGAATCCGCTATTTGCACCCACACCTTGCCGTTCTTTGTCCATCCGCGCACCCAGATATCGCCGCCGGGCTTGTTGAACTTAACCGCGTTATCGAGCAGATGGCCGAAGGCCTGTCCCAGACGTTGCGGATCGAGGTTGACGACCGGCAACTGCGCGGGCAGGTCTATGTGCAGGCGTAAGGTGTGCCGCAGAGCCTTCTGCCGGACGGCCTGTAAAGCCGTCAAAATCACCGGCAGAAGCGGTTGCGGGCGCAATTGCAAGCCCTCCATCTCCACATCCTCCAGCGAGGTGATCGCCTCGACCAATTCGACCAGGTGATTGGTATGGGTCTGAATGGCGCCCATCGCCTGCGCCAGTTGGGGATCCATGCTGAAACCGAATGAGTCATCCAAAGCCAGGTCTACGTAGCCTTTGACGATAGCCAGCGGGGTACGGAGCTCGTGGGAGACGTTCTGCACAAACTGCGATTTGAGATTGTCCAGCTTTTGCAGGTGATGATAAGCCTCCTCCGTGCGCAGCCGCGCCTCTTGCGCCTCCTGGTAGAGGCGGGCGTTTTCCAGCGCGGGCGTCATCGCCACCGCAATGGATTCCAGCAGCACGATTTCGCGTTGCGTGAACGTCCGTGGCTCCGGCGATTCCGCCGACAGCACGCCGATCAGCTCCCCACGGGCCAGCAGCGGGACGACCAGCAGCCCGCCCACCGGCGGCGGGGGGAGCTGCGCCGCGAGCTCCGGCAGCTCTTGCGCCAGATCGTTCACGACCAGGGTGTGCGGCTCAGCGAGTTGGGCCTGCAAGAGCGCCTGACGATTCACGGCAGGTTCCTGGAGAATCCAGGTGTAGCGCTGCGCGGGGGCGGCAGCAGGTTCTGTCGGAGCATAGGCCCGTAGCAACGAAGCGACCGCGACCGGGACTTGTAGCGCCTGCCGCACCGTCTGGCAGGTCAGGCGGAGAATTTCTTTGGGGTCCAAGGTAGTGTTGACCAGTTGGAGCACCTGGTTGAGCACCTGGGCCTCCGAGAGGCTCAAGCGGAGCTCCTGGGTCAGCAGTACCTTCTCCAGAGCGATGGATGTCTGCCGCGCGAGCATCTGCACCAGCTCGATAACCTCGGCGTCCCAACGCCTCGGCTGCGTGTCGAAGAGCACCAACACGCCCGTCAGCTCGCCCTGGAGCCACAGAGGACAATTCAATACCGCGCGCACGCCCTGTTGTAACGCCCAGTGCACCGCTTTGACGTCCATCCCCTCCACATCAGCGTAGGCCAGATACCCTTGGGAGCCGGATTCCAAATGCCGCGCCCGCTCGAGGGGCCAGTTTGCCACCAACAGCTGCTCCGCATCTGCCGCATCCGTGATCCCCTGCGAGCAGAAAGCGTGCGTTTGCCCGCTGACGACCTCGCGCATCAGCAAAATAAGGCCCTTGGGGACCATTAACAACTTCATCGCATAGTCCAGGATAAGCGGTAGGATCTCAGAAGCATTATCTTGCAACGCAATGATCTGCTGGTCAATAGCGGCTAAAGCGGCCAGCCGGTCACGATCCCGGCGCAAGGCCTGATAGAGATTTGCCCGATAGAGGCTGGCAGCCAGCTGCTGGGCCATCAACTGCAACACGCGGATCTGATTGTGCGAGAAGGTGCGGTTGGCCTCTTGCAAGAGGATCGTCAGCACACCAATGCGCTCATCCTGCCAGGTGACAGGCAAGGAGATGAGGGCATGAATGTGCGGCGCAATCGGGTAATCAACCCGCTCCTCCCACTGCGCGTAATTCGGCACGGAGATAATTTTCTGCTGTTGCCAGGCCCGCCCCCCAGCGCCGATTCCAGGCAACACCTGATAGCCCCGGAACGGGGCAACGATCCCGGCGCTTTCCATCTGGACCAACGCCCCCAGCTCCAGCTGGTAACGCGAGAAGGATGCCCCCGCCGCGCCCGACATCTCCCGCGCCAGATTTACCGCGCCCTGCACAATGGCGGCGGGGTCTTGCAATGTACCGATCTCCACCGCTAGCCGGCGCAGCGCCTCCAAATCCTCCGCGCGACGTTGGGTGTGCGCGTAGAGGCGCGCGTTGCTCAACGCCACGACCAACAGATCGGCCAAAGATTGCAACGCCCGCAAATGCTCTTGGTGATACGCGCCCGCTCGACGCACGAGGACGGTCAAAAACCCCACCACGCTGCGCCGCGTCTGCAAGGGCGCGATGAGCACCGAGTACTCACCAGGCTCCCCCAGATCCTTCCAGCGAGGTTCCAGCGCCGTGTTGGCGATCAACAAGCCGACGCCCTCGTTACTGACCTGTTGCCAAATAGGAAACGTATCGAGAGGGACGCCGGCGCGCAGCAGCCGCTCATTGTGCGGGGAGACGCCCTGCACGTAAGGTGAAATCACCAAATTGCCCTCTTGGATCAGCGAGATAAGCAAGCCCTCGCAGGAGATCAGGCGGGGGATCTGCTCGGCAACAGTGGCGATGATTTGCTCCTCGCTAAGCGTCTGCGTCAACAGGGTACCGATGCCCTGCAACGTCTCAGCAAAGGCGCGCGCCTGGCGTTCATGTTCGAAGAATTGGGCATTGCGCCAGGCCGCCGCTGCCATGGGGGCCAGTGCTGCCATAATCTCCCCATCCTGGGCGACGAAGACGTGCGGGGCGGCGCTCAACACGCAGAGGAAAGCGGTGAGTTGGTCCTCCACAAAGACTGGAACCGTCAGATTAGAGCGAATCCAGGCTGACACCTCCGCAGCGTACCATTGCGGGTAGGTATGCGTATCGTGAACGAAAACCGGGCGGCGCTCTGTGGCCGCCTCCGATAGATTGGCCACAGCTTCCAACGGCATACAGAAATCCTGAGAAGGCGATTCAATGTTGAAGTGGGGCCGCGCGCGCCGATGCTGGAAACAGACGGCATCCCCCTTGACGATAAGAATATCCGCTGCATCACAGGCGGGGATCAGCGTGAAGAGCGCCTCCAACAGGCGATTCAAAATCTCCGTTGTATCCAACGTCCCGGTCAACGTCGCGCTGACATCGCGGAGGGCCTCGGAAAGCAGCCGCGCCCGTCGCTCCGCCTGGAAGAGACGGGCGTTGTAGATTGCTATAGAGGCCAACGACGCGAAGAGCCGCAACACCTCTTCCGCGGCCTCATCGAAAACGCGACGCCCAAAGGTATCCACGGTCAGATAGCCCAACAACTGCCCATTGACGACAAAGGGAGCTGCCAACGTCTCGAAGATCTCCTGAGTGCGCCCATGCTCACGCAGCGCCGCGCCCACATCCGCCGGTAGCAATTCCCGATCCTGATGCGAGATCTCATGCACGCGCACCACCTCGCCCCGCGCCAGGGCCGGCACGAAGTAATGATCCGCCGGCAAGTGAACTTCCTTGAGGTGTGAGGAATATCCCACCAGCCCCTTGAAAGTGAAACCTTCCCCTTCCAAGAGCAGCAGACTGCCCGCTTCCGCTGTGGGGATGAGTTGCACCGCCTGCTCGACAATGCGCTGCAACAGAGAATCCAAATCGAACTCGGTGAAGAGCATGGAGGCGAGATCAAGGAAAAAGGGGCCAAGTTGTTGGGGCCAATCCGAGGGAGCGCGCCACAGCGTCAATAATCGTTCCCAGGCGGCCCTATCGGGCGGCAAGAGCGCCACGCTCGACCGAAGCAACGGCGTCAACGACTCATCGGCCAGGGCAGCGACGGTGATGCGGGGGTGCGCCTCGCGCAGCTGCCGGAGCCAGTCCTGCACCGCCATCACATCAACAGGCGGGAGCAGCAAGATCACATCCACAGGTTGGGTTGCAAGCTGGCGCGTGGCAGCATCGAGCGTCGCACATCTCTGCACCGCCAGGCCCGGAACAGCGGTCAGCGCCGCAGCTTCGGCGCTATCTTCAGGTGCCACAACCAGCAGGTCCAGGTCCATCTCCCTCCTCCCACCACAGACACACCCTCACAAGAGCATCTACCCAATTTTAGCATAAATTTGCCGATAGCCTAACCCACAACTCGCGGCAAAGACTTGCACAAGCGCCAAAATATGGTAAGATACCGGGGCTTACGGCCCGCTAGCTCAATTGGCAGAGCAGTTGACTCTTAATCAATTGGTTACAGGTTCGAGTCCTGTGCGGGTCACAAAGGACCTTGATAGAGGAGCGGAATATTGGGAGATGTACCAATATCCGTACGGAAGGGAGTTCCTAACGGGCGTGTAATTCTACGGAAATATTCGTCTGTTAAGGTTCAGGTTGGGGGTCACGTTGAGCTTGGTAGGCTAGGGCGTGGCCCCCACGCTTTGGATTAACCAGTCTCCTCAGATTTGCCAATCTTCTGGTTGCGCTCTGCAATGAATCGTTGGGCATCTTCTTCGTCAACTATCCAAACGCCGATAAACTCACATTTGAGATTACCGCTTTTGCACAGCCGTTGGATATGACGCTGCGTCAGCCCAGTCGCTTCAGAGAGCTTCTCGGTAGTCCAAAGCATAGTATACCTCCATTTGTTTGTCGCTAGTACGACGATTTAATTATACAGTCGGTTTAGCGACTTGTCAAGCCCCAAATGGAAAATTTTAAGGTAACGCCCTGACAGCCTGGGAAAGTGTTCTCCCAGGCTGTCAGTATAACACACCTCACGCCCCTTCAAAAGCAACTTACGCCGGACGTGCGGTGACATGGAGGACAGCTCCCGCTACGCTGGGGCGGCCCTCTCCGGCCCCTGACCTTGCTTCTCTTGCTGAAAAGCGGCAGGCCCCTCTTCCAGAATTCGGGAGAGGAGCGGGGCCAGCATCGGGCGCAGCACTTGCGAGCAAGCGCGGAGCGTCCCGCTGTCGAGCAGCAGCGCCCCGATTACCGCCTCGGCCAGATCGGCCAGGCGCGCAGCACGTTGCCCAGGGGCCAGGCGGCAGCTGGTCAGCGCCCGCTCCAGGCCCCACTGGTGCGCGATGTGCGCCAGGGTCTCGTTACAGACCAGCCGCGAGGTGATGACGGTTAACGTCCCCGGCGACCAGTCCGCATAATCGTCCAGAAGCCAGCGCGCAACGACGGCGCCCAGCACCTTGTCCCCCAAGAACTCCAACCGTTGGTGTTCCAGAGAGCGGAGGGTGAGGGCAGATTGTAGCTGCGCCTGGCGCGTGAAGCGATAGCCGAGCCGTTCCTGCACCTGATCCAGCGCCCAGCGATCCGCATAGAGCGTGACGCGGGATAGATGTCTCAGATCCTTCCCGCCCCGCCAGAGCTCTTTGGGAAGAGATTGCTGTGGCCCTTGCGGGCGGGAGCGGGGAGGCCGCGCAGGCCAGGAGCACGGCTTTTGCGGCTGGTGTTGCTGATACTTCTTCGCCGAACGGCGATGTGACTTGTGCTTGCCCATGTCATTCGCTCCATTCCCAGAGCGTCACCGTAGAGATAGCCTTAGAC
>DAOTXC010000126.1:0-8155 GCA_034435555.1 Anaerolineae bacterium
CGCCCACGCCGCTGCCGCCCCGTCGTCCGACTGCCGTGCCCATCGAGATCACCCCCACACCCATGACCACGCAAACGCTGGCAATCCCCACCGCCGTTCCTCGAATGCACATCCCTGCCGACGCGCTCACCATTGTCCTGCTGGGCAGCGATCAGCGCACCGATTGGAGCTACTGGAACACCGATGCCATCCAGTACCTCGTCATCTACCCCGACATTCCCTCCGTCACCATGCTCTCCATCCCGCGCGACCTCTACGTCTTCATCCCCAACTACCGCATGGCCCGCATCAACACCGCCGATTATTATGGCGAGCTCTACAATTACGATGGGGGCGGTCTGGGGCTACTCAACCAAACGCTGCTCTACAACCTGGGCATCACCGCCGACTACTACGTCAAAGTCACCTTTGACGGCCTCATCGGCATTGTGGATGCGCTGGGCGGGATTGAGGTCCCGGTCAACTGTCGTGTCGAAGATTACTGGCCCTACCCGGATGAGCAAGGCGAATACCCCTGGCTCGTCCTGGAGCAGGGCATGGTGCAGATGGATGGGGAGCTGGCGCTCTGGTACGCGCGCACGCGCAAGACCACCAGCGTCTTCGCGCGCGAGCGGCGGCAGCAACAGGTTTTGGAGGCGCTTTGGCGGCGCGGGAAGCAGATCAACATCATCGAATCCGCGCCGGCGCTGATCGAACAGTGCCGCGAGCTCTACAATACCGATCTAACGCTCGGTTCGCTGCTCTCACTCGCCGTCACCGCCGCGCAGATCCAGCCCGCCGACGTGCGCCGCTACAATATCGGCTATCAGCAGGTAGAGTTTTATCTCACCGAGCAGGGGGGCAACGTCTATCTGCCCATCTGGGAAGAGGTCGAACCAGTTTTACAGGATGTTATCGCGCGCCCGGCGGCCAGTCGCGCTGCACAGGGCCTTATCCCCGTGGAGGTGTGGAACGGGACCGGGCGCGCTGACTGGGATCGCCTCGCCGCTGACCGGCTGGCCCATTACGGCTACCAGCCGCTCGTGGGCCACACCACCGACGCGCCCCATGCACAGACCAGCATCATCGCCTTCAACACCGTCACCAAAGGAGCCGGCCTCGAGCTGCTCCAAACGCTCTTCCGCGTCCCCGACGAGCGCGTCTACTACGCAGATGATCCCAACACCACCGCCCGCCTGCGGCTCATCCTGGGGCAGGATTACGACCCGTGCCAGTGAAGCGAGTCAGCGCGTCAGCGAATCACTCAAGCCTCTTCTGCCTCCCGATGTTCGGCTCGGCGCTGGCGCAGCTCCGCAGCGCGCACCTGTAATGTCTGGAAGAAGTCCGTATCCACAATTTCGTGAACTTCGCGCGCGCGTTTGGCTTCGTCAATCTCGATGCGAAGGCGCTTGACCTGCTGCTGGAGCCGCTGTTCGCGCAATTGCACCTCGCGCCCCATCCGTTGGAAGACATGGGCCAGCTGCCCTAGCTCATCGGAACGCTGGGCGACTTCATCCAGCGCGCCGACCTCGAAGTGGCCCGCCTCCAGCGCGGCGGCGGCAGCAGTGATGGCAAGAATGGGACGGCTCAGACCCCGCGCCAGCCATAGGGCGACGCCCACCGTGCCCAATCCCACGAGCAGCAGGATGATCACCAGATAGCCCGCCAATCGCTCTAAAATACCGGCGATGCGCGCCTGCGTATCAATGGCGGGGCGGGAGAACTCGTCAATGTAGGTGGTCGCGGCGATGCGATAGTCGGTCCCCGCCACCGGCACACAGCTCATGTACTTATCGCGGAGCGAGCCATCGGCCTCCTGCCAGGCGTAGTAGCCCTCGGAGACCGCCCCATCGAGACTGTCCTCCATGATGGCCCAGAAGTCGGGCAACCGCTCGGCCAAGACGTGCAGATCCACCCCCACGATGGTCGGGTCGGCGTGGAAGTGTGTCACGGCGTCGCTGTCGTAGAGCGCCGTGTACCCCGTCTCGCCGACGGGCTGCACCGCGAGCGCAGTCAGCGTCGCATTGCCGCGCAACGTCTCAGGCGCGGCGGTGGTGAGCTCCGGGGAGGCCGCCAGATAGAGCGCCACCTGATCGGCCACGCACTCGGCCCGCTGGTGGATGATCGTCTCGCCCAGTTGCGTCAACATCTGCGTGCTCTCATTCACCGCTAAATCGCTCAGGCGCTGCATCCCCTGCAAGGCTGCGTAGCCGGTCAGCCCCAAGGGGATTATCGAGACCAACAATAACGAAATGATCAAGCGGGTTGTAATTTTCATGATGTACCTCGAAAATCGGTGAAACTGCATCGGGGGTCTGTGAACAGGCAACGACAGAACCAGTCCACAACAAGGTGGAATTGGGAAAAAGCCTCAGTAGCGCCTGTTCTATTCTTGCTGGGCGGCTGTGGAGAAATGCAGTGGCAGCAAAACGTGGAAGTGGCTGCCGGGACAGGCTTGTTCATCATAGCCGGGGCTTTCGACCCAAAGATGTCCGCCGTGGGCCTCGACGATGCCCTTGGCAATGGCAAGACCCAGCCCAGGCCCGCCCCCCTTGAACTTGGTCTTGCTGGAGGAGTGGACAGCAACCTCGCCGGTCTGGTAGAATTTGGTGAAGATGAGCTCCTGAAATTCAGGCGCGATGCCGATGCCGGTGTCGCTGACGACAATCTCAACGCCGGCAGTTTCAAGGCGTTCCTCATTAGCGGGAACAGCACGCCCGGTGATGGTGACAGCGCCGCCGTCGGGCGTGTACTTGATCGCGTTGGTGATCAGGTTTTGGAAGACCTTGAGCAATTCATTGCTGTCTGCTTCTACAAGGGGTAGTTCAGGTAGATTGACCACCAGCGTTTGCTCGCGTTCCTCGAAGATGCTTTCCAGGGTATGGCAAGCTTTTTCAATGAGCAATCTCAGGTTGACCGGACGGGTATGAAGTTGCAAGGTACTGCTGTCAATTCTAGCCATATCCAACATGCTGTTGACGATCTCGTGCAGGCGGATGGCCCCTTCGTAAATCCCCTCGACCATCTGATGGTGCAGGACATTGCTCTGCACTTGGGGGTCGTTGAGTAACATCTGGCTGTAGCCCCGCAGCGTGGTGAGCGGGGTGCGCAGCTCGTGGGCGGCGACGTTGATGAAGTCGGACTTGGTGCGGTCGAGCCGTTCGAGCTGTTCGTAAGCCTGGGTGACGTTGGCGTAGAGCCGGGCGTTTTCCAGCGCGACAGCGGCCTGCCCCCCAAAGGCGGAAGCCAGGGTCGCCTCGTCCTCGCTGTAGGGGGTGGCGGTCTCGCGCGCGAGTGAGAGCATCCCGATTACCTCATCCGCCAACATGAGGGGCACGCCGAGCCAGGATTTTGCGCGCGGCAAATCATCTACATAGACCCAGCTAGGCCATTCCGAAACGTCGGGGATGAGCAGCGGCTCCTGGTTGTTGTAGATGTGCCAGAAGAGATCGTTTTCCCGATCAATGGAGATGCGAATTGTCTGGAAGTTGGTGCCGGGCGGAAACCCGCGCGCAGCCACGATTTCCAGGTCAAGCCCGGTGCGCAACATAACCGAACCCCGGTCGTAGGGGACGATCTCGTTCAGATTGTTGAGGATCAGCTCCAGGATTTTGCCGCGATCAAGCGTTTGCGAGAGCGCCATGCCGATGTCGTAGAGCGTCTCGGCCAGGAGGCGGCGCGCACGCTCGCTCTCGTAGATGGAGGCGTTCTGAATGGCGATGGCGACCTGCGCCGCCAGCGAGCGGAAGACGGCCACATCCTCATCCGCAAAGGCATTGGGCTGCGTGCTTTGCAGATCGAGCACGCCCAGTAAAGTGCCGCCCACCTCCAGTGGTAGAACGAGCTCGGCTTGTGTTTCGGGGATGGCGTTGACCTGCACATAACGGTCATCCTGGGTCACATCGTTGACGATGGCCGGCTGGCGATGCTTGGCAACCCAGCCGATGATCCCCTCCTCGCCCACGCGCAGGCGGAAGCCCGTCTCACAGAGATGCCGCCCGGCTTCACCCGTCCCCGCGCGGGAAATGATGTAGCGGTCGTTATCGGCCAGCAGGAAGATGCCGACGTAATAGTAGCCGTAGTGCTTCTTGATCTGCTCGACGATGACGTTGAGCAACACATCGAGATTGAGGATTGAGGTGATGCTCTGGGCGACGATGACGGTGAGCTCCAACCCGCGCCGGGTGGCCTCGGTGGTGGCGAGCGTGGTCTGGAGGGATTCCTGGCGGCGCTCTTCCTCCAGGATCAACCGCTCCTGGCGCTTGAGACCGCTGACGCGGGCGAAGTGGACGATGATGGCGAGGAAGATGGCGGAGAGCAGGGTGAAGCCAAAGTGCCGCCAGGCCGGATCGGGCGGAGAGAGCTGGACGATGACGATCCAGCTCGCGACGGTGACAACGAGCGAGCCGATAAACCACCATATCGAGAGCATCAAGAAGCCGAGGCCAATGACGAGCAGGACGAAGTTGGTCGTCTGCAACGGATCGGAGGTCAGGTAGATGTGGGCAAAGGTGTTTGTCAGGATAAGCGCAGCGAGGGCGCCGGCCAACGGGTTGACCCAAGGCAACGGCAATGTGTAGCGACGTAGCAACAGGTACAGACCCAAGAAGATCAGCGTGGTTACGCCAGCGAGGGGAATCATCACGTTGCGGGCCGGTTCGGGGAGCTGCTGGTGATTGACAGCCAGAATGCCGAAGAGGATCGCCAACCCTAGTGAGGCCTGCCGCAGGTTGTCGCGCAGGATAGCATCCAGCGCGCGCTGCACCTCTGCATTGGAGATGGCAGGCGGCTGGTTACGGGCCGGTTGGGGTTCACCGACGGTGTTCATGGCGCTGGCAACCTCTCTGCTGTTCGACTTTGACGCTATAGTTTATAGCATAGCACGTTTTTGGTAACAAGACAAGCCTAGCGCGCTAAATCCTCCACGGAAAAGCTCTGGGGCAAGAGCTCGGCAAGCGTCGTCTCGCGGTAGCTGCCGTCGAGGCGGGCGATGAGCACGGGAAGCGCCGGATCGGCGAACTCGCGCATCGTCTGGCGGCAAGCGCCGCAGGGCGTCCCGCCATTTTCGGTAGCGACGGCCACCGCGACGATGCCCTCGGCCCCTTCGGAGACGGCCTTGGCGATGGCGACGCGCTCCGCGCAGATGCCCAGCGGATAGACGGCGTTCTCCACGTTGCAACCGGTGACAATCTCACCGGCTGTGGTCAACACTGCCGCGCCGACTTGATAGTGCGAGTAGGGCGTATAGGCCCGTTCACGGGCCTGGATGGCCCGTGAGACGAGTAAATCCTTGGCAATAGGGGGAGTGTTCATGGCTCTATAGTCTCCTCTGTAAGGGGAAGTGGCATCGCCTTCACTTTGCGGATGCGACGCCCGGTGATTTCCAGTACTTCGAACACAATACCTTCAAAGACCAGCTGCTCGCCCACCGAGGGGATGTGGCCGAGCTGGTTGTAGACGAAGCCGCCGAGCGAGTCGGCCTCCTCCAGAGGGAGGGGGATGTTGAGCAGCTCTTGCACATCATCCAGCGGAATGCGGGCATCGAAGAGATAGCCGCCCTGCGGAAGCAGCTGGAACTCCGGCTCCTCGCGGTCGTATTCGTCCTGAATCTCGCCGACGATCTCCTCCACAATGTCCTCCAGCGTGATCAGGCCGGCGACGCCGCCGTACTCATCCACCACAATGGCGAGCTGCACCTTGTCCTCCTGCATCTCGCGGAGCAGGTTGTCGAGTTGTTTCGATTCCGGCACGAAGTAGGCCTCGCGCAGAATCTCGCTTAGCGTAGGCTCCGTCCCGTTGCTCTGATAATGTAGCAGATCCTTGACGTAGAGGATGCCGATGATGTTATCAACGGTCTCCTGGTAGACCGGGATGCGCGAGTGACCGCTGGCGACGATAGTCTTGAGCGCCTCGAGCAGCGGCGTCTGCACATCCAGCGCGACGACGTCAATGCGGGGGACCATCACCTCGCGGGTGATCATATCGCCCAGCCGGAAGATCGAGTAGATCATCTCCCGCTCCCCTTCCTCGATGTAGCCCTCCTGCTCGCTGGCGGTGATCAGCGATTTGATCTGATCCTCAGTGATGACGGCGAAGCGTTGCAAGGGGCCGCCGCCCATCCAGCCGGCGAGGAGGTTGCTCACCGCTTGAGCGGACATGGAGATGGGTCTGAGCACCCAGGCGAGGCTGCGCGCTAGGCCAGTCGCGCGATCCGCCCAGTGCGCGGGCAGTGAGTGCCCCAGCGCCTCTGGGGTGAGATAGCCGAGGACCAGGTTGATCCATCCCAGGAACAGGATGAACAGTGTGGTGATGAGGGGTGAGAGCCAGCGCCAGGTGGTATCCGGTAGATTGCCAGCTTGCTGGGCGGAAAGTCGGGGATGCAGCGTGTTGAATCCCAGGATGAAATAAAGCCCTACGGTCAGGATCATCGCCAAATCCACGGCGATGCTGAGATTGGTGATGTCGGGGCGGGCGATAATGCGTTCTTCATCAATTTCCCAACGCGCGCGGTTCAACACCGTGCGCGTGACGGCCAATGCGGCCTGAGCGGCCAACAAGGCCAGTAAAATCCACAAACTACTACTGTCGTCCACTGTCTCCTTCATCCTCTGATGTGTCTGATGCCTCTTTCACGCGCGCGGGCACGCCGTAGGCGACGCTGTGCGGGGGCACGTCTCGCGTTACCACCGCGCCCGCGCCGGTTTTCGCGCCCGCGCCCACGCGCACCGGCGCGACCAACATGGTATCCGAGCCGATGAACGCGCCCTCTTCAATCACCGTGGCGTGTTTGCGCTGCCCATCGTAGTTGCAGGTGATCGTCCCCGCGCCGATGTTGGCGTTTGCGCCGACCTCCGCATCCCCCAGATAGCTGAAGTGCCCCATCTTCGCGCCGGGGCCGAGCGTGCTGTTCTTCATCTCGCCGAAGTTGCCCATATGCGCGCCCCGGCAGAGCCGCGCGCCCTTGCGCAGGTGGCCGAAGGGGCCGATGTCGCTCTCATCTTCCATCACCGCATCCTCCAACACGGAGGCGAAGGCCCGGCAGCGGTCGCCGAGTGTGCAATTCTCGACGATCGTGTTAGGGCCGATCTCGCACGCGCTGCCGATGGTGGTCGCGCCGCGTAGGTGGGTGTTGGGGTGGATGACCGTTTCCGCGCCGAGGGTCACGTCCGGCCCGATGTAGGTGGTGGCGGGATCAATCAAGGTGACGCCGGCGAGCATCCAGCGGGTGTTGATGCGCTGGCGCAGCGCGGCGGCGGCGACGGCCAGGTCGGCGCGGGTGTTGATACCCAGCCCCTCGGCGGGGTCGAGCACGCGCAAGCCGCTCACAGTGTGGCCCGCGTCCGCAGCCAACGCGATGAGGTCGGTGAGGTAGTATTCGCCCTTGCGCGGGCTGGGCTGGAGCTGCGGCAAGTGCGGCCAGAGGAAATCGGCGGCGAAGCAGTAGATGCCGGTGTTGAGCTCGCGGATGGCCTGAATCTCCGGCGGCGCTTCGATGTCCTCCACGATGGCCTGGATGCGCGCGGCGGCGTTGCGCACGATGCGCCCGAAGCCACGGGGGTCGGGCCGCTCGACGGTGAGCACGGTGATGGCCGCCTCGGTCTCGCGCTGTTGCGCGATCAGCTCGCGGAGGGTCTCCTCGCGCAGCAATGGCATATCGCCGTAGAGGACGAGGACGTGGCCGCCGCAGCCCTTGAGCAGCGGCGCGGCCTGGAGCATGGCGTGACCCGTGCCCAGCCGCTCGACCTGGCGGGCGTAGCGGGCGCTCTCGCCGGCCCAGGCGCGAATCTCCGCCTCCGTCTCCGGCCCGACGACGATCACAGGCGGATCAGAGGTTAGCGCCAGGGCCAGATCGAGGGTGTACTGGAGCAAGGGGCGTTCGTTCAAAGGGTGGAGCACCTTGGGCGTGGCCGATTTGAAGCGGGTGCTTTTGCCAGCGGCCAAAATCACAACGGATAGGTTCATAGGGAGCGCCTCACAGGAAGATACCCGCATCGCGCCCGGCGCGAGCGGAACAAAAATGCCCGGCGCATCCGGCAACAAGGCCGGGGAAGCCAGGCAAAGTGATGGACTAATTGGGTGTTCATTCAAGAAACGCTATCAGCGCTTTACTCAGCTATCAGACATTCAAATTGTGTATAACAAGATTATAACATAGGGGGGGCGGAGTGCAAGGTTA
>DAOTXC010000127.1:0-6004 GCA_034435555.1 Anaerolineae bacterium
GGCGGGTTTGTGTTATCAGGCGAGCGTTTGGATGAAGCGGGCCAGCCGGGCGATGCCCTTCTCTATCGTCGCCAGATCTGTGGCGTAGGAGAAACGGACGTTGGTGTCCATGCCGAAGGCGCTGCCGGGCACGATGGCGACGTGTTCCGCTTCCAACAGACGTTTGCAGAAGGTGAGCGAATCCAGCCCAGTGGCGCTGATATCCGGGAACGTATAGAAGGCTCCCCGCGGGCGCGGACAGGAGATGCCGGGGATCTGGCACAGGCCCGTCAACATCACCTCTCGGCGGCGGTCAAACTCCTGTCGCATCGCTTCGATCTCATCCTGCGGCCCCTCCAGCGCGGCGATAGCGCCATACTGCGCGAAGGTGTTCGCCCCGGAGGTGCTGTGCGATTGGATGTCTATCGCGGCGCGGATCACGTGCTCCGGCCCCGCCGCGTAGCCCAACCGCCAGCCCGTGGCGGCGTAAGCCTTGCTGAAGCCGTTGCACGTCACCGTCAAATTAAAAATCTCCTCCCCCAGGCTGCCGATGCTGAGGTGCTCCGCGTCATCGTAGATCAGCTTCTCGTAGATCTCGTCGGAGAGCACCGTGATGCCCCGCGCTACGATGACCTCCGCCAGCGCGCGGATTTCATCCGGTGTGTAGAGCGCGCCGGTAGGATTCGAGGGCGAATTCAGGATCAAGACCTTCGTCCGCCCATTGATGGCCGCGTCGAGCTGTTCCGGCGTGATGCGATACCCTGTCTCCACCGTCGTGGGGATGAAGACCGGCTTTGCGCGCGCCAGCTTCACAATCTCCGGGTAGCTCACCCAATACGGCACAGGGATCAGACACTCGTCGCCGGGGTTGAGCAGCGCCAGCAAGATGTTGAAGAGCGCCTGCTTGCCGCCGGTGCTCACCATCACCTGTTGCGGCTGATAGGGTAGCCCGTTTTCGCGCTGCAACTTCTCCGCAATCAGCGCCCGCAGTTGCGGCAGGCCGCCGGAGGGCGCGTACTTCGTGCGTCCCTCGTCGAGCGCGCGCTTGGCCGCCTCGCGGATGTGCGCGGGCGTGTTGAAGTCCGGCTCGCCCACGCCGAAGTTGCACATGTCCACCCCCTGCGCGGCGAGCGCCTTCGCCTGCGCCGAAATCGCCAGCGTCATCGAGGGCGCAATCGTTCGCGTCCGGTCGGCTAATTCGATCATCTTGACCTCCTGCAAATCTAAAAATCAGCAAATCGGCGGAGCGCCGTGATTTTGTTTGCCCGCCATTGCTGTGAACTTTTGACCTTGCCTTATAGTGTATTATAAGGAATCCAGCAATTGATTTCTAGGAACAACCGTCTACAATACACAGTAAGTTAGCACATTTATGGAGAAGGAGCACGCTTATGACAGCAGTTCAGAGCTTCGGTCAGCGCCTACGCGATAACATCAGCCGGGTCATTGTGGGCAAACGCGACACCATCGAATTGACCCTCATCGCCCTGGTGAGCCAGGGCCACCTGCTCATCGAGGATGTGCCCGGCGTGGGTAAGACGATGCTAGCGCGGAGCCTTGCCCGTTCGCTGGACTGCTCCTTCGGGCGCATCCAGTTCACGCCGGATATGCTTCCCAGCGACCTTACTGGCGTCTCGATCTTCGATCCCGCCGCGCGCGAGTTCGAGTTCAAGCCCGGCCCGCTGATGGCGCAGATCGTCCTCGCAGACGAGATCAATCGCGCCACACCCAAGACCCAGTCCGCGCTGCTCGAGGCAATGGAGGAGCGGCAGATCACAGTGGATGGACGCACCCACCCGCTGCCCCGCCCTTTCATGGTGCTGGCGACGCAGAACCCCATCGAGTACGAGGGCACCTTCGCCCTGCCGGAGGCGCAACTGGATCGCTTTATGTTGCGTGTCTCGCTGGGTTATCCGGATTGGCGGCAGGAGATCGAAATCCTCGACCGGCAGCAACACCAGCATCCCATCACCACGCTCGAACCGGTCGTCGAGGTGGCGGAGCTGCTCGCTGCACAAGAGGCGATCAAAGAGGTCTACGTCGCGCCACCCGTCAAGGAGTACATCAGCCGGATTATGATGCAGACCCGCCATCACACGGATCTTTACCTGGGCGGCAGCCCACGCGGTAGCCTCACGTTGTACCGGGCGGGTCAGGCGCGCGCGGCCCTGCGCGGGCGCGAGTACGTCCTGCCCGACGATATCAAGGCGCTGGCGGTCCCGGCGCTGGCCCACCGCATCATCCTCAAGCCCGGCGCGCGGATGCGCAACCTGATGACTGCCAGCATCCTCGAGGAGATCCTGCAAGGGTTGCCTGTCCCCGAAGGCGATTTGGCCCCGGCGCAGTAGGCAAGCGATGAACCCCAAGCCGCAACTCAAGCTCACTAGCCGGCTGATCCCGGCGCTGGTGGGGCTGCTGCTGATTTTGCAGCTGCTCACCCCCTACCGGGGCTGGCTGATCCTGCTGGTGGGGCTGGGCGGGGCGTGGCTGATCAGCTTCATCTGGGCGCGGTCGCTGGCGTGCCACATGGATCTCGCGCGCGAGATGCGCTTTGGCTGGGTGCAGGTGGGCGACCATCTCATCGAACGCTTCTATCTCACCAACGAGAGCCGCTTCCCCGCGCTGTGGGTCGAGGTGCTGGATCACTCCAGCCTGCCCGACTACCGGGGGAGCCGGGGCACGGGCGTCCCCTATCATGGCGTCGTGCGGTGGCATCGGGAGGCCACCTGCCGGCGGCGCGGTCTCTTCACGCTGGGGCCGACGAGCCTGCGCACCGGCGATCCCTTCGGCCTCTACACCGTCGCCTACGACTATCCGGCCTCGCTGCCGCTGCTTGTCCTGCCGCCGATTGTGCCGCTGCCCGACATCGAGGTCGCGCCGGGCGGGCGGACGGGCGAGGGCCGCCCGCGCCCCTTCGCCTACGAGCAGGCGGTGAGCGCCTCCGCTGTGCGCGAGTACGTCCCCGGCGACAGCCTCCGCTGGATCCACTGGAAGACGACCGCGCGCCGAGGCAAGCCGTTCGTGCGGCTCTTCGATAGCACGCCCACCGGCGATTGGTGGATCGTCCTCGATATGCACCGCTACGTCCAGGTCGGGCTTGACGACGACGCCACCGACGAGCACGGGATCATCCTGGCGGCCTCGCTGGCCGACCGCGGGCTGGGCCTGCATCGCCCGGTGGGGCTGGCGGCCCACGGCAAATCGCTCGTCTGGCTGCCGCCGCGCGAAGGCCCGGCGCAACGCTGGGAGGTGCTGCGGTCGCTGGCGCTGCTCTCACGTGGCGAACGTCCGCTGGAGACGCTGTTGGCGCGGATGGAGGGGGCCTTCAGCTACCATGCCAGCCTTATCATCATCACCTCGGATGTGAACGCGAACTGGCTGCGCGGCCTGGAGGCGCTGCTGCGACGCGGCGCCGTCCCCACTGTGCTGCTGCTCGATCCGCAGGCTTTCGGCAAGACCACCGCCGACGCGACCGCGATCTTGCAGGCATTGGAGGCGCTCGATGTGGTGCATTATCGCATCACGCCGGATTTGCTGGATCGTCCTGAGATTCGCGCGCCATCCGAGCCGGTGTGGCGCACCTTTGGCACAGGGAAGGCGGTGCGCATCCGCCCGCAGGCGGAGACGGGCTGGAGGGCGTTGGGCTGATGGTGGCGCGATTGCTTCAGCGACAGATCGTGCGGATTGACCGCCGGGCGGGCATCGCCTTTGCATTGTTGGCAGTGGCGCTGGGGAGCGTGGCCTGGGGGCTGGCGCGCGTCGTCCGGGGGGTGGAATTCGGCCTCCTCCTTTTCGTGGGTGTGCTGGCGATGGGCTGGGGCGCGCTGGCGCAGCGCTGGCGCTGGCGGGGCTGGCTGGTCGTGCTGACGAGTTTGCTGTTGGGCGTGCTGGTGGTGCTCTTGCGCGTGGGTGATCTCTTTGGCGAGGTGGGGCGCGTGGGGTGGCTCTTCGTCCAGGCTGCGCCCTGGCAGGGGGCGGCGGCGCTCATCTACCAGCCGCCCGATTTGACAGCAGGGACGGAGGCGTTGGCCCAACTGCTGGGCGACCTATCCATTTTGGTGCAACGGATGTACAGCTGGAGCGCAGCGTTGCTCGCCCGGCGTCCGATCATTGACCCGGTCGCCTCCGCGCTGAGCTGGTCGCTGCTGATGTGGGGCGTCTCCACGTGGGCGGGCTGGGCCATGCAGCGGCGGATGCAACCGTTGCTGGCGGTGCTGCCGCCGGGAGTGCTGCTGGTGATGACGCTCTCGTATGCTGCGGGGCCGGCCTACATCCTCCTGGTGCTGCTGGGCGCGACGCTGCTGCTGATGGCGCTGGCGCAGCACAACATCCGTGAGTACCATTGGGAGGCGCTGGGCATTGATTTCTCCAGCGACATCCGCGTGGATCTGACCGTGGCAGCGGTGTTGCTCTCCGCCGGGCTGGTGCTGATGGCGCTGATCGTGCCTTCGATCCAGCTGCGCGAGATTGTGGATTGGGCGCGGGAGCTGACCTCGCGCACGGAGGAGAGTGAGACGGTGGCGGCGGCGCTGGGCGTGGAGCAACAGCCGCCTGAGGGGGGCACGGCGGTCTCGGTCTTCGATCCGCTGCGCACGACGGCCCTGCCGCGCTGGCATCTCATGGGCGCGGGGCCGGAGCTCTCGGAGCAGGAGGTGTTGTGGATCCGCACGGGCGAGCTCGAGCCGATGCCGGAGGCCTTTATGACGCAGACGCCCACACCCTACTACTGGCGGGCGATGATCTACGCCAATTACATGGGCTGGGGCTGGTACGCCGGGCCGACGGAGGTGGAGGATTACGAGGCCGGCGCGCTTTCCAACGTGGGGCAGCGGTTGCATCACCGCCGGGTGCGCCAGGAGGTGCAGTACGTTGACACGGAGCAGCGGTTGGTCTTCGTCACTGGCGATCTGGTGGCGGTGGATCAGCCGTATCAGGTGGCGTGGCGCGAGACGGAGGAGCACTTCGCGGCGACGGTGCTGCTTCCTGAGGGGGCGACGCGCTACCGGGCCGACTCGCTGACGCCGGTGGTGAGCGTGACGGAGCTGCGCCAGGCGCGGTCGGACTATCCGATGTGGATGGTGGAGTATTACATGGCGTTGCCGCAATCGGTGCCGGAGCGGGTGTTGACGCTGGCGCGCGATCTCACAGCAACCGCGCCCACCCCCTACGACCGCGCGATGGCGATCCAGACCTATCTGCGCGAGACCTATCCCTACACGCTGGACGTACCCTTCCCGCCGGCAGGGCACGATGTGGCAGATTATTTCCTCTTTGAGTTGCGCGAGGGCTACTGCGATTATTACGCCACGGCGATGGTGGTGCTGGCGCGCGCGGCGGGGCTGCCCGCGCGACTGGCGGTGGGCTATGCCACCGGCGCTTACGATGCGCCCAACGCCCGCTACGTCGTCACCGAGGCGGACGCGCACGCCTGGGTGGAGGTCTACTTCCCCGGCTACGGCTGGATCAAATTCGAGCCGACGGCGGGGCTGCCGGACCTCGAACGCCCGGAGGAGCCGGAGGATGACGCGCTGATCCCCGGCGGGGATACGCGCCTGCCGCCCCTGGTGGAGCGTCCGGAGCAGCGCCCCTTCAACTTCTGGACGTGGCTGGGCGGATTGCTAGGAGGCGCTGTAGCGCTGGGCGGGCTGCTCGCGCTGTTGGAGCTCGTGTGGCTGCGGCTGCTCTCGCCGAGACGGGCGATCACGGTGGTCTATCGGCGAATGCGGCGCAATGCGCTGGCCTTGGGTGCGCCGGTGGGACGTGGGGTCACGCCCTACGAGCTGGCCGACGCATTGGCGGCGCGGCTGGGGCAGCTGGCGACGCGCAACACCTGGCTGGCGCGGACATTGCCGCCCGCTGAAGCGCCAGTGCGCACGCTGGCGGCGCTCTACGTGCAGGCGTGGTACACACCGCAGCCGCTCACGGATGCGGAACGGGGATCGTTGCTGCGCGCGTGGGCGACGCTGCGCTGGCGGCTGTGGCTCGCTCGCCTGTGGACGCGAGGGGGGGCGGGTGCGCGTGCGTG
>DAOTXC010000128.1:0-24067 GCA_034435555.1 Anaerolineae bacterium
GAGACAACATCCACCAGAAAGAGGATGAGGTCGGCTTCGGCGATGGCCTGCTCGGCCTGGGCGCGGATCAGCGGGATGAACTCCGCCGAGTCCTCCAGGAGCGGCGCGGGGCCGGGCCGCCGCCCCGCTGAGACCTGGGGGGCCTGCACCTCGATGCCGCCGGTATCTACGACCAGGAATTCAACGCCGTTCCACTCCGCTGTGGCACTGATGCGGTCGCGGGTGGTGCCAGGAATCTCGCTGACGACCGCCCGGCGCTCGCCAACGATGCGATTAAAAAGTGTGGACTTGCCCACATTGGGCCGTCCCACAATAGCAACTAAAGGTTTGGGCATCTTAGCCCTCCGTTCTACGTTAGAAATTGGCTCATAAAGAAGGCGAGCGGCTTAGCGACCGCTCGCACCTTGCCATTGGCGATTATCGGCTGCCGCACGGTCAGGCTTTCGGCCACGCCTCCTGGTCCAATAATGGCAACACGAAGGCGAAGGTGCTGCCCTCCCCTTCGGCGCTTTCGACCCAGGCGCGGCCCTTGTGCTTCTCCACCACCGATTTGACGATAGCCAGCCCCAGGCCGGTCCCCTGAATATCCTGCGTGATGTCGGTGACGACGCGGTAGAAGCGCTCGAAGACCCGCGACTGCTCCTCCGGGGGGATGCCGATGCCTGCATCGGCCACGCGCACGATGACGTGATCATCATCGCGCTGGGCGCTGATCTTCACCCAGCCATCCTCGCTGTTGTATTTGAGCGCGTTGCTCAGCAGATTGTTCAACACCTGTCGCAGGCGGCGCGAATTGCCCATCACCCACAGATCGGAATCCACCTGGAGCAGCTGCAATTCGATGCCATCGAGCGCGGCTTTGGGTTTGAAGATCTCGACGGCCTCCAGCACCAGTTGCTCCAGACGACAGGGACACATCTCCAGGTCGTAACCGGCTTCGATGCGCCCGATGTCGAGCAGGTCGCTGATCAGGGCGGTGATGTGGGCCAGGCTACCCATCGCCTTGTCAATGAAGCTGCGCTGCATCTGGTTGAGCGGCCCCACGCGATCCAGGAGCTCGATATAGCCCTGGACGGTGGTGAGCGGGGTGCGCAAGTCGTGCGAGACGGTGGAGACGAATTCGGATTTGAGGCGATCCAGCTCCTTGAGGTGGGTGATGTCTTGCATCACGACGACCCGGCCCACGCTATCAATGATGGAGAGCTGGGCGTTGAAGGTGCGGCCATCCTCCAGGGTGATTTCGGCGTGGAACTGCGGCGCATCGCCCTCGCTCAGCTGGAAGAGATCACCCAGAGCCTCGTTGTTGACTGCATCGGTGATCAGTTTCCCGCGCGCCGACTCATCCACGTCGAAGGTCTGCCCGGCCATATCGCTCCACAGGAGCAGACGGTTGTTCGAGTCAACGACGAAGATGACATCCACGGCATTTTCCAGCACGGCCCGCAGGCGCAGGCTCTCGGCCTCGATGGAGGCGAAGAGGCGGGCGTTTTCCAGCGCAATAGCGGCAAAATCCGCCAGCGAGGAGAGGGCGAAGAGTTGGCTTTCGGTGAAGGGTTCATCGCGTTGGCGATTAACGACGCCCAACACGCCCACGACGCCCCGGCCGGGCGCGCGCAGCGGCAAATAGAGCAGGGCGCGGACCATGTAGCCGGTGGCGATTTGTAGCTCGCGGCGCAACATCGCCGGGCGCCCGGAGGTGATCACCTGCCAGGCGATGCTATCGGAGGCCTCGATGTTAAAGCGCTTGATCAAGTCCTCGTGGAGGTTCTTGGAGACGCGCAGGTAGAGCCGGTTGCCCTCGTAGAGCAGAATGAAGCCCTCCTCCGCCTGGGTGAGATTGACGGAAGTCTCGACGACGCGCGCGAGCACCTGGTCGAGATCGAGCGAAGAGGCGACGGATTTCCCCACGGTGTAGACGGTGTTGATCTCCTGGAGACGCTGGTTGAGCTGGCGGTTGGCGCTGGCGAGCGCCTGTTCCAATTTCACACGCTGCATCAGCGTATCGAAGCGGCGCAGGGTTTGCTCCAATATCTGGGAAGTGACAGTCTCGGCCAGCGGCAGCTGGAAGATCGTGACGACCTCCAGCTGCAATTGGGCCGCGCCCAGGAGCGCCGGCGACGTATCCTCCGTAGCGACCAGGACGACGGGTGCGCCTTGCAACTGGTGGCTCAGCGCCGCCGGGTCGGTGAACTGCGCGAGATCAACCAGCAACAGCGCGATGTCATCCCGCCGTTGTAAGATAATCTCCAGCTCCACCACCGAGGCCAACGCGCTCACCGTGTAGGCCGGCGGCAATAGCGCCCGCACCGCCTGAAGCAGCGCAGCATCTTTGCTTAAAACAAATACGTGAGTCAAATCCATCTTCTGACCCTTTCCATTCACCAGATTCGACCCTATGATAACTCAATTAAGGTAGGTTGCAACTATACCCTGGGACGCGCCCGTGTGGGGATGGGGGTACGGATATTGCATCTTGGGCGTTTATGTATATGATAAGGATGCGAGGGAGGCAAAAATGAGCACCCAATTCGAGCAAGTCCACGCAATCGTCGCGCAGATTCCACCCGGCAAAGTTGTCACCTACGGGCAGATCGCCCAATGGCTCGGCTGGACGCATGGCGCGCGCACGGTGGGCTGGGCGCTGCGGGCAGCGCCGGCGGGACTGCCCTGGCATCGCGTCGTCAATGCGCAGGGGCGCATCAGCCTCGATGCCGACGACGAACAGCGCCTGCGGCTCGAGGCCGAGGGGGTGACTTTCAGCCCGACCGGGCGCGTTGACCTCAACACCTACCGCTTTACCGGCCCCATCGCATTGGAGCACTGAACTCAGCGCAGGCAATGCACACGTTGCAATCAAAACTTAACCTAAATGCAATGGCAGAGACAAGAAAAACCCGCTATAATGGTTAAAGAGGGAGGGATAAGTATGGCTCAACAGAAGATAGCCCACAAGTCAGACCCGGAAGCGTTGCATTTGAACGTCGTGATTGCCGACGATGTCGCGCAGACGCGCGAGAGCTTGCAGATGATGTTGGAGCTGGCCGACGATGTCACGCTGGTCGGCGTGGCGCAGGATGGACGCGAGGCTGTGGCGCTGGCGCAGGAGCTCCAGCCCGATATCGTCTTCATGGACATCAACATGCCCCATCTGGATGGCCTGTCGGCCATCGAGCTGCTGATGGCGGAAAGTTCGGAGCTCGTGTGCATCATCGTCTCCGCCGAGAAGCAGAGTGAAACCCTGCAACGCGCCCTGCATGTGGGCGCGAAGGGCTATCTCATCAAGCCCTTCACCGCGCAGCAAGTCTTTCAGGTGCTTGAACGGGCGCGCAAGTGGCTTGCCGAAAAGCGGCAGGTGCAACCGGCCATCGCGCCCCCTCCAGCAGAGCCGCTCCCTCTCGACCGCGAACAGCTTGAAAGCCAGGCGCGTGATTACGCGCGCGCCCATCGCACCGACGACGAAGCCGTCCAGGCGCTCGAGACGCTGGCCGCCGATCCACAATGCCCGCACCATTGGCTGCAAGTTCTGGCGATGATGTACGTTGTGCGTCACGAATGGCGCAAGTTGCAGGTACTCGCCGCGCGCCTGCTACGGCACTCCGCCACGGAGATGTAACGGCGGGCCACCCTCAGGGAGCGCCTCCAGTGACCGAGTACCTGATCCTCGATTGCGATAATACGCTGGGGGTGCGTTACCACGAGATTGACGATGGCCTGACCCTGCTCTACCTGCTGGGGCGAGGGGACTTCGAGCTCCTGGGGATCACCACCACCTTCGGCAACGGTCCGGTGGCGCTGGTCACGTGGGCCACGCGCCAGCTGCTCAAGTCCGTCAAGCGCCACGATCTTCCCGTGCTACAGGGCGCGGCCCAGCGCGGCGACGTGGATACCCCCGCCGCGCATTTCCTGGCGGAGCAGATCGCCAAACATCCCGGCGCAGTCACCATCCTGACGACGGGGCCGCTGGGCAATCTCCGCGCAGCGGCGGAACATCACCCCAAGTTCTTCAGCAAGGTCAAACGCATCGCCTGCATGGGCGGCTACCTCAAGCCGCTGCGCATCGGCTACCGCCGATTGCCGGAGCGCAACCTGTCGGGCGACCCGGAGGCGACATGGGCGGTGCTGAACGCGGCCTGTCCCGTCACACTGATGCCAGCGCAGCTCTGCCTGCAAGCCTCTTTCACCCGGCGGGACTTCGGACTGACGCGCTGGGACCCCACGCTCCATCAGATCGTCAAAAGTTGGCTACGCGCCTTTGGATTTTACTGCGGCGTGCGCCGCTTCTATCTGTGGGATCTGTTGCCTGCGGTGTACCTCACGCATCCGCACCTGTTTGATGCCCCGCGCGTGCGGATCGGGGCAACTGTGGCGGATTTGGAAAAGGGGATGCTGCGTGACATCGCGCCGGATGCTGATTCGCAGCTGATCCTGCCAACGCAGATCGTGGATCGCCTGCAATTCAAGGCGCTGCTCTTCGAGGCCTGGGGGCGCGTGCAGGTGAATGGAAGGCGGTTACAACCCCTCTGGATGGCTAATGAGGGGAAACGTCCCTGGGCAGCGTGAAGCTGAACCGGCTGCCCACCCCAAGTTCGCTCTCCACGTAAATCTCACCATCCAGCCGCTCGATGATGCGACGCACAATCGAAAGGCCCAGCCCATGCCCCTTGACGCGCACCTGATCCAACCGCGTGAAGGGCGTGAAGAGCCGCGCACACTCCTCCTCGGTCAGCCCCGCACCGTTATCCTGCACCCAGAAGCGCACCTGACCGTTCTCCGCTTCCATGGCCCCCATCACTACGTGCGGCGGACGTCCGCCATACTTCAGCGCATTGCTCAGATAATTCGCCCACACCTCTTCGATCCAGGGGGCGTATCCGCACGCGGTGGGCCAGGTGGCGGGCGCCACAATCTGGGCCTCATATTCGGCAATGATGTCGGCGAGCCGCGCCTGCACCGCCGCAACAATCTCGCCCATCTCAAGCGGCGTGAGCGGGATGTCATCCATCTTACGCACGGTGGAGAGCAACAACAGCTCATCCACAATTTTGCACACCCGATCGGCGCTGTCAGCGATGTTGTCCAGGCGCAGTCCCAGCTCCTCAGCGGGCAATTCCGGGTAACGTCTGGCTAACAGGCGTCCAAAGCCATAGATGGTCGTCAGCGGCGTTTTGATATCGTGCGCCACGCTGTGGGCAAAGGCGTCCAGCTCCTCGTTGCGGATTTGCAACGCTTCATTGGCCTCGCGCAGCTCCCGCGTGCGCTCGTCCACCCGCTGATCCAACTCCTCGTTGAGCAACCAGCTCTCTTCCAAAGCGCGTTCCAGGCTATCTGTCGTCAGCCAGGAGATCAAGGCGACAAGAAAGAAGACCAACATCGAGGGGTAGGCTGGGACTTCTCCCAACATCAAACTGTAGTGCATCACCACACCGAAAGCGAACATCGCTGCGGCAAAGCCGGCCAAAGGATGCAGAAACATGCTAGCAATGACAATAGGCACGATAAAGCTCACGATGCTATGCTTTTGCGCCAGCGCCAGGGGCGTGTCCGCAAGTGCTGCAGCAATGAGCATACCCAGAACAAAGAGCGCCCCGGCCAGCCGGCTGGAAAGATACCGGTTGATGAGATAGATAACGAGCAAGAAGGCTTGACTGATTCCTAACAGGACAAAAAGTCGGTAGCTTTCAAAGTCGGCGCGATCTCGCCACAAAAAGAACAAGAGAATCGCTAACAGCACCAACGAGATGAGCAGGAATCCCAGCAGCACAATGTTAAGCAGTCGCGCGCGACGGGCTACCATCGTGTTCGGATCGGCAGTCTTTACCTCTAGCGAACGATCAATCAACACGCGCATGAGACCCCTTCAAAGCGTAAAAAGTGATTTGCGTCAGGACTTACGCAAGCATCGAGAACCTAACCGCAGAGTACGCAGAGAGCGCAAAGAGAATTTTCCTGTATCTACTCAGGCTCTAGCCGGATCGCTAGATCCGGCGTGGATGCACAAGCTAATTCCCGGCTGCTACGCAATGTAGTCCTAGATAATTCTGACTTGACGGGGATCTGACGATCCCCTCGGAGCCAGGGTAGATACTCTAACTAATTATATACGATGGAAGCGGGAAAGGCAACCCCTCAACTGCCTGCGATCCGATAGGCGGCCTCGGCGACCTGGGCCAATTGCGCCCAGGAGAAGCGCGCGCGCACATCGGCGGCGGCGCGCGCGCGGAGCTGCGCCCGCCGCTCGGCGTCCTCCAGCAGCGAGAGCAGCGCCCAAGCCAGCCCCGGCTCGTCGCCCGGCGGGATCAACAGCCCCGTCTCGCCCGGCGCGATCATCTCCACGATCTGGCCCACCGCTTCACCCACCACGGGGATCCCTGCCGCCAGCAGATCGAGCAGCTTCACCGGACATTTGGTGCGATTGACCAGCGTGTCGTTGAAGGGATAGAGCGCCACATCCACCTGCGCGAAGTGACGCGGCAGCGCCGTCGGCTCGACCCAGCCTGCGTAGACCAGATCCGCGGTCGGCTCCGGCTCGCGCTTGCGCGAGATCCGCCAACTCGCCTCGCGGGCCAGCGCGAACAACTCCCGCTCTTCGCCAAACAGCCCCTGGCCCACGACCCAAAGCCGCACCGCCGGACGCGCATCCCGCACCTGCCACAAGACCCGCCAGATCCGCTCCAGCCCGAACTCGAAGAAGCGCGTGTAAAGCAGCACCGTGGGGCGAGCGTGCGGCGTCGGCGTCACCGGTGGGCCGGCCCAGGCCACCCCGTTTGGCAGATAACAAACGCGCGCGGGGGGCACACCCAGGCTCCAGACCAACGTTTCCAACGCGCGGCTGGCGACCGTCACCGCAGACGCCCGCGTCAGCCCCCACCGCTCCTGCCAGGTGAAGAACCGCTTGAGCAGCGCCGGATATGGAGCCAGATCGTTCCAGCCGCCCGGCCCCTCCCAATCGTCCGTATCCACCACCACCGGCAGGCGGCGACGCAGGGCGCGCAACAGCCAATGGGTGAGGCCCGCGTAAGCCTTGGGCTTGAAGACGTGCACGACATCCGGTTGCAGCGCCAGCGTCCGGCGGACAAGCGCCAAGGTCAACCGCAAGTGAAACCAGCCCGGCACACCCTTCGGCAAGCGCAGATTTTCGATGCGGACGCCTGCCGCCTCCGTGATTTGCCCCGACGCCTCCGGGTTTTGCCACGGCGGCAGCAGCAGCGTGACCTCGTGCCCGCGCGCGACGAGCGCCTGGGCCAGCGGCAACGCGCGCACGCTCATCGTGCCGCGCGGGCGCATCCCAAAGGGGCCAACCATGACGATCTTCATAGCGGCAGTTCCTCGCGGGCCAGCCGCAGCGCTACCGGGCGGAAAGTTCGCCGGTGCAGCGGGCAGACGCCCAACATCTCCAGCGCCTCCCGATGTTGCGGCGTGCCATAGCCCTTGTGCTGCGCGAAGCCGTAACCGGGGAAGTCCAGGGCGGCGCACTCTCGCATCCAGCGGTCGCGGCTGACCTTGGCGACAATCCCCGCCGCTGCCACCGAGAGCGAACGGGCGTCGGCGTAGGGGAAGGCCTGTTGCGGCAGCGCGACCTCCGGCAGGCGCAGCGCATCAATAACGAGCGCCTCGGCAGGCGGGGCGAGCTGCGCCAGCGCCCGCCGCATCGCCAGCCGGGTCGCCGGGACGATCCCCAGCGCGTCTATCTCGGCGGCCTCAGCGCGGCCCACGCCCACCGCCAGCGCCGTCGCTGCGATGTGGACGAACTGCGCCTCGCGCTGGCGCGCCGAGAGGCGCTTGGAGTCGCGGACGCCGGCGAGCGCCTCCCACGCGGCGGGCGCAGGGGGCAGGATCACAGCGGCAGCGAAGACCGGCCCGGCCCAACAACCGCGCCCGGCCTCATCCACCCCGGCGACGTGCGCGCACCCCTGCTCCCAAAAGCGTCGCTCGGCGGTCGTATTCGGACGTTGTATGTGTAGAGATAGTGCCATGACCTTATTCTGCCACCGTTTCACCAATTGCCAAATGTCAAAAGTTGCCTTTTCCCCATCCCGGCTTATACTGAAAATGAGCACGACACTGGCAAGACGATCAACATGCCGGAATGAGACAAGGGAGGGCAACTATGCGTTTGACCCGTGGCCAAATGATTCTTTTGGGCATTATGATTTTGTTCGTACTAGGCGCGTATGCGTTATTAGTCACTATCGTCATTACCAACTCGCCGCAGACTCCCGTCGCCACCCCGGCGGTGTTACCAACCGTGGATCAACAATCTCTGCTCGTGGATGCTCCCACGCCCACTCCCGCCGCGCCTACCGAGACGCCGACCCCTATGCCAACCCCCACACGCGCGCCGAGCGTCTCCACGCGCTTCGATTTACAGCTGTTGCGCGAACCCGACAACGTCGAGCTGTTGCTGGACCGCGGAAATGAGTACCTGCGGCTGGGCGCTTATACGCTGGCGCTGACGGACTTCGCCCGTGCGCAGGAGTTGGCCCCTCAACGGCCCGAATCGTCGTTGGGACAGGGGCGGGCGCTCCTCTATCTGCGTCGCTGGGACGAGGCCGAAGCCGCCTTCAGAGAGGCGTTGCGGCTGAATTTCGGCATGTCAGAGGCCCATTTCTGGCTGGGGCGATTGTACTATTATCAGGGACTCTATCAACAGGCCGCGCGGCAATTCGATTGGGCGGCGGAGTACACCCCGGATTACGCGGAGGCCGAGGCCTGGCTGGCACTGGCCTCGGTGGAGCTGTACGATCTGCCGGAAGCCAGCGGCGCGGTCGAGCGGGCGTTCCAATGGGATGCCCAGCTGCCGATCAACTACGTGGCGCGCGCGTGGACGCAGGTGCTCGCGGGCGATCTGGAAGGCGCGCAAGGCGATCTCATCTACGCGCAAGGCCTGGCTCCCTACAACTTCGACGTGCTCAACGCCCAGGCGCGTTTCTACGCCGACTATCGCCCCGAACGCCTCGCGGAGGCCGAACGGCTGGCGTTGCAAGCCCAACGCTGGGCCAGGTGGGACATCGAAGAAGCGCAGGCGCTCCACACGCTCGGACGGGTCTACCTGCAGCGCGGTTTGATAGATAGCGCCCGAACCACCTTGCTCCGGGCGGTCGAGCTCGCCACGGTGGATGAGCAGCTGATGCTGCCCCAGTTGGCAGAGGATGTCCAACGCGCCACGCCCTGAGCGCCCGCCGCGCTTGCTTCCGTATTGAAGCGCACGGGGGCATCTGGGTAGAGAGTCCCGGTCACGACGAGGCGACCTGCCCCGGCAGCGACTTCCATGTGCTGCTGCCTGTCGAACGCTAGGCGCGCGCCTCCTGTAGCCACCGCTTGAGATACTGCCCCGTATACGACCGCTCACATTGCGCCACCTGTTCCGGCGTGCCCTCCGCGAGCAATTCCCCGCCGGCGTCGCCGCCCTCCGGCCCCAGGTCAATGATCCAATCCGCCACCTTGATCACGTCCGGGTTGTGCTCGATGACGAGGATGGTGTTGCCGGCGTCGGCCAACCGTTGTAGCACCTCGATCAGCCGGGCGACATCGGCGGCATGGAGGCCCACCGTCGGCTCATCGAGGATGTAGAAGGTGCGCCCGGTGGCGCGCTTGGAGAGCTCCTTGGAGAGCTTCACGCGCTGGGCCTCGCCCCCGGAGAGCGTCGGCGCGGCCTGCCCCAGGCGCAGGTAGCCCAGCCCCACATCCTGGAGCGTCTGCAAACGGCTGACGATGCGCGGAATTGCTGCGAAGAACTCCAACGCCTCGCTAACGGTCAGCTCCAGCACCTCGGCGATGTTGCGCTCCTTGTAGCGAATCTGCAACGTCTCGCGGTTGTAGCGCGTGCCGTGGCACACGTCACAGGGGACATAGACCTCCGGCAAGAACTGCATCTCGATGCGGAGCGTGCCCTGTCCCTGGCAGGCCTCGCAGCGCCCGCCCTTCACGTTGAAGGAGAAGCGCCCCGGCTTGTACCCGCGCAACTTCGATTCCGGCAGCTCAGCGAAGAGCTCGCGGACGGGGGTGAAGACTCCCGTGTAGGTGGCGGGGTTGGAGCGCGGCGTCCGTCCAATCGGCGACTGGTCAATGTTGATGACCTTGTCGAGATGCTCGATGCCCTCGATGGCGTCACAATCGCCGGCGGGCTGCCGCGAGTTATGGAGCAGCTGCGCCAATCGCGTGTAGAGCGTCTCCACCACCAGCGAGCTCTTGCCCGACCCGGAGACGCCGGTCACGCAGGTGAAGAGGCCGAGCGGGAAACGCACGGCGATATCTTTGAGGTTGTGCTGGCGCGCCCCGCGCACGAGAAGCGCCTTGCCGTTCCCCTTCCGTCGCTCCGCAGGCATGGGGATGCACTTACGGCCCGAAAGGTAGGCCCCCGTCTGCGAGGTGGGATGCGCCAGAATCGTCTCCAGCGGCCCCGCGACGACGACCTCGCCGCCGTGCTCCCCGGCCCCCGGCCCCAGATCAACGATCCAGTCCGCCGCGCGGATGGTCTCCTCATCGTGCTCGACCACGAGCACCGTGTTGCCCAGGTCGCGCATCTCCGCCAGCGTGCGGATGAGCCGCGCAGTGTCGCGTTGGTGCAGCCCCACGCTCGGCTCATCGAGGACGTAAAGCACCCCGGTGAGGCGCGATCCGACCTGCGTTGCCAGCCGGATGCGCTGGGCCTCGCCGCCGGAGAGCGACCCGGCGCTGCGGTCGAGGCTCAGGTAATCGAGGCCCACATCCACCAAAAAGGTGAGCCGGCTGACGATCTCGCGCAATGCGCGCTCGGCGATGGCCTGCTCCTTGGGGGTCAGCAGCGTCTCATCCTCCAACAACTGCTGCACCCACATCCGCAGGCGCAGCACCGGCCAGCGCGTGAGCGCGTGGATGGGCTGCTCGACAATTGTGACGGCGCGGGCGATCTCGTGGAGGCGGCTGCCCTGGCAGACCGGGCAGGGCGTGTGGCTCATCACCTCCTCGATCTTGTTGCGGATGTAATCGGAGGAGGTCTCCTCGTAGCGGCGCTGTAAGTTGGGGATGATCCCCTCGTAAGTGCGCGCGCCGCGCCACGTCCCCTGCTCACCCTCGAGCTGCATCGGGATGCGCTCGGCGCCGCTCCCGTAGAGGAGCACCTCCTGCTGGTTGGGCGGGAGCTCGTTCCAGGGACGGTCGAGCGGGATGCCGTAGTGCGCGGCGACATTCTCTATGATGCGCCAGGTGTAGCTGTTGTGATCCTCAGCCACGCCGTAGGCAATCGCGCCCTCCTCCAGTGAGGCATCGCCGTTAGGGACGATGAGCTCGGGATCGAGCTCCAGCTTGTAGCCGAGGCCCTGGCAGGCGTTACACGCGCCGTGGGGACTGTTGAAGGAGAAGGTGCGCGGCTCGATCTCCGGCAGGCTGATGCCGCACACCGGGCAGGCCAGCCGCTCGGAGAAGAGGGTGTCGCCCTCCGCCACCGCGCCCACCTGACTGACGATGAGGATGCCATCGCCAAGCCGCAACGCGGTCTCGACGGAATCGGTGGTGCGGCTGACAAAATCGCGGTAGGCGGACTCGTGGTCCTCTTCCGGGTCGGGGATGATGAGGCGATCCACCACCGCCTCAATGTCGTGCAGCTTGTAGCGGTCGAGTTCGGGGAGCTCCTCGATCTCGTAGACAGTCCCATCAACGCGGGCGCGCACAAAGCCCAGCTTGCGAATCTCCTCGAAGGTGGGACGATGGTGGCCCTTGCGGCCGCGCACCAGCGGCGCGAGCACCAGCAAGCGCGTCCCTGGCGGGAGCGCCAGCAGCGCGTCCACGATCTCCTGCGCGCTCTGCTTGCTGACCGGACGGCCACACTGCGGGCAGTGCGGCTCGCCGATGCGCGCGTAGATCAGGCGCAGGTAGTCGTAGATTTCGGTGACAGTGCCGACGGTGGAGCGGGGGTTGTGCGAGACGCCCTTCTGGTCAATGGCGATGGCCGGGCTGAGGCCCTCGATGGATTCAACATCGGGCTTGTTGAGCTGCCCCAGGAACTGCCGAGCGTAGGCGCTGAGCGATTCGATGTAGCGGCGCTGCCCCTCGGCGAAGATCGTATCGAAGGCCAACGACGACTTGCCCGACCCCGACAGCCCGGTGATGACGACGAGACGCTCTTTGGGGATCGCCAGCGAGATGTTTTTGAGATTGTGCTGCCGCGCCCCACGAATGATCAATTGATCGCTTGCCATATCTGTTTCTCCCTCGACTCTACATGCGACCTGTTATTATAACATGGCTTGGCGAGTTGAGGGGAAGAATCCCTCCCGCAAAGTTACCGCACGGCGCCGTGATTCAGGCGGAGCTGCCATTCTGGTCAGGCTAGCTAACAGGTAATGATTGCCGCCGAACTCGCGGGAGGGATGATGACTTCTCGTTTTTAGAACTTATGTTCTAATTATACCTGGAACTGCGGGGATGTCAAGTGCAGCGCGGGGCAATTTCACGAAAAAGGGCGCACCCGCAGGTACGCCCATAGAAGCAACACTATCAGGACTTACGCAAGTATCGAGAACCTAACCGCAGAGTACGCAGAGAGCGCAAAGAGAATTGCCTTTGAGTGCTTTATCGACATCTTAGCACAACAAAAATCGTCCTTTTGAGCAACGTCGGCGGGTTTTTTAATAAAAAACTCTGCGTCCTTTGCGCACTCTGCGGTTCAAGATGTTGAGGCCGCGTGATTGCGTAAGTCCTAACTATGATGGGAGGGTCATTGCATGTAGAGCTGATGCTCCTCGATGTAGGCCGCGACGGTGGGCGGGACGAGGTAGCGCAGCGGCAGGCTCTTGCGGACGCGCAACCGCAGATCGGTGGCGGAGATGTGCAGCGGCGGCACATCCAGCCAGATGAGCCGCTCCGCCAGCAGCGGGAAGTGCGCCCGCATCCCCAACACATCGGCGCGCTGCCCCACGCGGGGCATCACCCCCAGGGTCGCCTGCTGCAAGATCCCCTCCGGTTCGCGCCACTTGGGCAGCTCGTGGAGCGAATCCTCACCCATCAGAAAGTACCAGGTGGCGACGTCGGGATGCTGCTCGCGGAGCAGCCCTAACGTATCCACGGTGTAGTGCGGGCCGGAGCGATCGAGGTCAACACGGGAGAGGGCAAAGCCGGGATTGTCGGCAATGGCTCTCTCCACCATCGCGGCGCGGTCGGCGGCGGACGAGGTATGGCTCTGTTTGATGGGTTGTTGTCCTACCGGCACGAAGAGCACCAGATCAAGCTGGAGCTGCACCCGCGCCGTCTCCGCCAGGGCCAGATGCCCGTAATGCAACGGATCGAAGGAGCCACCAAAGACGCCATAACGTAGCATAGTTTTGTTCATCATGTCCTCCTGAACGAGTCAACAAATCAGCGAATCAGCGCGCTTTCGGAAGGGAGCCGCGATTTCCTCTAAGAGCGCCCCTTCAGCCCGCGCAGGACCCGCTCGACGGTGAAGGGGAAGCGATTGTACCAGACGCCGGTCGCGTTGCGCAGCGCGTGATGCACCGCCGCCGCCACCGGGATGAAGGGCATCTCGCCCATGCCGCGCGCCCCCCACGGGCCGGAGGGTTCCGCATTTTCGATGAGGATGGCCTGCACCTCATGCGGAATGTCGGCGATGGTGGGGATGAGATAGGTCGCCATGGATTTGGTGAGGGGATACCCGTCCTTCTGGATGAAGTGCTCCGTGGTGGCCCAGCCCAACGCCTGCACCACGCCCCCCTCGATCTGCCCCTCCACCAGCCGGGGATTGATCGCCTGCCCCACATCGTTAGCGCAGATGATCCGGGGGAATTCATATTCGCCCGTCTGCGTATCCACCGCGACCTCCGCCGCGATGGTGACATAGCCGTAGGAGAAGTTCGGATGCCCATAGCCGGTTTCGGGATCAATGGGCGTGGTCTTGGGGGCCAGATAGGTGTACTCGACCTTAACCGGGCGCTCCTCGGCGCGCCACTGCTCCAGCGCCGCCGCCGCTGCGCCCCGCACCGCGTTGCCGATCATGAAAGTCATCCGCGAGGCGGAGACGGAGCCGGCGCTGCCGGTGATCGCCGTATCTGTTTCGGCCACCGTCACCTTCTCGATGTCAATCTCCAACGCCTCGGCTGCCATCTGGCGGATGACGGTGCGCGTCCCCTGGCCCACGTCGGCGCTGGCGGCGTAGACTATGGCGGACTCGATCTCGGCCCCGCCCTGCAGCTCAATGCCGGCCCAGGCGTTCTCCTGGTAGCCAAAGGAGAAGCCCACGTTTTTGACGCCCAGGGCGATGCCGACGCCCCGCTTGAGGTAGGGCGGGTCGCCGGGCTGGGCCTGAATCTGCGGCGCGGCCCAATCTGAGGCGGTCTGTCGCCACCCGGCAGCCTCCGCCGCCGCGATGAGCGATTGCTCCAGCCCACGCGCGTCGTCGGGGAGCGGCTTGCCCCACGGCATAGGCTCGCCCTCGCGCACGAGATTGCGCAGCCGCAGCGTCACGGGGTCCATCCCCAGCGCCTCGGCCAGCTTGTTCATCTGCGACTCGGCGATGAAGTTGCCCTGCGGCGCGCCAAAACCCCGGAAAGCGCCGCCGGGGATATTGTTGGTGTAAACGCCTAGCACATCGGTTTTGACGTTGGGGATACGGTACGCCCCGTTGCAGGTGAGCAGCAGGTTCCCCAAGACCTTGTTGGTGGTGTAGATGTAGGCCCCAGCGTCGGCGATGACCTCCGTCTCGGCGGCGAGCAGATGGCCCTCGCTATCCGCCGCCCACCGCGCGCGCGCAAAGACGCGATGGCGCTTGTGATGGCCCACGATGGACTCCTCACGGCTCCAAACTAGCTTGATCGGGCGCTGAAGCTTCCATGCCGCCAATGCCAGCACGATCTGGACGGACATATCCTCCTTGCCGCCGAAGGCCCCGCCGATGGCGGCGTAAATCACGCGCACCTGCTCCGTCTCCAGCCCCAGCGCGTGGGCGATGGCGTGCTGATCCTCATGCGTCCACTGACCGCCGCAGATGAGCGTGACGCGCCCCTCCTCATCCATGTAGCCCAGGCCCGCCTCCGGTTGCAGGTAGATGTGCTCCTGCCCCGGTATCTCATACTCCGATTCGACAATTGCTGCCGCCTGCGCCCAGGCCGCCTCCACATCGCCCCGGCGGATGCGGTGGCGCGAGCAGATGTTCCCCTCGAAGACGAGCTCCGGGTGAATGTCAATGCCGGGATAGGCCGGGTGCAGCTGTAGGGCCTCCGGCAGCAATGCCTCGCGGGGATCGGTGATGACGGGCAGTGGGTCGTAGGTCACTTTGAGCAGTTCGCGGGCGGCGCTGGCGGCCTCCTCAGTCTCCGCAACCACGGCGGCGACCTGATCCCCCACGAAGCGCACCACGTCGGTCCCCTCCTTGGGGCCACCCGGCCCGCATAAGACCGGTTGATCGGGGTATTGCAGCCCGTACTCGTTGACGGGCACATCGGCGGCGGTGAAGATGGCGACCACGCCGGGCAAGGCCGCCGCCTCAGTCGTATCTATCGCTGTGATGCGCGCGTGGGGCCGCCCCGCAAAGAGCACCTTCATGTGCAATTGCCCTTCCATGTTGAGATCACCAGCATAGGGCGCTTGTCCCGTCACCTTGCTCTGAGCGTCGATACGCGGGAGCGGTTGACCAACGTAATTACCTTTCATAGCGTCTCTCCTTGCGGCTGTGACTTTTTGCCGCCTCTTTGCGTTTCCAGGGTGAGAATGCGACGTAAAACCGCGACGGTGGCGGCGTAGGTGGGATCCATGCCATAGTAAGAAAGATTTTGCGTCCCCAGATTTTGTCCCTTGCTGATGGGCGTGTCGGAAGCGTAGTGGATAAAGCCGATCTCGAACGGGATTGGGTAGAGATTGACAAGCTCGTCCATCGGATAGCGTCGGGGGCGGATGAACTCATAGACGGCGGAGAGATACGGCCCCGCCTCCATCTCCACATCGGTATAGCCCGCGTTGAGGAATTCCTTCATATAGGGTTCGTTCTGGAGAAAGGTCCCCCGCACAGTGATCGCGCGCTGATTATCGAGCACATCGCCGTGGATGAGATGGCAGGCGACGTCGGCGGCGCCGAAGACGTTGTTGACCAGGTAGGTGTTGCGCGAGTGCTCGTCATAGAAGATGTTGGGGATGAGCACATCGCCGATGCGGGCGTTGAGCGTGGCGCACTTGCCGATCACGTAGAGGCCCCGCAGCTCGCCCACGCTCGCCGCGACACGCGAGAGCAGATGATAAGCCGCGAAGCCAAGCGGATAATCAATGTTGAGAATCACCGCGCGGCTGTCGCACAAACGCTCCAACGGCAGATCGCACAATCGGGGATCGAGATCCTCCGGGATCAAGCGGGCCAGTTCAATGACCTGTGCCTCCAAATCGAAGGTCTGCGTGCTAGGAATGCGGGCGATGCCGTGCGCGGCCTCGTAAGCCGGGCGCGCTTCATGGAGCGCCCGCCCCTCCGACGTGTTAAGGTACTTCTTGAGCAGATAATACAGGAAGTTCGACCAACTGCTAGGAACCTGCCCCTGCTGGATGCGCTCAGCCTCCTGGCGCAAGGACGCGTCCGCGCACGTCTCCAGATAGTGCTGCAAGGCCGGCTGATGATGCTGTGCAAAGCCCGTGAGCATGTTCACCGGACTGTGCGTATTGCTGGAGATGAAATAGACCGGGCGGCGCGAGAGATCCAACGGGGCGCTCTCTGCGATGTGCGTCCACCAGCGTTGCGTTGCCCGGCGATAGTCCACGTAAGAGCCTGCGAGGAGCTGTAAAGCCATACGCTTGCGCTGGCGAGCAATGGCGTACAACGTGGGGGCCAGCTGCTCCTTCCAGATGTCCTCCAACCGTTGCCAATCGTCCTTTTTCAGCCGCAGTGCCTTGCGTGTCTCCTTGATGAGCACCTTGGAGGCGAGGCCAGTCTCCGCCCAATCCGCAAGCTTCTCCGTCAGGCCCGCCCGCAAATGGATGAGCGTGTGCAGCTTGTTCCACTCGATCTGAAACGCGGTAAGGATGGGCACGATGTCATCCACATCGGAGATGCTGGCGATAAAGGCCGCGAGCGTCTCGTCGCCATCGAAGAGCAGCCGCCGCCGCCGCCCCTGCGCCGCGACCGGCTGCCATTCCTCCACAGAGGGATAGCCGCCCCGGTCGAAGACCTCCTCGGTCTGGCCCAGCACGACCAGCCGCACATCGCGGATGCAGAAGGGCAATCGCAAGCTGCTGTAGACCAGCGCAGACATATCGGGGGATAGCGAGCCGGCTTGCGTGTGCAACACCGAATCAATGCCGGTGTGCGCCTCTTCCAGCGTGCGAATCTGCACCTCCTGCGTGGTGCGTAGCAGCGAGTAATAGGTGCGCAGATAGAGGTCAATCTTATCCGCGGATTGGATCGGAACAGTGCGTCTCATCGGCGCTCACTCTTCGCGGGCGGCGGCTTTCTCCACCGCGCGGATGATCTTGTAGTAGCCGGTACAGCGGCAGAGGTTGCCACTCAAAGCGGTGATGATCTGCTCGCGGGTGGGTTGGGGGCGCTCCTCCAGCAGGTTCGCCGCGCTCATCACGAAGCCGGGGGTGCAGTACCCGCACTGGACGGCGTCCTCATCAATGAAGGCTTGCTGCACCGGATGGAGGGCGTCGCCCTCCGCCAGCCCCTCGACGGTGACGATCTGCGCCCCATGCGCCCGTGGGGCCGGGGTGAGACAGGCCAGCACCGCAACACTATCGAGCCACACGGTGCAGGCCCCACACTCGCCCTCCTCGCAGCCGACCTTCGTCCCCATCAGCCCCAGATCATCGCGCAGCATGTGGAGCAAGGTCTTGCCGTTGGCCCCGCGCACGACGTGATTTTCGCCGTTCACGGTACACTGAATCGGCTCGTTCCCTCTGGTGTGATGGGCAATCGTCGGCCCGGAGAGGCGCGGGCGACGGCGGGCGTTGCCCCAGAGCAGCACCATCTCCTCCGGCTGCGGTAGATCCTCGCGGGTGTCGTTATCTCGCAGCCGCTCCAGGCCCCGCTGCACCAACGCCTGTACCTCTTCGAAGCGGAACCAGGCCGAGCCGCGCACGTCGTCAATGGGACGGGTAGCCTCGGCAGCCAGCTGCGCCGCCTGAGCGACGCGCTCGTCGCTCAACGGGCCGCCAACCAGAGCAGCCTCGGCCTCCGGCGCACGCACGATGGTCGGCGCGACGCAGCCCAGCGCGATGCGCGCCTCGGTGACGGTCGCCTCCTCCAGCGTGAGAATCGCCGCCACGTTAACGACGGCGATGGCGAGCGCCTTGCGCGGGCGCAGCTTGAGATAGATGCCACGTTGGTTCGCCTCCAGCGGCGCAAAGGCGATGTCCACCAGCATCTCATCTGGCTCCAACACCGTGCAGCGAACGTGGGTGCAAAAGTCCTCAAGTTTGACGATCCGCTCGCTGCGCGTGCTGCGCAACGTGACTTGCGCATCGAGCGCACGCAAAGTGGTGAGGGTGTCATTGGCGGGCGTCGCGGTGACGATGTTGCCGGCGAGCGTGCCGCGATTGCGGAGTTGCGGCCCGCCCACGCCCCAGCAGGTCAGGGCCAGCGGGAGTGCCCGTTCCTGCAACAAGGGGGAGGCCGCGGCCTGTGCGTGCGTGACCATCGGCCCAATGTGGATCAGGCCGTCCTCGCCCAGCTGGATAGTATCCAGCCCGCCCACGCGCGTGATGTCAATCAGTACCGCTGCTTCACGCATCCGGTGTTGCAGCTCGAGGATCAGATCGGTGCTCCCCGCAATCAGGCGGGCGCGCCCGGCGTGCTTCTCCAGCAGGCTGAGCGCCTCATCAACATGGGTCACAGTGTAGTATACGTCCCAAAGCGCCATAGCATTACTCCTTACGCGGATGTCAAAGATGTCTTGGCCCTGCAAGCAAGGGCTACGCGGTCTCCATTGCCTATAGTATACTCAATTTTGGCGAATGCTAAAAGCAGCCCGCCCGCCACAGCGTCAGGCTGAGGAAGCCCCCGCACAACACGGCCAACGCCAGCCAGTCGGAGAGGCGCATCCGCAGGGGGCGCCACACCGTGCGGGGCGCATTTTCGGCCAAACCGCGCGCGGCCAGGGCCAACGTGAGCTGATCGCTCATTTGCAAGGTGCCGATGATGACCGCGACGAGCACGGGCAGGTAGTCTCGCGTCCGCTGGACGATGTTGCCGCGCGCGACCCAGCCGCGCGCCGCCTGCGCCTCGCGCACGGCCACAAAAAGTTTGCCGATAGCGGGCACGAAGCGCAAGGTGAGGCTCAACAGCAAGCCCCAGCTGTAGGGGATACCCAACCACACCAGCCCGTGAACAAGCGCGCGCTGCTTGGTGGTGAAGAGCACGCAGCCGGTGAGGAGCGCCAGGCTCAATACGCGCAGCGCCAGCTGCAAGGCATTGAGCAAGCCGCCACTGGTCAGGCGAAGCGGGCCGACGGTCAGCCAGGCCGTCCCTGCAGGCGTGAAGAAGGGCTGCAACAGCAGGATCAGCAGCAGGAGCAGGCGCAACTGTCGCCACAGCCATCCGATCCGCGCCGGGGGGACAGCGGCCAGCCGCAGCAGCGCGTAGAGCAGCGCCGTGTAGAGCGCGAGATGCGCCGGGTGAGGGAGCAGAAACGCTGCCGTCATCCCCAGCCCCAGGCCGACCAGCTTCACCCGTGGGTCGAGTCGATGGAGCCACGAGCGGCCCGGCGTGTGGAGATCGAGCGTCAGGCTCACGCCACTACCTCCGGGTCGAGCCGGGGTAACACCTCGGCGGGGTCGCCATCGGCCAGAAGTCGCCCTTCGTGCAAGGCGATGACGCGATCCGCGACCGCCGCCAGCGCCAGCTCGTGGGTGATGCAGATGAGCGTCACGCCTGCGGCGCGGCGCTCGGCCAGCCAGAGCAGGAGCTGCTGCCAGCCGGCGCCATCCAGGCCGACGGTGGGTTCGTCCAACACGAGGAGGGGCGTCTCCAGCGCGGCGAGCGCGGCCAATGTCACCGAGCGCTGTGTGCCGTAGCTGAGGATGGCGGGCGGCAGCGCGGCGACCGCCTCCAGCTCAAAGTGGCGCAGCGCCCGCGCAACGCGCGCGTCGGCATCAGGGAGCTGCAAGCGGCGCGGGCCGTAGGCGAGCTCCTCGCGCACGGTCGCACCGAAGAGCTGTTGCTCCGGCCTCTGAAAAAGGAAGCCCACCTGACGGGCGATCGTCCCCACCGCCTGCCCTGCGATTTTCTGCCCCAGGATGCGCACCTCGCCGGCGGTGGGACGCAACAGGCCGTTGAGATGACGCGCCAGGGTGCTCTTGCCGGCCCCGTTAGCCCCGATGAGGGCGACAAATTGCCCCTGGGGGATCGTCAGATCGAGGCCGTGGAGCACGGCGTGGCCGTCAGGATAGCGAAAGCGCAGCTGGCGCAGCGCCACGGCGGGGGGATCGGCGCTCAGGGGCCGTTGCGGGCGTAGACCGGGCCAGCGCGCAGGGGGAAAGTAGATCCCGGCGTGGTACAGGCGCGCCTCCTCCGCGAGAAGCGCCTCAGGCGTAGTTGCAGAGGTAAGTCGCCCCTCGGCCAACAGCGCGGCGTGATCGGCCAGCCGAGCCGTCTGAGGGCGCAAGGTGGCTGCGAGCAGGGTCGTCCCCTGCGCTTTGAGCGCCCGCAGTGCAGCGAGCACCTCGATGCAGCCACGGGGATCGAGGCCGCCGAGCGGTTCATCCAGAATGAGCACCTGCGGGCGCATCGCCCAGAGGGCCGCCAACGCCAGGCGCTTCTGCTCCCCGCCGGAAAGCGCCCACGGGGGCCGATATCGCAGGTGCAGCAGCCCGAAGCGCTGCAACGCCTGCATCACCCGCTCGCCGATGGTCACGGGGGGCAGCGCGAGCGCCTCCAAGCCCCAGGCGACCTCGTTTTCGACGGTGGTGTTGAAGAGTTGGGTCGCCGCATCCTGGAAGAGGACGCCAATCGCGCCCACGGGCGGCGGCGCTTGCTGCACCTCACAGCCGGCAACGACGAGGCGTCCCGCGCTGTGGCCGCCGGTGTACCGGGGGGCCAATCCCGCCAGCAAGTGGCAGAGGGTGCTCTTGCCACTGCCGCTGGCTCCCAAAATGGCGCACGCTTCGCCCTCGCCCACCTGCAAATCCAGCCCGTCCAGAACCTGCTGGGCAGGCAAGGCCGGGCTGGGGGGCGGATAGCAAAAGCTCAGGCCGGTAGCGACAATGGCTGGCGGCAAAGGCTTTGCTCTAGACGCTTATTGCTCGCGTGGGTAGTAATGCGCCAGGGGCGGATAGGCCCGGCGCACGGCCAGATAGAGGGGCACGCCGACGATCCCGCCCACCAACCCCTGGACGAGATTGGGGATGAGCTCGGTGAGGGCCGCGGCCAGGCCATAGAGCGCGATGCCCGCCAGAAAGTAGCCCGCAACGACGGTGAGCGCGCCGACGATAATCGCCAGGGTGTAGGTGACATTGTTGAGCTGGCGGCGAACGATCAACCCCATCAGCAGGCCCTGCACGCCGTGCGTCAGCAGCGAGGGGAGCGCAAACTGCGCATAGCCGCCGGCCACATCAGCAAGAGCGGTGCCCAGTCCCCCGGCGATCATCGCCACCCAGGGGCCGAAGGCGAGCGCCGCAAAGGTGATGCCCACATCGCCCAGATGCACGTATCCGCCAATGGGCGTGGGGATGCGTGGGACAGCAGTCAGAACGAAGATCAACGCGCCCATGAGGGCGGTCAACGTGATGCGTCGAATATCCATGCCACGGTTCATGTTTGTACAGCTCCTTTTCGCCATACTTCTGATGACCTCATTATAACACGGGTATCCATGACGGCAAGAGGAAAACGACGCGGCCCACCAGGGAGCTGGCAGGCCGCGCACAGGGGGAGAGAGCAGGGTCAGTCGTCGTCCTTGTCGCGGACGAAGATGTTGAGAATCACGCTCACCACGCTGACGATGATGCTGCCAAAGAACGCGGCCCAGAAGTCGGCAATGTGGAAGCCAACGCCGAACCAGTTCTGCGCGATCCAGGCGGCGATCCAGAGGGTGAGGGCGTTGATTACTAACGTGAACAATCCCAGGGTGAGGACGATGAACGGGCACGTCAAGAGTTTAAGCACGGGCCGCACAATGGCGTTGACGAGACCCAGGATGACAGCCATAACCGCGTAGATGACTCAGCCATCGCTGGCGACTTCGATGCCGGGAAGCAGCCACGCAGCGACGAACAGAGAGAGTGCGGTAATTGCCCACCGGATGATCAGTTTCATAGGTTCTTCCTAGCGAATTAACGAATCAGCGAGCAGCGGCTTGCAGGCGTACTTCCAAATCGCGTACCCTCTTGCGCTGCTCTTCCAGCTCGATCTGAAGATGCACGGGGATGCTCAGGGCGCTATAGCCGGCGGCCTGTTCTTCAAGAATGGCTAAAGCTCGACGCGCCATGCGCAGCGCGCCGTGCAACCCCTCGGCATCGCCGGTGGGCATGGCCTCGCCCTGGATGATGACGTTGCCATCCCCCACAACATTGCCATTGCCGGTGATCAGGGCGCTGCCGCTCACGTTGCCGCCAATCGCCATGCCGCGCTCGCCGGAGGCCGTGGTGGTCGTGGTGATCTGTGAGGCAGTGCCGCTCCCCGCATCCGGCTGCGCCCGATAGAGCGCGTTGAAGCTCGCGCCCAGATGGCGGAGCGCCAGGCGGTTAAGGGCATCCAATACTTGCGTCCGATCTGCGCGCCGCGCTTCGGTATCACCGTAGCGTTCTGCCGCATAAAGATTATCCTCCAACCGGCTCTGATACACCACCGCCTCCCCGTAGATGCCATCAGGGTCGCGCCCGAATTTCACCTCCAGTTGCTGGAGCAGCGTTTCCATGCCGCGCCGATAGTCTGCAAAGATGCTCATGCGATAACCTCCCGCCTGCCGAATAGCTTCATTATAAGGTCACGCACGCGATTGGACAAATGCACAGGTGCACGGTGCACCTGCCATTCAAGCCGATTCAAAGCCCAGGCCGCGCTCGCGCAAGCTGACGAACCGATTCTGCCCAATCACCAGATGATCCAACACATCCACCTCCAAGAGCTTGCCGGCTTCGACCAATCGGCGCGTGAGCGCCACATCTTCCGGGGAGGGGTCGGGGTCGCCGGAGGGATGGTTGTGCGCGACAATCACCGCTGCGCAGTTGCGGCGTACCGCGCTGCGAAAGACCTCGGCGATGCGCACCAGGGAGGTGTTGAGACTGCCCTTGTAGAGGATTTCCTGATCGAGCACGCGATTTCGCGTGTCCAGGTAGAGGACGACGAAGTGCTCTTGCTCTTTGTGCCCCAATATCGGCAGGAGCAGATTGGCCGCATCCGAGGGCGCGCGGATTTGAAAGCGTTCTTCAGGGTTTTCGGCCATTAAACGCCGCCCCAGCTCCAGGGAGGCCAGGATTTGCGCAGTTTTGGCGCGTCCCAGCCCGTGCTCGCCGGCGATTTGCGCGAAATCCGCCCGCGCCAATCCCCCTAACCCGTTGTACTTCGCCAACAGGCGCGTCGCCATGGTCAACACATTTTCACCGCCCACGCCAGTGCGCAGGATAATCGCCAGCAGCTCCGCAGTGGAGAGCGCCTGTGGGCCGACACGTTCCAGTCGCTCGCGCGGGCGCTCATCTTGAGGCATCTCTTTGACTGTGATATAGCTCATCGTTCACTTCTCCATAAATTGAGGGGGATAAATCATGTATTGAAGATGACAGGTAGCTTCTCCATCTCTATGGGCATCTACCCCAATTTTATACCACACAAAAAGTAATACAAGCTCCTTAATCACTATACAGCCGTCTCCGCTACTCCGCCACATCCTGCAACGCGCATCTGCTTCTGCACTCCTGGCGCGGCTTGGGTGCAATTGGATACCCCCCCTGCCGCGCAGGTCGCCGCGGCCTTTGACCTGCGACCCGGCGGCGGCCCCGAACTGGAGCCCTTCCCGTATGTGCCTCTGTTGGACCGGCACGGGCGCAGGCCCAAGCGCAGTGGGCGCGGCTGACGCAAGGGCTGACCGGGGACAGCGCCGGGCAGAGAGGCAGAGACCCGCATGAATGACTATCCAGCACGTCTCCCTGTTGGCACCCCCTGGTATCGAAAAGGCTCGAGAAGGGG
>DAOTXC010000129.1:0-18523 GCA_034435555.1 Anaerolineae bacterium
CGGTGGACGTGCTGTGAACGAGCCTAAATGGCGCGAGATACAGGAGGAGTTCCGCGCAGTTCTGGGCGGACGGGGGAATCTGTTGGATGTGGCGGTGCCGCCATTGCTCTTCGCGTTGGCAAACGCGCTGTGGGGGTTGCCCGTGGCAGCCGGGATTTCCGTGGGAGCGGCGATGCTGCTGGCGGTAGTGCGGCTGGGGCGGCAGCAATCGCTCACCTATGCGCTGGGCGGATTGGGGGCCGTGCTGCTGGCAGCGTTGCTGGCATGGCTGTCGGGGCGGGCGGAGGGCTACTTCCTGCCCACTATCGCCTCCACAGGATTGACCATTGTAGCGTGCGTGGTAAGCGCGCTCGTCAAGCGGCCCCTGGTCGCCTGGGCGAGCCATCTGGCGCGGGGCTGGCCGTGGACGTGGTATTGGCATCCGCGTGTCCGGCCCGCCTACACAGAGGTCACGTGGGCGTGGGCGGTTTACTCTGCGCTGCGGCTGCTCTTGCAATGGCTCTTCTTCACCAGAGCGGCGGCGGGATGGTTGGCCGTGTTGAGCGTGCTCACAGGCTGGCCCGCGACGGTGTTGTTGCTGATCGCCACCTATCTTTACGGGACGTGGCGGCTGCGGATGTTGCAGGGACCGAGTGTGGAGGAATTTGAGGAAAATGCTCCGTCGCCGTGGACGGGGCAGCAACGTGGATTTTGAGAGAGGATCGAGGAGCTGAGATGACGAAACGGAACAATAAACTGTGGCTAGGATTGGGACTGGCGACCGGCGGGTTGGTGGGACTCTACCTGTGGCAGCGCGAGCGCTATCGCCGCTCGCTGCCGCCGCTCCATCCGGGGCGCGAGGTGCGCCCGCTGGCGCTGATCACTGGCGCTTCGAGCGGCATCGGCGCGGACTATGCGGCTCAACTCGCGGCGGCGGGATACGATCTGCTGCTGGTGGCCCGGCGCGAAGCGCGCTTGCAGGCGCTCGCGGCGACGTTGACGGAGCAGCACGGTATCGCCTGCGAGGTCTTCGCGGCGGACCTGGCCGACGAGGCCGACGTTGACGGGCTGGTGGCGCACATTGAGGCGCTGCCCCGGCTCGATTTCCTGGTGAACAACGCGGGCTTTGGAACCAAGGGACACTTCTCGGAGGTGGCGCTGGCGTCCCACGTTGCGATGATTGACGTCCACATCGTTGCTGCGGTGTGGCTCACCCGCGCGGCGTTGCCGGGCATGATCGCGCGCGGGCGCGGAGCGGTGGTCAACGTCGCTTCCGTGGCGGGCTTTTATCCGCTGCCGGGCAACGCGACTTATTCGGCGACCAAGCGTTACCTCATCACCTTCACCGAGGCGCTGCACCAGGAGATCCACGGAACCGGCGTGCGGGTGCAGGCGCTCTGTCCCGGCTTCACCCGCACCGAATTCCACGAGCAATCCAAAGAGCCGGTGGCGGGGTTACCGGACTTCGTGTGGCTGTCGGCGGAAGGGGTCGCGGCGCATTCGCTGCGCGATTTGGAGCGCGGGGTCGTCGTCTCCGTGCCGGGGTGGCTGTATCAAGTGCTTGCCTGGGCATCGCGCTGGCTGCCCTATCCTCTGATCATGCTGGGGAGCAGCTGGCTCCAAGAGCAACGGGCCAAAAAACCCGGAGGTGCGTTCCTGGACGATTTCCCCAAACGGACCTATGGCAGCCTGGCGGAGCTGCGCTCTGACCTGCGCTTTATGCGCAAGCATCGAGCAGCTATTGCCAAAGCCATGCGGCAAATCCCAGAGGACTTCCGCGAGCGGCTGATGTTGGCGGTGACACAGGTGAACGGCTGCCGCTACTGCGCCAACTATCACGCCAAAGCCGCGCTAACGGAGGGGTTGTCAGCGGAAGAGGTCGCTGCGCTGCTGGATGGTGTGGTGGAAGTATGTCCAGAGGCGCAAATCCCGGCGGTGTTCTATGCGCAGCATTGGGCCGATACCGGCGGTCAACCCGACCCCGAAGCGCGGGCGCAGCTCGTAGCGGCCTACGGAGAAGAAGAAGTCCAGCACATCGAAGCGCTCCTGCGGGTCATCTCGATGGCGAATTACATGGGCAACGCGCTGGATTACGCGCTCTATCGCCTCTCCGGCGGGCGCTGGGGCGTGTAAGCGGCCCGTTGCTCCTGGCCCATTTCGTGTTAAACTTTGCGCTATGGACACATTACTTTTACCAACCCGTATGAAGGACTTGAACACCGTGCTAAGGTCGCTGGATTGGCGCGCCCTGGAGCGCGACATTGACCAGGAGACCCGCTCACGGCTGGCGATTGTGGGGCCGGTGAACAGCGGCAAATCCACGCTGTTCAACCGGTTGCACGGACACACCCTTTCAGCGGTGAGCGCGGTGCCGGGCACGACGCAGGGCGTCGTCGAGCATCCGCTGGGGCCGTTCATGCTGGTTGACACACCGGGCTTCGGCGAGGTGTGGGGCATTGACCGGGCCAATCTCGCGCAACAGGCTGCCGATGATGCCGATCTCATCCTGTTGGTGCTGGACGCCGTGGCGGGCGTGCGGCAGAGCGATCACGATCTCTACGAGACGCTTTATGCGCTCGGCAAGCCGGTGGTTGTGGTGCTTAACAAAGCGGACCTGGTGAAGCGCGATTTGCCCTGGATTCTGGAGAACGCCGAGCGCATCCTGGGCTTGCGCCCGTTGGCGATTTCGGCGCGGACGGGTTTGGGCGTGACCGACCGGCTCTTGCCGACCATCCTGCAAGTCCAGCCGGCGTTGGCGGTCGCCATGGCGCGCGAGTTGCCCGCCGTGCGACGGCAACTGGTCAACCGCATCATCCGCCGCACCGCTTGGATGAACGCAATCGTCGGCCTGCAACCGGTGCCGGGCCTGGACATTCCGGTGCTTTTGGCGGCGCAGACGCGGATGGTGCTGCGCATCGCGGCGGCCTACGGCCACTCGATGAGCGTCTCGCACGCGCGAGAGCTCCTCACCACGATTGCCGGCGGGTTGCTCTCGCGCTATCTGGGAGGACAGCTGGCGAAGCTGATCCCCGGCCCGGGCTGGATCGCCTCAGCGGCGATGGCGCTGATGGGAACGTGGGCGATTGGGCAGGCGGCGCAGCGGTACTTTGAGGCCGGCGCCGAGTTGCCGGAGATAGACCTGCGTGCGCTCTACCGGCGCTTCCGGCGCACCTCGGCCCGCGAGATTTTGCAGCGCGAACCCATCGAGATCCCCTCAGAGCCGCTGGTAGATACGCCTCCGGTTGAGGAAACGACGACGGATTGAGCGATGGCGCAAAGTATGCCCGATCGGGGAAAGCGGCTTTGGCGTCTCCAGCTGGTAGCGATTACCCTTGTTTGTCTGGGGATCGGCGGGCTGATCGGCCATCGGGTGGGCTACAACAAGAACCCACACGTGATGCTGCCCACGCCGGCGACGGACTGGGGGCAGGTGTGTGACTCCGCTCCGGTCATCGTCGTCGCGCCGACGCCGGTGGTATCGGAGACGCTGGTGGTCTACGTGAGCGGGGCGGTGGCGACGCCGCAGGTACTCACCCTGCCGGCGGGCAGTCGCGCTGCTGACGCAGTCGCCGCTGCGGGCGGCGCAACTGAGGCAGCAAACCTCGATGCCATCAACCTGGCGCTCCCTTTGGCGAACCACCAGCATCTTGTCGTACCCACGCGGGAGGGCATCGCGCCCCTGGCTACAACGGTCGCGCCCACTGCGACGCTGGTGATGGGCCTGCTGGTCAACATCAACACTGCCACAGCAGCGGAGCTGGAGGCCCTGCCCCACATCGGCCCGGCGATGGCGCAGCGCATTGTGGACTACCGTGAGGCGCACGGCCCCTTCGAGACATTGGAGGCGCTACAGAACGTCTCCGGCGTCGGCCCGACGATATTTGCGCAAGTGCGCCCGTACATCACCCTGGAGCCATAGGGGGAGAGACGCGGATGAGAGACGTACTGGTCTGGTATCTGGTGCTCCAGCTGCTCACGCTGGCAGGATTGCCGCTGAGCTTCGCCTGGCTGCGTCGCTTGCCCTCGCGGGGGTTCGCGGTGGCGAAGACGCTAGGCGTGTTGCTCGTCGGCGTGGTCTTCTGGTGGGGCGGAATCGCGCAGCTGTGGGCGAACACGGCGGCGGGCGCGGTGGTCGCCGCGCTAGCGGTGCTGGGCGTGGGCCTGTGGCTGATGCGCAACCGTTGGGCCGAGCTCCGCCCCTGGTGGGAGCGCAATCGGGAGTTCGTGCTGGCGACGGAGTTCCTCTTCGCGCTGGCCTTTCTGCTGTGGGTCATCGTCCGCGCGTTGCAGCCGCAGCTGGAAACTGCGGGCGGCGAGAAGTGGATGGAGATCGCCTTCCTCAACGCGGTGCTGCGCGCTCCCTCGATGCCGCCCCATGATCCCTGGCTCTCTGGCTACGCCATCTCGTACTACTATTTAGGCTATCATCTCGTGGGGATGATAACGAAGCTGGCGGCAGTACCGGGGGCCATCGCCTTCAACCTGGGCGTTGCATCGTGGTTCGCGCTGACCGCAACGGGCGCTTATGGCGTCGTCTACGACCTGTTGGGCGGAGAAGCGCCGGGGCGGGCGCTCTTTGGGCCGCTGCTGCTGGTGGTGACGGGCAACGGGCAGGGCTTTCTGGAGGTGCTGCACGCGCGCGGGTTGCTCCCGGCGCGCTTCTGGGCCTGGCTGGACATCCGCAACCTGAGCCAGCCGCCACAGCCCCCTTTCTCGTGGCGACCGACGCGCTACTTCTGGTGGTGGCAGGCCTCGCGCACGATCCGCGATTACACGCCATGGGGTGCGGAGCAGGAGATCATTGACGAGTTCCCCGCCTTCAGCTTCACGCTGGGCGATATGCATCCCCACCTGCTGATGTTGCCGGTGGCGATGGTGCTCGTGACGCTGGCGCTCAATCTCTACCACCGCGCGGGAGAGGCGGAGAGCTTCCCGGCGACGCGGGCGCAGTGGGAGCGCTGGGTCTATCGCCTGTGGCCGCTGGCCGGATACGCAGTGGTGCTGGGGGCGCTGGGCTTCCTCAACACGTGGGACTTTCCCATCTATTGGGCGCTGCTGATGGGGGCGTTCGTGTTGGGACGGGCGCGGCGTGCGGAGGCCAGCCCGTTGCTGGATCGCCTGATCGAGGCGCTGCCGGAGGCGGTCGCGTTGGGCGTGTTGAGCCTGGCGTTCTACCTGCCCTTCTGGATCGGGCTGCGCTCGCAGGCGGGCGGGATTCTGCCCAACCTCTTCAACGCGACGCGGCTGCCGCAGTTCGCGGTGATGTTCGCCCCGCTGTTGATCCCGGTAGCCGGGATCGTGGCGACGGCGGTGCGCCGGACGCGCCTCCACTGGCTGCAACTGCTCGCCTGGAGCATGGGCGCGCTGATGGGGCTGCTGCTAGTGGGGATTGTGCTCGGCCTGCTGGTGGGCTATCCCCACATCATGGCGGTGTTGCGCGGGCAGCCGGTTCCCGGTATGGAGCACATCGCGCCGCAGACCTTCGCCGAGAGCTTTCTCATCCGGCTGATGAATCCGTGGACGGCGCTGGTGCTGGCGATGGCGGTGGTCGGTTCGGTGGTGGCGCTCTTCCGCGACGATGCGGCGCAGCGCCTGCCAACCTTCCCGCTGTTGCTGGTGCTGCTCGGCGCACTGCTGACCCTCGCGCCGGAGTTCGTCTTCCTCAAGGATGTCTTCTACAACCGGATGAACACCGTTTTCAAGTTCTACTTCCAGGCGTGGGTGCTGTGGAGCCTGGCGGGGAGCTGGTGGCTGGGGCAGACGGTCGCGGATTTGCGTGCGCGGCGCGCCCATCGGGTCAAGCCGGCGGCGCTGGGGCTGGCGCTCCTGCTGATCGGGGTGGGCCTGGTCTACACGGTGCTGGCAGTGCCGCAGCGGGCCAGGGAACACGGCACGCCCTGGACGCTCGATGGGATGGCGTGGCTGCGCTTGCAGCATCCAGACGACTGGGAGGCGATCCACTGGCTCAATGAGAACGTGATCGGCACGCCGGTGATCGTGGAAGCGCCGGGCGCGAACCACGGCTCCTATCGCTACGAGGGGCGCGTGTCGGCGCTGACGGGGCTGCCGACAGTGCTGGGTTGGGCTGGACATCAGCGGCAGTGGCGCGGCACCTACGATGAGCAGGCCGCCCGCGAACAGGCGCTCCAGAGACTCTTCACCACCACCTCGCTAGAGGTGGTCGCCGATATTCTGGCGCGCTACGAGGTGCGCTACATTTACGTCGGGCCGGTGGAACGCGCCCTGTATACCCCGGCGGGATTGGACAAGTTCGCTGAACGGTATCCGGTGGTCTTTCGCAATGCGGGGGTGGTGATCTACGAGGTCACGCCGTAGTCACCCAGAATGCGCTAGGCTAATACCGCCCGGTAGACCGCGAGAGTTTGCCGGGCGGTCGCTTCCCAGGTGAAGGCGGCGGCCCATTGCGGCCCCGCTGTGCGGATGTGCTCGCGCAGCGCGGCATCGCGGGCGACACGCGCGCACGCAGCGGCGATGGCGGTGGGGTCCTCCGGGTCAACTTGCAGCCCCAATTCGCCGACGACTTCGGGGAGGCTGGCGCGGTCGGCGACGATGGTGGGGACGCCGCATTGCAGGGCCTCCAGCGCGGGTAGCCCGAAGCCCTCGTAGAAAGAAGGCATCGCCAGCAGCAATGCGCCGTTGTAGAGCGCCACCAAATCCTCTTGGGGGACGCGCTCAATGAAGTGGACCCATTGCTCAAGGTGCAGGGCCTGCACGCGGGCGAAGATTTCATCGTAGAGCCAGCCGGGCCGCCCCGCGATAACCAGCGGGCGGCGCTCCCCCATCCCGTGCAAGAGCGCCAGGGCTTCGAGCAGGCCGGGCAGGTTCTTGCGCGGCTCCCACGTCCCGACGAAGAGCAGGTAGCCCGGCTCCAGGCCGTAGCGGGCGAGCGCGGCGCTGACCATCTTATCCGGCAGGCGGCGGAAGCGGGCATCGGCAGCGAGGTGGACGACGGTCACGCGCCCCGGCTCGACGCCCAAGAGCCGCTGTAGATCGCGCTGGGTGGCGTGCGAATCGGCCAGGATGGCGTCGGCGTGGGCCACGGCCCACTCGATCTGGCCGTTGTAGTAGCGGCGGGCATCGGCGGTAAGGTATTCCGGGTAGTAGAGAAAGTTCAGGTCGTGGACGGTGATGACGTGGCGGCGCGCGCCCCAGGCCGGGGGGATGAAATCGGTGCTGTGGAGCAGATCGAGCCGGTGAGGGAGCAGCTCCAGGCTCCAAGCCCAACGCTCCAGCCGGTGATGGGGCGGCGTCCACGCCGGGACGGTGCGCGCACCGGGGATCGCCGGCGGGTTTGTATCACGCCGATGGGGGAAGAGCGTCAGCACGCCCGGTTCGAGCAGCTGCGCCAGCTCCACGGCGAGCCGGCGGGCGTAACGCGAGATTCCGCCGGGGGCGTAAGCGTGCAATCGCAGGTCAAGTCCAATGCGCATGGGGGGAAGTGTACCACGAAGCCGGGGGGATACAACAGCGCGCTTGTCTTTTGGGCTGCCTGTGTTACAAAAGGGTGGACTTTGAATGAGATAGGAGTGTTATGCCAGGTACTGAGCGAGATTATCTGACGTTGTTGTTGCAACGGTATTGGTTCGCGCCGCCGGTGGCGCTATGGCGGGCGGTGGAGTTGCGCGTGTTGGCGGCGGAGGTTTTCCCGCGCCCGATCCTGGATTTGGGGTGCGGTGATGGTCTGATCGCCGATATTTTGTTCGAGGATGAACCGCCCATCGAGGTCGGTTTTGATCCGTGGTGGGCGCAGGTGGTACAGGCCCTGGCGACGGAGCGCTACGCGGCGGTGCAGTTGGCGGCGGGCGCGGCGATGCCCTACGCGGACGGGTCATTTGCGACGGTCTTCAGCAACTCGGTGCTGGAGCACATTATTGACCTGGCTCCGGTGCTGCGCGAGGCCGCGCGCGTTTTACGACCCGGCGGGCGCTTCCTGGCGACGGTGCCGAGCGACGCCTTCCGCCAACTGCTGGCGGGGTATCGTGACCGGGTTGCGGTGGGCGATTTTGCCGGGGCGGAGGCGTATGCCTCGCGGGTGGATCGGGAATTGGCGCACTACCGGTACCCCACGCCCGCGCAGTGGGCGGAGATGCTGGCGGCAGCGGGGATGCGGCTCCGCGCCACGCGGTACTATATCCCGGCGGAGGTGGTCGCGCTGTGGGATCGCGCCAACACGCAGTTCGGGATCGGCAGTCGGAGCTGGCCCCTCTATCGCTGGCTGGCTTCGCCGCGATTGAAGGGTTGGGGCTATCAGCGGTGGCTCAAGCGGCAGGTGGTTCGGCACTTCTCGCGGCGCTGGCGGGACGCCTACACCCGCGAAGTACCAGAGGGCGGCGTCGGCGGCGGGCTGCTGGTGATTGGGGAGAAGATATGAGAGCAAAGGATGCCGTGGCCTGGGATCGTTACGTCGCGGCTGCGAACGGGAATTTCCTCCAGACCACGTTATGGGGGCAGTTGAAGGGCGCGTTCGGCTGGGAATGGGAACTCGTCACGGCGGGCCATCCGCGCCGCCCGGAGGGGGGCGCCCTGATGCTCTATCGCGGCTTGCCGTTGCGGCTGGGGAAAATCGCCTATGTCCCGCGCGGACCGGTGATAGATTGGAACGACCATAAAAGTGTGGCGGAGATTTTCTTCAGCCTGGAGTATTTCGCCCGCAATGAACACGCCTGGGCGCTGTGGGTCGAGCCGGAGCTGCCGGACACGCCGGAGAATCGCGCGCAGTTGACGGCGCTGGGCCTGCGCGAGAGTACGCGCACCGTGCAGCCGCCGCGCACCATCCACGTTGACATCAGCGGCAGTGAGGAAGAGATTCTGGCGCGGATGAAGTCAAAGACGCGGTACAACATCCGCCTGGCGGAGCGCAAGGGCGTCACCGTGCGGAAGGGATCGAAAGCCGATGTCGAGACCTTCTACGCGCTGATGACGGAGACCGGGAAACGGGACGAGTTCGGCATCCACAGCGTCGAATACTATCGGCAGGCGTTGGCGTTCCCGAAGAGACACAACGTATTGCTGCTTGCAGAGGTAGCGGGGGCGCCGGTCGCCGGATTGATCGCCTTCGCGTTGGGCAAGACGGCATGGTACTTCTACGGGGCTTCCTCGCAGCACCACCGCGAGAAGATGCCGACCTACGCGCTGCAATGGGAGGCCATCCGCTGGGCCAGGTCGCGGGGCTGCACTCGCTACGACCTGTGGGGGATCCCCGACGCCGACGAGGAGACCCTCGAGGCGGAGTTCACCGAGCGCAGCGATGGCTTGTGGGGCGTCTATCGCTTCAAGCGGGGCTTCGGCGGCGAGGTCGTCCGTTACGTGGGGCTGTGGGAGAAGTCGCTACATCCGCTCTACCCGTTGGCGCGGGGCATTCAGCGCCGGTTGGGAATGCGGTTATAAATCAGTGAGGGGGGGCGCTGTGCGAGATGGGAGATTGGGTCGGATATACAGTGGTGACGGTGTTACTCTATGGATTGTGGGGCTTTTTCCCCAAGCTGGCTGTGGGGCGGTTAAGCCCGCGCACGACCCTGTTCTATGAGACGTTCGGTACGGCGCTGGTGGGGCTGTTGGTGCTCCTCCTCCCCGGTTTCCGTTGGGAGGCAGACCGGCGGGGGATCCTGTTCGCGGCGCTGACGGGCGTCTGCGGCATGGTCGGGACGCTTTTCTTTTTTGAGGCGTTGACGCGGGGGCGGGCGTCGGTCATCACGGTGATGACTGCGCTTTATCCGATTGTTACACTGGTGTTAGCCCTGGTCATTTTGCGGGAGCCGATATCATTGCGGCAATGGTTGGGGATGGGATTGGCGTTGGCGGCGATGGTATTGCTCGCCGCGTAACTGGGAGGCGCTTTGATGGTCGTGGGAATCATTATAGGCATTGTGGTCGTGATTGTGCTAGGGATAAGCTGGCATCTGGCGAACGTGGCGCTGCATCCCCAGGTCAAGCCGGTGGAGCGGACCTACAAGATCGAGGCCGACGCGGGCAAGTTGGAGCCGGAGCGCTTCGAGGCGCTGCCACGGGAGGAGGTGCGCATCGCTTCCCCCTATGGCTACGAGCTCTACGGCCTCTATTTTCCGGTGGAAGAATCGCATCGGACTGTGATCATCGCTCACGGCGTCACCTTCAGCCTCTATGGATCGGTCAAGTATATGTGGATGTTCCGCGAGCGCGGATTCAACGTGCTGATGTACGATCATCGCAACCACGGGCGCAGCGGCGGCGAGACGACGACGTATGGCTATTACGAGAAGCACGACCTCAAGGCGTGCGTGGATTGGGTGCTGGCGCGCCACGGCGAGCGGGGTATCGTGGGCGTGCATGGCGAATCCATGGGGGCAGCGATCGCGCTACAGCACGCGGCGATAGACCCTCGCGTTCATTTCGTGGTGGCCGATTGCCCCTATGCCAGCGTGTGGGAGCAGTTCGCCTATCGGATCAAGGTGGAGTATCACCTGCCGGCCTTTCCCATCCTGCCCATCGCCAGCTGGTTCAGCCAGCTGCGGGCGGGTTTTAATTTCAAGGATGCCGCACCCATTGACACGATCAGCAAGGTGGACACGCCGATCTTCTTCATCCACGGCAAAGAGGATGACTATATCCCGCCGCAGGCCAGCATTGATATGTACATGCGCAAACCGGGGGCCAAGAAGCTCTATCTGGCCCCAAACGCGCGCCACGCCGAGGCCTTCTGGAACAATCAGTTTGAATATGACCGGCTGCTAGGGGAGTTCCTGGAGGAAGTAGGGGTGATCTATCAGCGGTTGGATAAGCCCGCGCAGACGTTGTCCATACGGAACGTATAGCTGTTATAGAGGATAAAAGTCAACGGCGGATGGGAAGTCTTTCTCCATCCGCCGTTCTTTTCTAAAGCGTTAAGGGATTATTCTACAAACTTGTAACCGTGCGCCTCCAGGTACGCGCGCTCTTTCTCGGCGTGAACTTTGGCGAGTTTGACCTTGATCGCTTCCCATTCCGCACCCGCGAGCGGGTACAGGAAGAGTGAGAGGAAGGAGATGAACAGCAGGATGCCCGTCGGTGCAGCCCAGCCAATCAGCACGCCTGTGCCGGCGGAGTAGGATTGCGCCGCTGCCGGCAACTTGTCGTCGTAGCCGTAAGCCGTCATAATGCTGAGCAAAGCCCACGCCGCGATGCTGATCGCTGGCTTGGTGATGAAGCTGTTGATGCCCGCGTACATCCCCTCGCGGCGGAGGCCGGTGCGCTCTTCGTCCATATCCACCACGTCGCCGTTCATCAGCGGGATCAGATACATGCCACCGGAGAAGCCCACGCCGAAGAGGAAGAAGCCCACCGTCGCCAGGGCCGTGTTCCGCCCGAATACAGCGACCAGTCCGCAGCCGATAGCAAAGCCCAACGCAAAGAGCTGCGTACAGAGCTTGATCCCCCAGCGATCCCGCATCTGAATCCACAGGTTAACACCGATCACAATGCCCGCGCCTAATGCGCCTAGCATCGGCCCGCGCGGCATATCCAGCACATCGAAGTAGTACCAGATGCCCGTCATCAGTGCCGTCTGCGCGAAGATGATGGTGAAGCTGATCACCTCGAAAACTACGAAAGAGCGGTTGGTGAAGCACTCTTTGAAGGCTTTGATGAAGCCGAACTGCTCCTCTTCCTGCGTGAAGTGTTTTTCCTTGAAGAAGTAGGTGCTGAAGAAGATGATTAGTCCCATTGTCAGACCTAACGCAATCATCGCCCAACGGAAAGTTGTGATGCCCGACATATCACCCACCTCCGGCTTGATGGTGGCCTCCACGGCGAAGGGGACGACGATGGTGAAGACCATGAAGATGATCTTCCAGACGTAGATGGAGCCGCGCGCCTTGTTGGAGACGGCCACCTCGTAGGGCATCACCCAGAAGCTGGTGGCGATGGCGGTGTAGAGGGCATCGTAGACGAAGAGCGCCAACAGCATGTGAATGAAGAGCGCGGTTTGTTGCGCGTCGGTATTGGGGATTTTCACCCAGAAGGCGACGAAGCCCAACACCAAGATCGGTGCGCCGTAGCGGATGTAGGGGATGCGACGCCCCAGCGCGCTCTTGGTGCGATCGCTGATGTAGCCGAAGAGGGGGTCGTTGATCGCGTTCCAGATCCCGAAGAGCAGCCAGACGGTGCCGGCCAGCTTCGCATCCAGCCCGCGCAGGCTGACAAAATAATACGTCAGCGCGCCAGCGGCGGCCATTGATTGCAAGATGGCCGTGGCCGCATCCCCTGCCGAGATTGCAATTTGGCTCTTAAGGGGGACAAATTCCTCGTGAAGTACAGTCTGTGTTGTCATAAATCCTCCTAAAAAGTGTAATACGCAATACGTGCTGCGTAACCGGAATTTGTCTGGTTACGCAGTACGCAATACGCATTATTCCCAATATTGCGCCTCCCAGCTCTCCAGCAGCTGTTGCGTCCCGCCGGTGAGCCTCCAGCCGTCGGCGGTGAGGATGACATTCGATTCCGTGTCCCAGAGCCGCCCGATGACGCGCCCCGCCTCATTATCCCACGAAATCACCAGAGCGGCAACGCGCGCCGAGGTCTCGGTGCGGGCGGCGGAAATGGATTGAACGCTGCCCGCCTCGACGCGCACGGTGGTGGCGAAGCCCAACGCCCACTCGGCGTAGGGACGCTCGGCCTGCGCGGTCGCCGACAAGAGCGCGTAAGCGCCGGGCAGATCGCGGTCGTTGAGCAGCAGGTAGAACGAGGCGACCGCAAACTCCGGCGTGTGCGTCACGGCGACGTGCGGACGTTCCAGGTAGTACCAGGCGTGGCGATCAGCTGTCCAGCCGTAGTTATCGCCGTCCCAGGTGAAGACCACCTGCCACGCCAGCGTCGGCGCGCGCGTCTCGCGGTAGCCCACCACAATCTCCTCCGCCAGATCGCCATCCAGATTCTCCAACTTGACTCCTGCGTTCCCGTTGAAGAAGCCCAGCATCCGGTAGCTATCCGTGGCGGCATCCCAGGTGAATACGTGGAGCCGGGTCTCATTGCGCTCCGCGTGCCCGAAGATGAGGATTTCGACCTGCCCATTGGCGTTGATATCGCGCACTTCGATTTCGCAGGTGGGATACTGCCCCATGCCATAATCGGGATGATGCGGTTCATGGGGAGGAGCGGGTGTGAGGGGATAGACCGTCTCCCCGTCCCAAATGAAGCCGCTGAGGTAGGGAGCGGGTTCGGGACGATGGATCAGGGCGATCCATTCGGGGACACCGTCGTTGTTTGTGTCGGCGTAGTGCATGCAGACCAGAGCCTCGCCGGCGAGCGCCTGCACCTGCGCCATCCCGGCCTCGATTTCGGGGAGCACCGTTGCTGGATCGGGAGGGAGCGGCGTGGGCGTGGGCGTCGGTGTGGCGGTGGGCGTCGGGGGCGCGAGGGTGGGCGTGGCTGAAGGTAGCGGGGTGGCAGTCGCCGTGGGCGTGGCCGCCGGCGGCGATGTCGCGCACGCCGTCAGCAAGAACAAGGCCAGCCCCAGGCCAGCCATCCAGCGCCGTGAGGACTTCACCGCAGCGGAATCCCCAACGATTTGCCGACGAGCCAGCGTTCCCAGCGTTCCATCGCCTCAGCGAGGCGCTCCTCCGATTGGACGAGGGAGATGCGCACGTAGCCCTCGCCGTGCGGGCCGAAGGCGTTGCCCGGCGAGAGCGAGATGCCCGTCTCTTGCAGCAGCTCCGTCACCAGCGCGGATGTCGTGAAGGGCGGCGGCACCTCGGCCCAGACGTAGAGCGTCGCCCCGTAAGGCGTGTACCAGATGCGCATCCGATCCAGCGTCGTGGTCACGATGGCGCGGCGACGCTGGTAGATGGCATTGCGCTCAGTCAGCCAATGCTCCGGCAAATTTAGCGCGGCGACGGCGGCATACTGCAACGGCTTGAAGATGCCGGTGTCGGTGTTCGTCTTCACCCGCGCCAGCGCAGCGACAGCCTCGGTGTTCCCGACCGCCATCCCGACCCGCCAGCCGGCCATGTTGCTCATCTTCGAGAGCGAGTTAAACTCTAGGGCAACCTCGCGCGCGCCGGGGATTTGCAGGATGCTCGGCGGTTGCAGGCCATCCCAGGCGATCTCCGCATAAGGATTATCATAGGCCAGCAGCAGATCGTGTTGGCGGGCGAAGGCGACCGCTCGCTCCAGGAAGGCCAGGTCGGCGACGGCGGCGGTGGGGTTGTTGGGGTAGTTGAGCCAGAGCACGCGCGCGCGGGCCAACATCTCGGCGGGGATCGCGTCCAGATCGGGCAGGAAATGGTTCTCGCGCAGCAAGGGCATCAGGTAGACCTCCGCCCCGGCGAGCGCGGCAGGGTTGCGGTAGGCGGGGTAGCCAGGATCGGGGACGAGCACGACGCTGCCTGGATCGGTGAAGGCGGTGGGGACGTGGTAGATGCCCTCCTTGGAGCCGATGAGCGCGAGGACCTCGGTTTCGGGATCGAGCGTCACATTGAAGCGGCGTTGGTAGTAGGCGGCGACCGCTTCACGGAAGACGGGCAAGCCATAGAAGTTGGGGTAGCCGTGCATGTCCTCGCGGGCGGCTTGCCGGCAGAGCTCCTGAATCACCGCCGAGGGCGGGGCCAGGTCAGGGCTGCCGATGTCCAGGCGGATCACATCAACGCCTTGCGCCTGCAACGCCTGGATCTGCCGCCCGATGGCGGCGAAGACATAGGTGGGCAACTGTTGCACCCGTTGGGCGATTTTCATCTCCTACTCCTGCGCGATATATTTGCGTTGAATGATACCACAACCAGCGCGTTATACAAAGAGCCGGGGTGCGCGGCTTCCTTATAAAGTTGACAAATCCCCTCGCCATGTTACCATACTCCGCGTTGTGTGAAGTAGATGGAGCGGAAAGAATGACAAAACGGATACCCGTGGTGATTTTGTGCGGGGGCATGGGCACTCGCATGGGCAATCAGGACATCCCCAAGCCGCTGGTGGAGGTGGGGGAGCGTCCGATCCTGTGGCATGTGATGAAAATCTACGCCGCGCAGGGCTTCAAAGACTTCATCCTCGCGCTGGGCTATCGCGGCGACCTCATCAAACGTTTCTTCCGCGAGTACGATTGGCAGAGCCGCGATTTCACGCTGACGCTGGGGAACGGTGGCCCGGTCTATCACACGGATACGGACATCTCCGGCTGGCGCATCACCTTTGCGGATACCGGCTTGCGTACGATGACCGGGGCGCGCATCGCCAAAGTTGTACGTTACCTGGGCGATGCGCCACGCTTTTTCGCCACTTATGCCGACGGCGTGGGCAACGTGGATTTGCACGCACTGCTGGCTTTCCACCAGGCGCAGGGGCGGCTGGCGACGATGACCGGATCGCGCGCCTTCTCCCGCTTCGGCGTCGTCGAGACGGATGGGCGCGGGGGCGTCACGGGCTTCCAGGAGAAACCGCTGGAAGAGCGCGTCATCAACGCCGGGTTCTTCGTGTTCGAGCGCGCCGCGCTGCGCTACATGGAAGGGGATGATAACGTCATCCTGGAGCAAACACCGCTCCGCACCCTTGCCGCCGAGGGGCAGCTCGCGCTCTACGAGCATCCCGGCTTCTGGCGCGCAATGGACACGTTCAAGGATGCACAAGAGATGAACGCGCTCTGGGATGCCGGCGCGCCGTGGAAAATATGGTGAGAGCTAATGCGTAATGCGTAATGCGTACTGCGTAATCCGGAAAATTACGCAGTACGCATTACGCAGTAAAAAAGTAAAATTATTCTCAAGGAAAATTTTGCAATGAACAATCCCTCCTCTTTCTGGCGCGAACGCCCGGTCTTGGTGACGGGCTGTACGGGGCTGCTCGGCTCCTGGCTCACGGCAGGGCTGTTGGAGGCCGGGGCGGATGTCGTGGGCTTGATCCGCGACGACGTGCCGCAATCGCAGCTGGCGCGCTCCGGCGCGCTGGCGCGCATCCGTGTGGCGCGCGGCGACGTGAGCGATTACGCCACCGTCGAGCGCGTCATCAACGAGTACGAGGTGGAGGCCGTCTTCCACCTGGCCGCGCAGACCATCGTGGGCATCGCCAACCGCGCGCCGCTCTCCACCTTCGAGACCAACATCAAAGGGACATGGGTCACGCTCGAAGCGGCCCGCCGCTCGCCGACGGTCAAGCGCATCGTCGTCGCCTCTAGCGATAAGGCTTACGGCGCGCAGCCCGTGCTCCCCTACACCGAAGATATGCCCCTCCACGGCTTGCATCCCTACGACGCCTCCAAGAGCGCGGCGGATCTGATCGCCCAAACCTACGCCCACACCTACCGACTCCCCATCGCCATTACCCGCTGCGCCAATCTCTACGGCGGCGGCGATCTCAACTGGAACCGCATCGTGCCGGGGACAATCCGCAGCGCGTTGCAGGGCGAACGGCCCATCATTCGCTCCGATGGCTCGCCCCTGCGCGATTATCTGTATGTGAAGGACGCCGTGCGCGCGTATATGCTGCTCGCCGTGGCGCTGGATCGCCCTGATGTGCGGGGGCAGGCGTTCAATTGCAGTGCGGATGCGCCCCTCAGCGTGTTGGAGATTACCCGGCTGGTTCTGGCCCTCTCGCCCAACCCGCACCTGGAGCCGGTGGTGCTGAACGAGGCTAAAAACGAGATCCAGGATCAATACCTGGATGGCGGCAAGTTGCGCCGAGCTATTGGCTGGTCGCCGCAGTGGACGACGGAGGCCGCGTTGCGCGAGACCTTCGCGTGGTACGCGGATTATCTGGCGCATGGGTAGCGAGTCAGCGAGCCTGTCCCGAGCTGTAGCGAGGGATCAGCGAGTCGGCGAATCGGCGAGTCTGTCCGGCGAGCGGGTGCTGGTGACAGGAGCGACTGGATTTATCGGCACACCTTTGACTGGCAGTTTGGTCGCTGCGGGCGCTGAGGTCGCAGCGGTGGTGCTGCCTGGCGAGGTGGCGTTGTTGCCACCCGGCGCGCGCGCTTATGCCGCTGATGTAACCGACGTGGACGCGCTCCGCCGCATCGTGAGCGACGCGCAGCCGCAAGTCGTGTTCCATCTGGCGGCGGTGGGGCTGACGAATCCGCACCTACCCGCCGCCGACGCGCTGCGCGTGAACACTGGCAGCGTCATCGCCCTGCTGGAAGCGCTGCACGAAGCTGGCTGTGCCCGGCGCATCATACTGCTCGGTTCATCTTACGAGTATGGCGCGCGCCGCGCCGATGACAGTTGCGACCCCTTCAATGCTTACGCGGCCTCCAAAGTGGCGGCCTGGGCCTTTGCCCGCGCCGCCTACAACACCTGGAATGCGCCGGCAGTCTGGGCGCGACCCTTCCAGGTCTACGGGCCGGGGCAGCCGGAGGCGGCGTTTATCCCGGCGGCGCTCCGCGCTGCGCGCCACGGCGATGATTTCCCGATGACGGGCGGTGAGCAGCAGCGTGATTTCATCTTTGTGGATGATATCGTAACCGGGCTGCTGGCCCTGGCGCAGGCGGATGGTATTGAGGGCCGCGCATTCGATCTGGGGACGGGGCAGTTGCACACGCTCCGCGAGGTAGCCGAGCGGATCTGGCAGCTCAGCGGCGCGCGCGGGCGGCTGCGCGTGGGCGCGCTGCCCTATCGCCCCGGCGAAGTCACCGCCATCCCCGCCGACCCGGAGCGCGCGCGGCGGCTTACCGGCTGGCAGGCGCAGGTTACGCTGGATGCGGGGTTGCGACGGTTAGTATTTGGCGATTGAGCGTTCTAAAAACGCAAAGGCGCAAGGGCGCGAAGTCGCAAAGGATTTTTTTCTAATCACTTTGCGGCTTGGCGGCTTTGCGTTAAATTACTTATTCTATTTAGAGGTACATTATGCCACAACAACCGGATAAAGCGCGCGCGGAGCAGCTGCGGCGCGAGATTTTGGACAAGGTCGCGGAGTATTACCGGGAGGCGCACCAGCCCGCGCCGTTTGTGCCTGGCGAGAGCAAGGTCAACTACGGCGGGCGCGTCTACGATGAGCGCGAGTTACAGGCGGCGACAGAGGCCGTGCTGGATTTTTGGCTGACCGATGGCGTGAAGGTAGCGGAGTTTTCAGAGCGATTGGCGGAGTTTGTGGGCTTGCGGCACGCGCTCATGGTGAACTCCGGCTCTTCGGCCAATCTCGTGGCGATGGCGACACTGCGCTCCGCACAGCTGGAGCGCCCGCTGTTGCCCGGCGACGAGGTCATCACGCCGGCGGCGACCTTCCCGACGACCGTGGCCCCCATCCTCCAGAACCAGCTCACGCCCGTCTTTGTGGATTGCCGCCTGGGAACGTACAATCTCGACGTGACCTTGCTCGAAGCCGCGCTCTCGGACAAGACGCGCGCGGTGTTTGTGCCGCACATCCTGGGCAACCCGGTGGAGATGGACGTGGTGATGGACTTCGCCCGCGCCCATGAGCTGTATGTGATCGAGGATACTTGCGATGCGCTGGGCACGCGCTACGCCGACCAGTACTGCGGGACATTCGGCGATCTCGCCACGTTCAGCTTCTACCCGGCGCACCACATCACTACCGGCGAGGGTGGCGCGGTGGGCGCGAACTCGCATCAGCTGCACCATATTGCCCACACCAT
>DAOTXC010000130.1:0-16984 GCA_034435555.1 Anaerolineae bacterium
TTGGTCATTGTTGTTCTCCTTTCGATAATAGCGATCGTAAAACAGGTTGCCAACCTGTCCTACATTTTCGTGCTGGGAGGGTTTGCGCCAGCACCGGTGTCCCCTCCTGAAAATAATTTGAACGTGAGGCGGGGTTAGCAACCCGGCCTACTTACTCCGAACCTTGTGAGGAACTGGCTCAGTGATGACTTCACTGAAAAAACTAGGGAATCTCACGCCAAGGCGCAAAGACGCTAAGAATTTTAAGTTGCTAATAAATTTTGATTATGAAAGACATTAACATTATTTAAGGTAAATTCAAAAAACCTTTGCGACTTGGCGGCTTTGCGTGAGGTCTGGGCTTTTTTCAGTAGAGCCAGTGATGACTTGCTTTTATTATACACGGAAGCACGGTAAACATACCCCGGTGATGTGCAATGATCCTATTCTAAGGATACAGTGGGCACGTTAAGAAAACGTTAAATGAGGTAGGACTTACGCAATCACGCGGCCTCAACATCTTTAACCGCAGAGCGCGCAAAGGACGTGGAGTTTTTTATTAAAAAACCCGCCGACGTTGCTCAAAAGGACGATTTTCGTTGTGCTAAGATGTTGAGAAAGCACTGAAGGTAATTCTCTTTGCGCGCTCTGTGTACTCTGCGGTTAGGATCTCGATGCTTGCGTAAGTCCTGTGAGGAATACACCGCTTACGGAGAATTGCGTTCTGGGTGTGTGGGGGTATCATGGGGGCATATTCCACTGGTGAAAGTACAGATGATCTTCAAGGAGGTTGTGATGGCAGAGATATTTGTAGATACGGCAAATCTGGATGAGATCCGCGAGGCCGCGGCCTGGGGGATTCTGGATGGCGTGACGACCAATCCCACGCTGATGTTCAAGGCGGGCACGGCGGATCGCAAGCAGACGACGTTGCAGATTATTGACATCATCGGCGGTGGCTCCGTGAGCGCGGAGGTGATTAGCACCGATGCCGCCGGGATGATCGAGGAGGCGCGGGAGATCCTCTCGTGGTCGGAGCACGTCTACGTGAAGATTCCCACGATCCCCGAAGGGCTGAAAGCGATGAAGGAGATTTCCGGCTGGCCCAACGGGCGCATCAACGCGACGTTGATCTTCTCGGCGAACCAGGCCTATCTTGCGGCGAAAGCTGGGGCGGACTACGCCTCGATCTTCGTCGGGCGGCTCGATGACGCGGGTCTCGATGGGCTGGCGGTGGTGCAGGAGACGCGCCAGGTCTTCGACAATTACGGGCTGACGTGCAAGGTGCTGGCGGCCAGCATCCGCAACACGTACCATGTGACCCAGTCGTTGCTGCTGGGGGCCGATATTCTCACGATGCCCTATCCTGTGTTGCGAAAGATGATCTCCAGCCCCTTTACGGATGTGGGCCTGGCGCAGTTCCTGGCCGATTGGAAGCAGGTCGCCGCGAAGTAACCTCCCACAGGCGCTCTGGAAAGTATCCCGGAGCGCGTTGTTTTTATCGTGTCCCGTGGTACAATGACCAGAGTCAATTATGACCGGAGTCAACTATGAACAATCAGCCGACATCAGAGTGTACCACTTCGCGTTGGGAGCGCCGTAAAGAGCGCACCCAACGCCGTTTGTTGGAGGCTGCCGAGCGGCTCTTCCGCATGCAGGGCTTCGATGCCACCACGGTGGAGGAGATCGCCGAGGCCGCCGACGTGGCGAAGGGCACCTTCTTCAATTACTTCGAGAGCAAGGAGAGCGTGCTGGGCGTGATTCTGTACACGCGCATTCAACCGTTGCTGGCGACGCCGCCGGGCGCGGGACAGCCTGCCGACGAGCGCATTTTGCAGCTCATCGTGGCGCTGTGGGAGGAGCTCTATCCTTACCGGCATATCGCGCGTCGCATCTTCTTCCAGGCGATGGCGACGCCCTCTGAGGGATCGCCTGCGGCGGTGCGACCCATTACCACGCTCGCGGCCTTGATCGCAGAAGGGCAGGCCCAGGGGCTATTTCGCCCTGAGGTGGATGCGGAGCTCGCCGCTATGTATGTCAGCGCCTTTTTCTTCAAGCTCTTTGTGCTAGAATGTATCCACCGCGATAGCCCTCCAGATGATTGGCGGGCTTTGCTTGAAAGGGCGCTTGATCTGCTTTATCATGGCCTGAAGGCTGAATCGGGTATCTCGTCCGATAGGAGCTGTACGTGAACTCTCTGTTGCGAACCTTTCGCTATCTCAAACCCTATCTGCCGCTGAGCTTCGTAGCACTGATCGGCCTGTTGCTCTCCACAGCGGGCAATCTGGCCGTCCCCGCGCTCAGCCAGCGGATCATTGACGATGGCATTGCTACGGGCGCGTTCGATGTGGTCATCCGCTTGGGGTTAATCATCGTGGGCGTGGCGCTCTTCCAGGCCCTCTTCTCCTTCTTACAGGGGTACCTCACCGCCAAGGTATCGCAGGGCGTCGCCTACGATCTGCGCAATCTGCTCTACGAGAAGATTCAGCGCCTCTCGTTCAGCTACCACGATCAGGCGCAGACCGGGCAACTGCTCACCCGCGTCACCAGCGATGTGGAACTGGTGCAGCAATTTCTGGGGACGGCGATCTTGCAGACCGTGGGCGCGGCGGTGCTCTTGATCGGCAGTGTGACGTTGATGGTCAGCACCAGCCCGCAGACGGCGATGGTATTGTTGGTGCTCGCCCCGGTGGCGATTGGCATCTTCGTCTTTTTCTTCTCCAAGGCGCGTCCGCTCTTCATCGAGGCGCAGCAGCGCCTGGCCGCGCTCAACGTGGTATTGCAGGAGAATCTCGCGGGCGTGCGGGTGGTGCGCGCCTTCGTCCGCCGGGCGCGAGAGTCCCAACGCTTCGCGGAGCGCAACGCCGGCGTGATGGAGGTGCAGCTCCAGGTAGGCTATATTCTCACGGCGGCGATCCCGTTGGTTTTCTTCATCGCGAACCTGGCGACGCTCGGCGTTATCTGGGTTGGCGGCCTGCAGGTGATTGACCAGCGGATGACCCTCGGCGAGCTGGTCGCCTTCACCAACTACATCTTGATGGCGATCTTCCCACTGTTTCTGCTCAGCTTCATGCTGGCGAGCATCGCGCAAGCCTCGGCGGGCGCGCAGCGCATCTTCGAGGTGTTGGATACGCGGACCGAAATCGCTGAACGTCCGGATGCCAAACCGCTCCCGCAGATTCAGGGCGAGATCGTCTTCGAGAAGGTTTGGTTCCGGTACTTCGAGAGCCAGCCCTGGATTTTGGCTGATGTCAGCTTCACCGCCAGGCCAGGCCAGCGGATTGCCTTGCTGGGCGCGACCGGCTCCGGCAAATCCACCGTGACCAATCTCATCCCACGCTTCTATGATGTCACCCAGGGCGCGATCTACATTGACGGCTATGACATCCGCGAGGTGCTACTGGAATCGCTACGGCAGCAGGTGGGCATTGTTTTGCAGGAGACGCTGCTCTTTGCCGGCACCATCCGCGAGAATATCGCCTTTGGCAAGCCCACGGCCTCGCAGGAGGCGATTGTGGCGGCGGCCCAGGCCGCGCAGGCCCACGAGTTCGTTATGGGCTTCCCAGAGGGTTACGAGACGCAGGTGGGGGAGCGCGGCGTGAATCTCTCTGGCGGGCAGAAGCAACGGCTGGCGATTGCGCGCGCGTTGTTGGTGGATCCTCGCATCTTGATTTTGGATGATGCGACCAGCAGCGTGGACTTCCAGACGGAACTGAAGTTGCGGCAGGCGTTGGAGCGGCTGATGGCGGGGCGGACGAGCTTCATCATTGCCCAGCGCGTCTCCACCGTGCGCACTGCGGATCTCATTCTGGTGCTGGAGGGTGGGCGCGTGGCGGCGCAGGGGCGCCATGAAGCGCTGCTTGAGAGCAGTCCGCTCTACGCGGAAATCTACTACAGCCAGCTGGAAGGGGACACGCCCGCCGCTGACCGGTTCGTCTACGATCAGACTGTGGAAAGCACGGTCGTGACGAAGGAGGCGGCGCAATGATGCGGGGCGGTCCGGCGCATGGATTGACGCGCGAGGCGGAGAAAGCCCAAAACGTCGGGGAGACGCTGCGCCGTCTATTGGCCTATCTCCGGCCGCATTGGTTGCCGTTGCTGTTTGCCGGGGTGATGGTGCTGTTCAATTCGCTGGCGCAGCTGGTGGGGCCGTGGCTGACCGGTATCGCCGTGGATCAGTTCATCGTGCAGGGCGACCGCGCGGGGCTGATCCGCACGATGTGGCTGTTGCTGGGAGCCTACGTCGTGGCGATGCTTACCCGTGGCGGGCAATTCCTGGCGACCATCACCGTGGGGCAGCGGGTGCTCTACACGATGCGCGAGGAACTCTTCACGCACTTTCAGGCGCTCTCGCTGCGCTTCTTCGACGCGCGCGAGGCAGGCGATCTGATGTCGCGGGTGACGAACGACACCGACGCGATCAACCGCACACTGAACATGGGGCTGGCGCAATTCGTTGGTAATATTGTCTTCCTGTTTGGGGTGCTGGTGAGCATGTCGGTGCTCAACTGGCGGTTGGCCTTGATCAGCATGAGCGTCTTGCCGTTGATGTTCTTGAGCACTATTCTCTTTTCCAGGCGCGCGCGGAAGGCCGCGCGTGAGGCCCAGAAGAAGCTGGGGGAGGTCAGCGCCGAGCTGGAGGAGAACATCTCCGGCGTGCGGGTCGTCCAGGCTTTTGGGCGCGAGCAGGAGACCCTCCACGAATTCCGCCGCGTCAACGCCCGGAGCCGGGACGCCAACGTCCAAACGCAGACGGTCACGGCAGCCTTCGCGCCCACGCTGGACATCTTCAGCACAGTAGGCATCGCGTTGGTGCTGATTGTCGGGGGCATCATGGCGATTCAGGAAGCTGTGACTGTGGGGCTGATCATCACCTTTTTGAGCTACGTGCGGCGCTTTTTCCAGCCGGTGCGCGCCATTGGTGTGCTCTACGCTCAGGTGCAGACCGCCATCGCCTCAGCGGAGCGGATCTTCAAGCTGCTGGATGAGATTCCGGAGATCGCGGATGCGCCCGACGCGCTCGTGCTGGACGAGGTGGCGGGCCGGGTCGTCTTCGATGGGGTGACCTTTGGCTACGAAGCGGACGCGCCGGTGTTGCGTGAGGTCTCCTTCGCGGCGGAGCCGGGGCAGATGATCGCCATCGTCGGCCCGACCGGGGCCGGCAAGACCACGATGGTCAATCTGTTGATGCGCTTTTACGATGTGGAGGCGGGACGCATTCTGGTTGACGGGCACGACGTGCGCGACGTAGCGGTGGATAGTCTGCGGCGGCAGGTGGGCATGGTCTTGCAGGATACTTTCCTCTTCGCCGATACCGTGCTGGAGAACATCCGCTACGGGCGGCTGGATGCTACTGATGAGGAGGTCATCGCCGCTGCGGAGGCCGCCGGCGCGCACGACTTCATCAGCCGGATGCCGGATGGCTACGCGACCCAGTTGGGCGAGCGGGGCGCGAGCCTGAGCCAGGGCCAGCGGCAGCTCCTCTCGATAGCGCGGGCCATCCTGGCGAACCCCCGCCTGCTGATTCTCGACGAGGCCACCTCCAGTGTGGATACGCGCACCGAGCGGTTGATCCAGGCCGCGCTCGCGCGTCTGATGGCGGGGCGCACCAGCATCGTGATTGCGCATCGCCTCAGCACCATCCAGGATGCTGACCAGGTGTTGGTGCTCTGCCAGGGGCGCATCATTGAGCGCGGAACGCACGCGGCATTATTGGCGGCGGAGGGTTTCTACTATCGGCTGTACCGGAGTCAGTTCGGCACGGAAGGGGAGGCGGTGGCTTGTGCGGAGAGCGGCGAGGCCCTTGCGCCGTGAGGAGCTGCGCACTTGGCGATTTTGCCTCTCTCCAGAACTGTGCTAAAATTAAGTTAGGACATCATCAGGCGCTTGCGCTACATTGAGGGTCGTCTTGACAATGTTTTGTACCTGTGGTAACCTTTTTTATAACTCGTAATATACCCTGCCGAGGTGATACAAGTCGCGGTAGGGTTCATAATCCCCAAATCGGAGGACGTGAAATATGGCCAGTGGATCTCGTACTGAACGCATGGTTGAACGTCTGCGTGAACTTCAGGTAAGCAGCCCCGATGTTGAGGCTGCGGCCATTGTTAGTGTGGATGGCCTCACCATCGCCTCCTCACTCCCCCAAGGTGTGGAAGAAGACCGGGTTTCGGCCATGTCGGCTGCCATGCTTTCCCTGGGGGAGCGTATTGCCAGTGAGCTCGGTCGCGGCTTGTTGGATGAGGTCTATGTTAGAGGGGAGAAGGGCTATGTTATTCTCCGCGCTGTAGGCGAAGAGGCCGTGCTGACCGTGCTTGCGCGGCAGCAGGCCAAACTGGGCTTGCTCTTCCTAGATATGCGTCGGGCTGCTGATGAATTTGCAGCCATTCTCTAGTGGTAAAGGAGGCTCGTAGTGGCTATCAATCCTCAACCAAGTGGGTACTTTTATCCTAATCGCTTTGCGCTGATTCTTCTCGATGGTCTCGAGGAAATCATGGGGCGCAATGGCCTCAATGCGATCCTGAACATGGCAGGGCTGTCACAATGGATCGAGAATCCTCCGCCCGACGATATGGAGAAAGGATTTGACTTTGCCTTCATCGCCGCGCTGAATCAAGCGTTGGAGGAGATGTACGGGCCGCGTGGTGGGCGTGGGTTGCAACTTCGCTTGGGACGTGTCCTCTTTGCCCGTGGTCTGCCCAGCATGGGGCCGTTGGTTGGCGCCAGCGACTTGGCCTTCAAGGTGTTGCCCCTGCCTGCCAAGCTCAAGGCGGGCTTGCCGGCTTTGGCTAAAGTCTTTGACTCGCTGAGCGATCAGGCCTCCAATGTGACGGATCCGGGCGGCGATCATTTCCTCTACAACATTGAGCTCTGCTCGATGTGTTGGGGGCGCAAAGTTGATCGTCCGGTCTGTTTCATCGCCACTGGCATTATCGAGGAGGCCTTGCGCTGGCTGAGCGGCGGGCGCACTTTCCGCGTTGATGAAATCACCTGTATTGGCATGGGTGATGAGATGTGCAGCTACGCGGTCTACAAAGAACCGATTGGGTAACAGGGGTACTTGACTGTGACATCTGGAATGGGAGACGAGGCCTCGCGTCACATCCTGGTTGTTGAGGACGACCCCAACACTGCGGAGATGCTCACCGCTTACTTCACCTCTCTGGGATATAAAGTCTCGCACGCCGCGTGGGGACAGGATGCCCTGGAGATGGCGTTGGAGGCGTTGCCGGACCTGGTGGTCCTGGATATCCACCTCCCCGACATTGACGGCTACGAAGTCTGTATGCGTCTGCGTTCCCAGCGCCGGACTGAGCGCACGCCGATCGTCTTCCTCACCGAGCGGCGCGACCGCATGGATCGCTTGACCGGGCTGGAACTCGGCGCGGTTGATTACATCACCAAACCCTTTGATGTGCAGGAGTTGCGGTATCGCGTGCGCAACATCCTGTTGCGCAGCAACGTGGACACGCTCTTGCACCCGGTCACGGGCCTGCCGACCTCAGTGCTCATCGAAGAGCAGATGGATCGCGTCGCCCACGATGATGGCCTCTCATTGATTGGTCTGCGTCTCAGGGATATGACGTCTTTTAGCGACGCCTACGGCTTCGTCACGCATGATGACGTCTTGCGCGCCGTTGTGCTGATTCTCAAGAACACGGCGGCGGAAGTGGTCAGCCGCGACCCCTTTGTGGGGCAGTTGGACAACTATGAGTTTTTGATCGTCATTCCCGCTGCACAGCGTTACATTGTGATGGGCCGGCTACATCAACGGCTGAGCGAGGCCATTTCGTTTTTCTATCCGCATCGGGATTGGGAGAGCGGCAAGCGCAGCGATGGCTCCCCGCTACCCCGGATCAAGTTCGAGATCAACAGCCTCTCCGCGGATGAGATTGCGCACGAGGGCGGTCTGGCCTCTCTGCAAAAGGACCTGTTCACCAAAAGGGCGGATGCCTGAGAGGCGTAACTAACACAGAAAGACAGGGCCGCAAGAGCCTGGTTCTCTTACGGCCCTGTTTTGTTGGGAGAGAAGGCGATGGCGCCAGTTGAAAGTCCGCTATGGGTGGTCATTCCTACATACAATGAGGTGGATAACGTCGCACCGATGGCAGAGGCGCTCCTGGCCTTGCCCTTGCCACAGCTCGCGTTGCTCTTTGTGGATGATGCTTCGCCCGATGGCACGGGGGCGCAGCTGGATGTGCTGGTTGCGCGACACGTTGGCCGCGTGGCGGTGCTGCACCGGCAGGGATTGCGCGGCTTGGGGCGCGCCTACGTGGATGGCTTCCGCTATGTCCTGGCGCAAGGGGCGCAAGCGGTGGTGCAGATGGATTGCGATTTCTCCCATCAGCCCCAGGATGTGCCGCGCCTGTTCGCGGCGCTGGATGAGGCAGACCTGGTCATCGGCTCGCGGTACGTGTCCGGCGGCGCTACCGATCCCGATTGGGGCGTGGGCCGTCAGCTGCTCTCCAGCTGGGCGAACTTTTACGCCCGATTCATCCTCGGCTTTCGGATTCAGGATGCCACGGCGGGCTTCCGCGCCTGGCGCAGCGCCACCTTGCAAGGCATCGGGTTGGAGCGCATCCTCTCGCAGGGCTACGTCTTTCAGGTGGAGATGACCTACGTGGCGCACAAGCTCGGCTATAAAATCGAAGAGATTCCAATCTTCTTCCCCGATCGTCGCATTGGGCAGTCGAAGATGACCATCCCGGTGAAGATCGAGGCGGCGCTGCGCGTGTGGGAAGTGCGCTGGCGACATCGCCGCCTGAATCCCCAGGCGCGGCGCCAACTATGAAGCGATTCTGGCGCACTTACCGCTCCGATCTGCTCTGCCTCATGCTGTTGCTGGGGCTGCCGTGGTTGCTCTACGCCTCGGTGAGCCTGGGCGGCAAGACGCTGCTTCCGGCGGACATCCTCTACCAATTCCAGCCCTACCGCGCCGCAGCCCCCACCTTCGATGCCCTGCCTGCGCAGAACAGCCTGTTGGGCGATCTGATCCTCCAGAACTATCCCTGGAAGCAGCTGTTGCGGCAGGCCATCGAGACCCGCACCTTGCCCCTTTGGGACCCCTATCTCTTCACCGGGCATCCATTCCTTGCCAACGGGCAGCACTCGGCGCTTTATCCGCTGAACATCGTCTTCTATCTGCTGCCGCTTCCTCGCGCTTATGGGATTTTCACCGCGCTGCAGGTGGGGCTGGCGGGTGTGTGGATGTATCTCTTCGCCAAGACGCTGGGCACAGGGCGGCTGGGGGCGCTGCTGGCGGGCATCGCCTGGCAGTTGAGTGGCTTCCTCACCGTGTCGGTCGTGCATCCGATGATTATCGCGGCGGCCTCGTGGTTGCCGCTGTTGTTGCTGTGGATCGAGCTGATTGTGCGGCGCGCCGCCTTTTTGGGACAGGAGCGCGCCACGCTGCCGTGGGTCCTCGGCGGCGCGGTGACGTTGGGCCTGCAACTGCTGGCCGGCCACGCCGAGATCACCTACTTTGTCCTGCTGGTGATGGGGGCCTTTGCGCTGTGGCGCTCGCTCTACATCGCCGGACATACGGCGCGTGAGCACTGGCGACAGACGTTGCTATCGCCGGTTGTGGGGCTGTTGGGATTTGTGGCGCTGGGATTGGGCCTCGGCGCGGTGCAATTCCTGCCGCTCTACGAGGTGGCGCACGAGAGCTTCCGGCAGGGGTCGGCGACGCTGGCCCAGGTGCTTTCGTGGGCGTACCCCTGGCGGCGCGTGATAACATTTCTCGTGCCAAACTTCTTCGGGAATCCGGCGCATCACACGCTCTATGACCTCTTCACCGGCGAGTGGGTGTCGGCCACGGTCAATGCCTATGGCGACCCCATCACCAGCTTCGATTGGGGCATCAAGAACTACGTCGAAGGGGGGGTGTATCTCGGCCTGTTGACGCTGGCGCTGGCGTTGATTGGCATCGTTGGCGTTGCTGGGCGGAATGAGGAGGAGGCGTCTGGCTTCGTGGCGGCGCTGCGGCGTTGGTGGCGACACCCCTACATCCCGTTCTTCACGCTCCTCTCGCTCTTCTCCCTGGGTTGCATCTTCGGCACGCCTGTCTACGCGCTGGTCTACCAGTTGCCCTTCCTCAACCAGTCGCACTCGCCCTTCCGCTGGGTCTTTCCGCTGACGCTGTCGGCGGCGGTGTTGGCGGCCTTCGGCGCGCAGCGCGTGACCCTCTTCCGCTGGACGCGCGGCCCGGATAAGGGCGCGCGCGCGAATCCCAGGGGCGTGGGGCGGCTGTTGTTGTTCGGCGCGTCACCCAACCTGGTGAGTCTCGTCGCGGCGCTGTGCCTGTGGGGTGGGGTGGGCTTGTTGGGCGCGACCTGGGCCTCGCGGCTCCTCTTCCCGCACTTCGAGCCGTGGGTGGAGCGCGCCTTCTGGTCGCTCGCCAAGGCCGCCTATGCCTTCCCCGATCATCGGGCCTTCTACGCCTATCTCTTCCCGTGGGTGCAGCGGGCCGCCCTGCTGCTGATCATCACCGGGGTGGTATTGCGCGTCTCGCGCTGTCCCATCTATTTGCCCCGCCGGTGGGGAGGGCGTCCCGTGTGGCAGGCCCTGGCCGTCTTCGTGTTGATCTTCGATCTGCTGCTCTTTGGGATGGGATTCAGCCCGGCGGTTGATCCGGCCTTGCTCGATTATACCCCGCCGGTGGTGGATTTTCTCCGGCAGGATACCGACCTGTGGCGCTTCTCCACCTTCGATCCGCACGGCACGAAAGTCTTTGATGCCAACGTGGGGATGTTCTACGGCTTCCAGGATGTGCGCGGCTACGACAGCCTCTTTTCGGCGCAGTACGCGCGCTACATGGGCTGGATCGAGCCGCAGGGCGAGCTGCTCTACAACCGCATCGCGCCCTTCAAAAGCTTCGCCAGCCTCGACAGCCCGCTGACCGACCTGCTCAATGTCCGCTACATCCTCACCGAAGAGGAAATCCCGCTCCCCAAGTACCAGCTGGTTTACGATGATGGCGCGGTGCGCGTCTACGAGAACCTCGGCGTGATGCCTCGCGCTTTCACGCTACCCCAGGCTGCCACGCTGGTCGTCTCTGATGTGGAGGAGATCGGGGCGCTGGTGCAGCGGTACGATCCGCGCAGCTACGTCATCATCGAGGCGGACTTCGGTTTTGCGCCGACCTCGCTCTTGAACCTCTCGCCCTATGTGCCGCAGACCGTCACCGAGTACAGCGCGCTGGAGGTATCTGTTGATGCGCTATCCCAGGACGCCTCCTGGCTCATCCTCGCAGACGCCTATGACGTGGGTTGGAAGGCCTTTGTGCGGCCTCTGGGGGCCGATAGCGACGCCGAGGTGGAGGTTCCCATCGCGCGCGTGGCGGGGCACTTCCGAGGGGTGCAGCTGGAGCCTGGGGCGTGGACTGTGCGCTTCCGCTACAGCCCCAACAGCGTTAAAATCGGCGCGTTCCTCTCCTTCCTCAGCGGGATGACGTTGCTCTTCCTGGCGATATTGTGGCTCTGGCGGCGCACCTATCACGAAGCTGTGGAGAGCAGTACCGTGCAACGGGTCGCCAAGAACAGCCTCGCGCCGATCTTACTCAATCTCTTCAATCGGGTGATTGATTTCGCGCTGGCGGCGCTGATGCTGCGCGTCTTAGGCCCGGCAGGGGCCGGCGACTATTACTACGCCATTGTGCTCTTTGGCTGGTTCGACATCTTCACCAATTTCGGGCTGAACGCCTACCTCACGCGCGAGGTGGCGCGGCATCCTGAGGACGCGAACCGTTATCTCTTCAACACGACGGCGATGCGCTTGTTGCTGAGTGGCCTGGGCATACCGGCGCTGGTCATCTTTCTCTTGCTGCGGCAGGGCATCGTCTCCCCGCCATTGAGCAGCCCGGCCCTGTTGACGATTGGCCTGCTCTACCTGGGGCTGATCCCCAACTCGATCTCGACGGGGCTGACCGCGCTCTTCTACGCCTACGAGAAGGCCGAATATCCCGCCGCCTTGCAGACCTTGTCCTCGTTGCTCAAGGCCGCCTTGGGGACCGGGGTGCTGCTGGCGGGGTGGGGCATCGTGGGGCTGGCCTCCTCCGCCGTGCTGATCAACCTGGTCAATTTGGCGATTCTGGCCGTGCTGGCGGTGCGCCTCTTCTTCCGCCCGCGCTGGGAGCTGGATCGCAGCCTGCATCGTGAGATGGTGCATGAATCGTGGTCGTTGATGCTCAACCACCTGCTGGCCTCGCTCTTCTTCAAGATTGATGTGATCTTGCTGGAATCCTGGCACGGCAACATGGTTGTGGGGTGGTACAGCACCGCTTACAAATTCCTGGATGCGCTCAACATAATCCCCTCGATGTTCACGATGGCGATCTTTCCGGTGGTCTCGCGGCAGGCGCAGGAGGACACGCAGGCGTTGACCCGCTTCTATCGCCTGAGCATCAAGCTGCTGGTGACATTGGCTTTGCCGCTGGCGCTGACGACGACGCTGTTGGCCCGCGAACTGGTGCTGCTGTTGGGGGATCGCGCCTATCTGCCCCACTCGATGATCGCTTTGCAGTTGATGATCTGGTCAATCCCCATCGGTTGGATCAACAGCCTGACCAATTACGTGCTGATCGCCCTCAATCGGCAGCGCTACCTGACGCGGGCCTTTGTCATTGGCTTCAGCCTCAATCTGGTGGGGAACTTGCTCTTTATGCCGCGCTATGGGTACGTCGCCTCGGCGATCACCACGATTCTTTCGGAAATAGCCCTGTTGATTCCTTTTGCGATTGGGTTACAGCGGGAAATAGGGCGCATCCATTGGCGGCAGTTGCTCTGGCGACCATTGGCGGCGGGCGCGGCGGCGGGTTTGCTCGTCGTGCTGTTGTTGCCGCTAGGACGTGGTATCGCATTGTTGGGCGTGCTTGCTTATCCATTGGTGCTATGGCGTGTTGGACTCCTTTCCGCAGAGGAGCGGCGGCTTTTGCAGCCCTTGTGGCGGCGCTGAGGTTGCCTCGCGTCCCGCTGTAGGTATAATGAGCCCGGTGTTTTGAGTGAACTAGGAGCGGCAGAGATTTTGAGATTTGCCGATTTTGAGCTTTGCAGAGGAGCTGAGGATGGAACTCACGCAACTTGAACAGATGATCCGGTGGTTGGACGAGGAGCGCAAGAAGGACAAGGCGCTGATCTCCGCCCTGGAAGAGCGGTTGGAGCTGCAACAGCAGCGCCTTGAGCAGCAGGCGCAGCAGTTGGAATCGCAGCAGCAGGACCTCAACGTTCTGCGCGCCGATCTCCATCGCACCGACGAGTATCCGGCGATCATCGAGAAGACGCATCGCGATTTGAGCGGCATGATCGAGGAGATCCGCGATCAGGTGCGCCGCGAGCGGGCCGAGGCGGAGCGCCTGCGCCAGATGGAGCTCGAGGCGATGTCATCCCAGATAGGCGATTTGGACAAGCGCCTGCGCGTGTTGCCGCAACACACGGAATCCCTCAAGGCGCGCGAGGCGGGTGAACAGCGCCTACAAACCGCTGTCAACCAAATCTCTAACAGTCTCAACGATCTCGTCAAGCGCACCGATGACCGCTTGCAGTCCATCGTCTACCTTGAGGAGCAGCGCCGCGCTGACGCCCGCCGCCTGGCCGGCTTGGAGGGCGATTTACAGCCATTGCGCAAGACGGTGGATGAACTCAACGCCAAGCTGGTGCGATTGGAGGATAGCGTCCGCAAACTGCGGGGCCGGGTGGAGGAGGCCATCCAAATCGCCAAATCCTACGATCCCCGGCTTGAGGAATTGCGCGTGGCCGACTTCCAGCGTGAGCAGCGGATGAAACGCTATGCCGATCAGGCGGATAAGGTCAACGAGGAGATGGCGAAGATGTTGGAGCAGACCCAACGTTATGCCCTGCTCTATAACCAGAACAAACAGGCGTTGAATAGTCTGGAAGCCTTCCAGGCGCGATTGGACAAGCGTCAGAATGAGACCGGCGAGATGCAACGACTCACCGAGGAGCGCCTCAAGCGTCAATGGGAGGAGTGGCAGGCGAACTTCGCCCGCGACTGGCAGAAGCGCCTCGTCACCGAGGAGGATCGCTGGCGCCGGCAAGACCTGGCAAATCAGAAAGCCACCGAGCACCTGGCGCAACTGGATGAACACACCGAGCTCTATTACCAGGAAGTGGTCGGGTTGTGGGAGGAATTCCGCGCTTTGGCGGATCGGTGGTCGCGGGCGGTTCAGGATCTGTCGCGTGTAGGGATGGAAACCACTACAACGCACTTGAAGGAGCTCCGCCGCTTTGCCGAAGAGCAGCACAAAGAGCTGCTGTAAGTTGGTATGTGTGCGATAGGCCCACGGCCCGACGCTTCAAGCGCCGGGCCGTATTTTTTTAGATTGTGTAGCGCCACTCGCCGCCGACCATCGCGCGGCGGACTTGCGTCTCGCGCCATCCCTCTGGCGGCAGGGCGAAGATGTCGCGGTCGAGCACGATCAGGTCGGCGAGATAGCCCGGCGCTAAGAGACCGCGTTGCGTCTCTTCCCCCGCAGCGTAGGCCGCGCCCCAGGTGTAGGCCCGCAGCGCGGCGGCGAGGGTGAGCCGCTGTTCGGAATACCAGCCCTCCGGGCCGGGTGCGCCATCCTCGCGGCGGCGGGTGACGGCGGCGTACAACCCCAGAAAGGGATCGAAAATCTCGATGGGCGCGTCGGAGCCGAAGGCCAGCACCGCGCCGGTGTCCTGTAGGCTGCGCCAGGCGTAGGCGTGACGCGCGCGCGCCCCCCAATGCCGCTCGGCCATGTCCATATCATGGATGGCGTGGATGGGCTGCATTGAGGCGACGAGGTCGGCGCGCGCCAATCGCGATTGATCTTCTGGGGTGATGAGCTGGACGTGTTCGATGCGATGGCGCAAGGTCGGATCGAGCGGGCGGACGCGCTCCAGCACGTCGAGCACCAGCCGGTTGGTGCGGTCGCCGATGGCATGGATGGCGAGCGCCAGCCCGCCCGCGACGGCGCGTTCGGCGATCTCCCGCAGGGCATCCGGCTCGAGTGTGAGGATCCCGTAATTGTCCGGCTCGCCCTCGTAGGGCGCGAGCATCGCGCCGGTGCGCGGCCCCAGCGCGCCATCGGCGAAGAGCTTCAGTCCTCCGAAGCGCAGCCAATCGTCCCCATGTCCGGTGCGCAGCCCTAGGGCCAGCATCTCGTCGAGCATGTCCAGCCGCAGGTACTTCAGCACGCGGACGTGGAGCCGCTCCTCGCGGTGGAGCAGCTGGAAGGCAGCGAAGGCCGGGCCGCCATCCACATCGTGGATGCCGGTGATGCCGGTTGCCAGCAGGTGTTGTTGGGCGTGGGCCAATCCCTCGGCGACTTCGGCGACGGGGGGGGCGGGGATGGCCGCTGCGATGAGCGCCATCGCGTCCTCGAAGAGCAGGCCGTTGGGCGAGCCATCGGGGCGGCGGCCCAGCTGCCCGTGGGGTGGATCGGGCGTCGTGGGTGCGGCAAGCCCGGCGGCGCGCAGGGCGGCGCTGTTGCAGAGGCCCGCGTGCGCGCTCTTGGCGACCAGATAGACGGGATGCTCCGGCGCGACCGCGTCCAGGTCATCGGCGGTGAGAAAAGCACCGCCCGGCCAGAGGTTCTGATCCCACCCTCGTCCCTCGATCCAGGCGCCGGGCGGGGTGGACGCGGCGCGCTCGCGCACCTGCGCCAGCAATGCGTCGGGGGTGCAATCGCGCAGGTCGAGCGCCTGCATGCCGTGGGCATACCACATCAGGTGGATGTGGGCGTCAGTGAGGCCGGGGATGATGGTCGCGCCGCCGAGGTCCTCGCTGCGTGCGCCAGGGGCCGCGCCCCAGGCGTCTGCGGCGGCGTCAAGCGCCACGATGTGCTCCTCGACCAGCGCCAGCTGCGTGGCCCAGGGGTGGCGCGCATCGCCCGTGTAGATATGTCCGTTTTTGAGCAGTGTGATCTTCATGTGCTGTTATAGTCCCAGGAGATTTGCCAGCCAGACGACGCCGACGCTGCCAGCCCAGGCGACGACGATGGCTTTGAGCGTTTTGCCCGACCAGGTCGCCAGATAGAACTTCCACACCGGCATCTTGGAGGCGCCGGCGGCCATTCCCGCCATATCGAAGAGCGGCATGGGCACAGCGCCCATCAGGAAGATGGTGACGGGGCCGTATTTTTCGACCCAGCCGGCGATGATCGGATAGGCCTTCCACTTATCCACCAGGTCTTCCACGGCGTAACCGGCCACAAAGCCCCACAGTTCGCCGAGCGAGTCGCCAAAGCCGGCGCACAGGCCCGCCAGCACGGGGTTGAGCACCGCGCCCATGGTGAAAGTGAAGGCTAGATGGGGGATGGGCAAGAGGACGGTGGTGCTGCCGATGAGCGCCATCATAAAGACGCCCAGATAGCCGTATCCCTGGAAGCGGGCGATACTGATCTGCTCGCGGTTGAGGGCGATGAGTGTGGTGACAGTGACGAAAAAGACCACCAACCCCACGCGCAATAAGGTGCGGCGCGTGATTTTGTTCATGAGCCGAAGACGGTCAGTACCCATTGGAGTCCGTAGTAGCCGCCCCAGGCAACGCCGATAGCCTTGAGGGTCTTCCCGGCCCAGGTGGCTAACAGGAAGCGCCACACGGGGAAGCCGGCCAGGCCGCCCGCGATGCTCGCCATGTCGAAGAGGGGGTTGGGGACGAGGGCCAGGATAAATAGCGTGAGATCGCCATTCATCTTCATCCACCGCTCAAAATGCTGGTAGATCTTGAGGTTGTTGGCGGCATCCTCCAGCGCGAAGCCGGCCAGATAGCCGCTGAGCTCGCCGCAGGTGTCGCCCGTCCCCGCCAGCAGTCCGACGAGCCAGGGGTTGAAGACAGCTCCCATCGTGAAGGTGAAGGCGAGATGGGGGACAGGCAGGATGACGGTCGCGCTGCCAATCATCGCGACGAGAAATATGCCGGGATAGCCCAGCGCCCTGAACTCCGCGACGCGCTCGCGGTTGAGGAAGACGAGCACGGTGATGGCGATGACGAGCACCATCGCGCCCGTGCGCACGATGATGTTGAG
>DAOTXC010000131.1:0-16273 GCA_034435555.1 Anaerolineae bacterium
GGGTGGGCGTGGGCGTGGCGGTGGGCAGGACGAGCGCGATGGGACGCGCCGCCGGGGGGAAGGGGTTGAAGAATATCTGTGGGTTGATGGCGATCAAGATGTAGCAGAGGATGGTGAGCGCCGTTAAGCCCAGCATTACCAGGGTCAGGATACTGAAAATCCGATCCGAGCCTTTCATGATGCCCTCCTAAGGGATGTCAACAAAGCGTTGTATCTCTGCTTGTGATTTAAGTGTATCCAGCCATATCTGTAAGGCCTGTTTGCGCAACAGGTCGAGATTATTGGGCGCGATTTCCATATCCGGGATGCGCTCCACCACTTGAAGGATGTGATAGCCCAGCTCGCTCTGTACGACCTCGCTGATCTCCTCCGGCTGGAGCGCAAAGGCGGCAGCTTCGACCTCCGGGGAGATGAGGATGCCGCGCGGGAAGAAGCCTAAATCGCCGCCCCGGTCGCGGGTGAAAGTGTCTTGCGAGTAGGTCTGCGCCAGGGTGGCGAAGTTCGCGCCACCTTGCAGTTGTTGGCGCAGTTGCGCGGCGCTCTCCTCGGTGCTGACGAGGATGTGGCGCGCGCGGATGTGTTCCGCACGGGTCGGCACGTCGGCAACAATTTGCGAGACCATCGCCGTCGCCATCATCCCCCGCCACATTTCGAGCCGCGCCGTCTCCAGGGTCAATCCCTCGTTGGCGAGCCGTTGGTCGAAGGTGGCCTGGCCGATATCCTGCACCAGGGATTGGATCGCTGCGTCCACTTCCGCATCGGTGACTTCGATGCCAGCTTCGTGGGCGGCCTGGATGATCAACATCTGCTCGATCAATTGTTCCAGAAGCTCACCGCGCGCTTGCGCCAATTCGGCCTGACCTTCCGGGGTGCTGGGGTCCTGCCCGGCGGCGGCCATCGCCGCCTCATAGCGGGCCAGCTGGCGCTCGTATTCGGCCAATGTGAGCGGTTCGCCATTGACGAGCGCGGCCAACGGTTCGGCAGTGGGGGTAGGTGGGGCGGGCGTCTCCGTCTCTGTCTCCGTCGCCGGGGCAACCGTCGCTGTGGGCAACGCTGTCTCTGGCGTCATAGGCGTCTGTGGTGCGCCGTTGCAGGCGCTCATCAACACCGCGCCGATAACCATCACCCAGACCCACGTATATGTTCGTCTCATCCAATGCCTCCTCGAAAATCTGCCAAGCTGCACATCTCGAAATCTTCGTTACTAGCCTCAGGTTACTTTCTTGGCTGAGGCGTGGCTATATTTGCTTTAACGTCACTCCCATTATAGACTGAGGGGGCCGTTTGCGCAATCTCAGGATAGTGTGGAGGTATAGTACAAATTATTGGGAGACGCTCGGGCCGGTCTCCGACCGTGTCCGTTAAGACTGTGGCACGGTCGGAGACCGGCCACAGCAGGGTTTTATCAGACGATTCTCGTACTTTTCCCTACAATTTGTCGTAACCCATAGTGTGGTTAAATTTCACTGAAAGTACAGATTGTCAACACGGTCAGGTGATTTTGGAAATTAAAAAAAATACACCGATTACTTAAAATTGTTAATACACATATTGACAAATTTAAGTCTCGATGGTAAAATTAGACTGATTCAGATACTAATTAGCCGAAGGAGGTGACTATGTATCCCGTATTGGCGCGTTGCCCGGTGTGTAGCGGGGAACTGTTTGCAGAGCGTCTCGCGTGTGTGCAATGTGGTACCGCTATCGAGGGAAACTTCTCTTTGCAACGCATGTCGCGCTTGACGCCCGAACAGTGGGCCTTTGTGGAGCTCTTTGTGCGCAGCGAGGGCAAACTCAACCGCATGCAAGAGGAGCTGAATCTATCGTATCCCACCGTTCGCAATCGGCTGAACGATGTGATCCGCGCGTTGGGCTATGAAGTGAGTGATAGCCAAGACGAAGAGGAAAATGCTGTGGAGCGGCAGGCGGTGCTCGAGGCGCTCAGCCTCGGCAATATTGACATTGATGAAGCAATTCGCTTGTTGAAACGAGGGGCCTGAGACGATGGCGGCGGCCATTCCTATCCGCGTGAGCCACTCCCAGGCGGGGCTGCGTCCCGTGGACCCGGCGCGTGATCTGAAGGCCATCACCCGGTTGATCGAGCTGGGATTCGGCCCGGAGCTGGATCCGCTCGGCTGGCGCACGTTGCGGCGAATGCAACGGCTTGCCCGTCGCAATCCCTGGGCGCACCTGTTGGTTGGCCCCGTCACCGGCCTGGATGGCTTCGTGTGGGTCGAGGATGGGGCGGTGGTGGGGAATCTTTCGCTGCGCCGGGCCGTGCCCTATAGCCGTGGCGGTTGGATGATCGGGAATGTGGTGGTAGCGCCGGAATATCGGGGGCGCGGCATTGGCCGTCAACTGGTGGAGATGGCCTTGACCACTGCCACGAGTCAGCAGGCGCGGTGGATCGGCCTGGAGGTGCGCTCGGACAACCGGCCCGCGCGGCAGCTCTACGAAAGCCTGGGCTTCGAGCCGGTGGGGGAGATGGAGCATCTGCTGCGACCGGCGGAGCCGTGGCCCACGCCCCCGCCTCTGCAACCCGGCTGGCAACGCAGTGGCCCGACGGATAACGTGCGCTGGGCGCTCCTGGCAGAGAAGGCCTATCCCCGCTTGCAGCGCGAGGTGCTGGAGATTCGACCGGGCGCGTACAACTTCGGCGGTTGGGAGCGCACGCTGGAGCTGTGGTTTCACCGGCAGCGGGAGACTGCGTGGCTTCATGGCGAGAGACGGCCTTCGTTGGCCGTGCAAACGCATACCGACCGCGCGGCCCGCTTCCATACCTGGGAGCTGCTGGTCAATCCGCGCACCGGCGAGACCGGCTGTCAGGCGGCCATCGCCCGCGCGCTGCACGTGATGTCGCCGCGACAGGTCTGGCCCGTGATTGTTTCGGTCCCCGCGACCTCACTGCTGGTCTCCGTCCTCCAAACGTGGGGATTTCAAAGGCATCGCTTGTTGATGCAGATGCGGTATTCTGAACGTGGGAACGTGTGAACGGATCGTTGATTCGCAAAGGAGGTTGTGCTATGACAGCAAGAGAAGAATCACGGATGAAGATCCTGGAGATGTTGCAAGAGGGCAAGATTACGGCTGAGGATGCTGCCCGGTTGATTGAGGCTTTGGGGCAGCAGGAGACCGGCAGTCAGAGCGGTCAGCGTCCGCGCTGGCTGCGGATTCGCGTCACCGATACCGATACCGATATGTCGCGGGTGAACATCACGCTCCCGATTGGTATGGTGAGAGCCGGTCTCAAAATGGGCGCGCATTTTGGCCCGGATATCGAGGGCCTCAACATGGCAGAATTGGAGAGCTTTGTCCAGGAGGGCCGCAAGGGCCACTTGATTGACGTGTTCGACGAAAACGATGGGGAACACGTCGAAATCTTTCTGGAATAACGATTTGTGGCTTGCCAGATAACCACAGCCGGCAGGCCCGATTCTGGCGCTGCCGGCTGATGCGAGCGTGCGTAGCGCTGAGCGTTACACGTCCAGGTTCTGTACCTCGCGCGCGTGGCTGGTGATGAAGCGCCGTCGCGGGGCCACCTTGCTGCCCATCAGCATGGTGAAGACCTGATCTGCGGCGGCAGCGTCATCCACGGTCACTTGTAGCAGTGTTCGCGTTTCAGGATCCATCGTCGTCTCCCACAACTGTTGCGGGTTCATCTCACCCAACCCCTTGTAGCGCTGAATGTCGATCTTGCGTCCGGCCAGCTCCTTGAGCAGCGCGATATGCTCGCCTTCGGTGTATGTATAGAAGTGGTCGCGTCCGGCTTTCACCAGATAGAGCGGCGGCTGGGCGATGAAGAGATGGCCCGTCTCGATGAGCGCGGTCATGAACCGGAAGAAGAAGGTAAGCAGCAGCGTGCGGATGTGCGCGCCGTCCACATCGGCATCGGTCATAATGATCACCCGATTGTAGCGCAGCCCTTCAATATTGAACTGTTCCCCAATTCCGCAGCCCAGCGCCGAGATGAGCGCCTGCACCTCGCGGTTGCCCAGAATCTTGTTGAGACTGGCGCGCTCGGTGTTGAGGATCTTCCCGCGCAAGGGTAGGATCGCCTGGAAGTGGCGATCACGGCCCTGCTTGGCGGAGCCGCCTGCCGAATCGCCCTCAACGATGAAGATTTCGGTGCTGGAGGCGTCGCGGCTGGAACAATCGGCCAGCTTGCCCGGCAGCGTCATGCTCTCCAGCGCGCTCTTGCGGATGACCAGGTCACGCGCTTTGCGCGCGGCGGCGCGGGCCTTGGATGCGGTGATGCCCTTGTCAATGATCTTGCGCGCCGCGCGCGTATTCGTCTCCATGAACTCGCTGAGCGCCTGGGTCACAGCGGCCTCCACCGCCGACTTGACCTCCGGGTTCATCAGCTTCACCTTGGTCTGACTCTCGAACTGCGGATCGGGGACCTTCACGCTGACCACGGCGGTCAGCCCCTCGCGCACATCGTCGCCGCTCAGATTGGGGTCGCTATCCTTGAGGATATTGACCCGCCGCCCCACATCGTTCAGCGTACGTGTCAGCGCGGAGCGGAAGCCGGTGAGGTGCTGCCCGCCATCAATAGTATTGATCGTGTTGGCGAAGGTGAGCATCGTCTCGCTGTAGCCATCGGTGTATTGGAGCGCGACCTCAACCACCGTGCCGTTGTCCGCCGCTTCCACGTAGATCGGATCGTGGAGCACATCGCGGTTGCGGTTGAGATAGCGCACAAAGGAAAGGATGCCGCCCTCGAAGTAAAACGACATCCGTTTGGGGAAGGGTTGCTCGCGCTCATCCACCAAATCAATGGTGACGGCGCGGGTGACGAAGGCCATCTCGCGGAAGCGTTGGGCCAGGATGGCGAAGCTATAGTCCACATCGTGGAAGATGGTGGGATCAAAGCGGAAGGTGATGATCGTCCCCGTATCCTCGTCTTTGCACTTGCCGATGGCCTGCACCGGGGCCAGAGGGATGCCGCGCTCGTAACGCTGATAGTGCACCTCGCCATCTACCTTGACGCGGGCCTCCATCCACTCCGATAGCGCGTTCACCGCGCTGACGCCGACGCCGTGCAGGCCGCCGGAGACCTTGTAGCCGCCCTCGCCGAACTTACCGCCCGCGTGGAGCGTCGTGAGCACCAGTTGCAACGCCGAGATGCCCTTTTCGGGGTGGATCCCCACCGGGATGCCGCGCCCGTTGTCAATCACCGAAACACTTTGGTCGGCGTGGAGGATCACCTGGATGTGATCGCAGGCCCCCGCCAGCGCTTCGTCAATGGAGTTATCCACCACCTCGTAGACCAGGTGGTGCAGGGCGCGGATGTCCGTGCCGCCCACATACATACCGGGGCGCCGGCGTACCGCTTCCAGCCCTTCCAGCACTTGAATGCTGGACGCATCGTATTTCAAGCCATTTTTCTGTTTTTCCACCATACCGCTACACTCTCTTTAGTTGACTCAGATATCGGTCACTTGTGAAGGCGCACGCTGCGTCGCGTAAGCCTCTTGGATCAAGCGCAGATAGGCCAGACGTTCTTGATAGAAGACCAACAGGGCGGCGGTCAGCGCGGTGCTGACCAGGGCATGGCCGCCGATCCCCACGAGCATCGTCCAGGAGTCCGGTTCTGGCAAGGCCCAGACGAAGTTCAGCCCTTGTGAGATGACCAACACGGCCAGCAGCAGCCCCATCGTGCCCGCAAAATCCACGCGCACCAGCAGGATGCTATCTTGGAGCGCCTTGTGCAAGGGCTGCCGCAGCTGTAACATCCCCGGCACGGTGAAGATGAATTGCACCGCCGTATACATCACCAGGGCCAAGGCCAGCATGGTGAAGAAGCTGCCCAATACCATATTGAGGGTCGAAATCAGCCCCAGAATCAACAGCGCGGGGATGCTCATAATCGCCAGTGCGATCATCAGCCCGGCCATGAATTGGACCAGCTGCCCCCAGATGCGCGGCCACGTTGTGGGGCCAGGCAGCGGCGACTCGGTCATTTCGATCACGCGCCGCCCGATGGGTTGCAGATAGAGGGCGTTCAGCCCTAGGCCGCAGATGATGAGGAACACCGTCCACCCCAGCAACATTGCCCACGAGTTGATCGGCAGATCGGGGCGCGGCCCCATTGGGCGCGCCAGCGTCATGCGCTGGCCCATCAGCTCCGGCACGCCCAGCAGCGGCCCTGGATTGAGCAGCACGAAGCCGTTGAAATCGGTCGCGAGCTCCTCCAGCAGCACCCGTAAGGTCTGATAGACCGGCGCAAGGTTCGGATCTGGCGCGGGCCAGCCGGACATCAACGGTCGCACCAGTGGCGCAAGCGAGAGTCGCGGCCCCAGCCACAGAAAAAGATCCAACAGCCCCGGCAGCAGCGCCAACTGTGGAAAATGGGCAATCGTCTCGAAGCCTAGCGAAAGGCACGCGAGCACGCCCAGAGGCTTACGGGATTCTTCTTGGTCATCACGCATTTGGTCATTCACAAAGGGTATTTTACCATAATTGGGGCAGATTACGAACTTTGTGAACGCGCAGATGGATTATTCGCGCGGCGGCATCTCGATGCGCAGCGCGATGGCCGGTTGTCCCGGCCAGGTCTCCAGCCGCAGGGGAGGATCGTCGAACCAGATGCGGTAGAGCTCTCCGTAGGAGCCGTCGGCTTGCAGGGCCATCAGTGTCAGGTTGACCAGGTCGCGGAAGTCGGAATCGCCCTCCGGTAGCACGAAGACGAGCGGGCGGTAGGTGTACCGTGTGTCGTTGAGCGTGAAGCCCCCCGTGCGGTAGAGCGGATCGAGGAGCTCGCCCCGTTCCGCCAGTAGCGCGGCGACCTCGCCCTGTTGCAGGCCGGCCACGGCTGCATCGCGGGTGGGATAGACGACGGGGGCGATGCCGACGCCGGTGGCCTGGGAGATCTCCGGTAGCGCGGCCTCGCCCGCTGAGCCGGCAATCACGCCGACACTTCGCCCGGTCAGCGCGGCCAGCCCCTCCACGGGGGTATTGGCATTGGTGAGCAGGCTCACCCCGTCATCGTAGATGCTGATGGAGCAGTTGCCCCGCAGCTCGAGCTCGCGCGTGTGGAGCCAGCCGCCGATGAGCATATCCACCTCGCCCTGGGCCAGCCTGAGCAGCGCGTCGCTTTCGGTCACGGGCACAAAGGTGACGGCCTGTTCGCTGCCGAACCAGCGCAACGCGATTCGCTCGACCAGCCGCACCTCAAAGCCGGTGGGGATGCCATCGGCGCGGTCGGCGGCGTAGGGCCAGCGGTCGGCGAAATAGCCCACGGCCAGCACGCCGCGCTGTTGGATGCGCGCCACCACATCAACGGTGCTGAGGGTCTGCGGGGCGTTGCTCAGCGGCGGGATGGGCGCTTCACCGGGCCAGCGCGCCACGGCGGGCAGGGTCACGTTGGGGAGCCAGGTATCGTAAAGCGCCGCCAGTGTCCCATCGCGGACGAGGTCCTGCAACGTCAGCGTGATGAGATTGTCGAAAAAGGGATCGTTCTGGCGGTAGACCGCGGCGAAGGGGGTCTGGGTGTATTGCCCCACGATGACGGTGCCCGCCACCATGCGCTGCGCGCGCAGCAAGCGATGGCGCTCGTCGGCGTAGACCTCGACCTGGCGGGTGCGGAGCGCCTCCACCGCGTCGAAGAAATTGGGGAAGCTCTGGTACGTGGGCGAGACGGGCGTCGCCGCCGCAAGCGTGCTCTGGCTGCGGGTCCAGCTGACCGTACCCACCCGCCGCCCCTCAAGGTCGGCCAGGCTTTGGATGCCGGTTTCGGGGAAGGTGAGGAGCGCTTGCCCATCTATGAAGTAGGGCAGGCTGAAATCCACCTGCGCTTCATCCTGCTGCGTGCGCGTCACCCCGGCGAGGACGAAATCCACCTCGCCGCTGAGGATGTGTTGGAAGGAGGTGTCGGAGCGGACCTGGCGGAACTGCACGGCGTTGGGATCACCCAGCCAGCGGCGCGCCAGATCGCGGGCCAGGTCAATCTCCAGCCCGGCGAGCTCGCCCTCCGGCGTGATATAGGATAGGGGTTCGAGGTCGTACCGGATGCCGACGACCATCTCGCCCCGTGTCTGCATCCGCGCCACGGTTGATGTTTCTGCCGGAAAATTGATCGCGAGCGTCGGCGTCGCGTAGTTGACCGGCTCCGGCGTGCTTTGAGCAGTCTGTCTGAGCTCCGCACAGCCTGTCAGCAGCGTGGTCAGCACTATCAATACCAAAAGACGGCGCATAGATTCCTCCCCCCATTTGGATAAAATGAGTCTAAGCAGATCTAATTTTGCTCGGTCTGGATCGTTAGATCCAGACCGGGAACGGGGATCTGACGATCCCCTTGGAGCATTTTTCGATCTACTGAGTCCCTATCGGATAGGTTCTCATCCAACTCTACCACAAAGATGCGCCAAGACAAAGCGCCCCAACCAGGGTCGGGGCGCGGGGCCATAGCCAACGGGGGCTGGCTCACTTGCGGGCGTAATCGGGGCGGATGTCCACCCGGCGCAGCAGGTTCGCGTTGGTCACGACGGTGATCGAGCTCGTCGCCATGGCGATTTCGGCCAGCACGGGGTGCATCCAGCCGATTATCGCCAGCGGGACCATGACCACGTTGTAGAAGAAGGCCCAGAAGAGGTTCTGGCGGATTTTGCGGAAGGTGGCCCGACTCAGGTTCAGCGCCTCGAGCACGCTGGTGAGCTCGCCACGGACGAGCGTCACGTCGCTGGCCTCGATGGCGATGTCGGTGCCGGTGCCAATCGCCAGGCCGACGTCGGCCTGGACGAGCGCGGGCGCGTCGTTGATGCCGTCGCCCACGAAGGCGACCGCGCCATGTTGCGCCTGGAGCGCGCGCACGGCCTCGACCTTGCCATCGGGCAGCACCTCCGCGACGATGTGCGTGATGCCCACCTCGCGGGCGATGGCCTGGGCGGTGCGGCGGTTGTCGCCGGTGAGCATGACCGTCTCGAGGCCCTGGCGGTGCAGCGCAGCGATGGCGTCGGCGGCGTCATCCTTGAGCGTGTCGGCGACGGCCAATACGCCCAGCAGCTGCCCATCCACTGCGATGAGCATCGCGGTCTTCGCCTCATCTTCCAGGCGGGTCAGCTCGGCGGCGAGCGGCTGCCAATCTACCCCAGCGTTTTCCAGCAAGCGGCGCGTTCCCACCAGCACAGGCTTGCCCTCGATGCTGGCCTGCACGCCCTGCCCGCGCACTGCCAGGAATGCCTCCGGCTCCGTCAGCGCGAGGCCCTCCGCCTCGGCCCGCGCCACAATCGCCCGCCCCAGCGGGTGCTCGCTGCCCTGCTCCACGGAAGCGGCCAGGCGCAGCAGCTCGCGCACGGCGTCTTCGCTATCGCCCAGAACAGGCGCGCTGACGTGTATATCCGTCACCTCCGGCTTGCCCTTCGTAATCGTTCCCGTCTTATCGAAGATGATCACCCGCACATCCTTGAGCGTCTGGATGGCCTCGCCGCTGCGGATAAGGATGCCGTGCTCGGCCCCCATGCCGCTGCCCACCATCAGGGCGGTGGGCGTCGCCAGCCCCAACGCGCACGGGCAGGCAATCACAAAGACGGAGACCATCGAGACGACGGCGAGGGTGAGGGCTGTCAGGTTGGCGTTGACCCACGGGAGGAAGCTCCCCAGCGCCGTGAGCTCGCGCAGCGCCTCCGGGAAGAGCAGGCGCGAGAAGAAGGTCAGCACGGCGATGGTGATGATGATGGGGACGAAGACGGCGGTGATCTTGTCGGCCAGCGCCTGGATGGGGACTTTCGTGCCCTGCGCCTGTTCCACCAGCTGGATGACCTGGGCCAGGAAGGTATCTTTGCCCACGCGCGTGGCCTTGATTTTGAGCAGCCCCTCCTGGTTCATCGTCGCGCCGATGACCTCATCGCCGACGCGCTTGGTGACGGGCAGCGATTCGCCGGTTGCCATGGATTCATCCACGGCGCTTTCGCCCACGACGACCTCGCCATCGGTGGGGATCTTCTCGCCGGGGCGGACGACCATCACGTCGCCGACGCGCACCTGGGCGATGGGCACTTCGACCTCCTCGCCATCGCGGAGGATGTGCGCGGTCTTCGCGCCCAACTCGAGCAGCTTGCGGATCGCCTGCGAGGCGCGGCCCTTGGCGCTCTCTTCGATGTAGCGCCCGGTGAGGTGGAAGGCCATGATCATCGCCGAGACGCCCGCATAGTTCGCCACCGGCGCAAAGAAGGAGAGCGGCCCGGTGAGCAGCGAGGCGCCCGTACCCAGAGTGATGAGGGTATCCATGTTGGCGTAGCCGTGCAGCGCGGCGCGGATGCCGCTGGTGTAGGTCTTGCGGCCCACCCAGAAGAGCACGGGCAGCGCCAGCACAATCATTCCCAGGTTGAAGATCAGATGGTTGGGCCACATCACGCCGAAGAACATCTCCGGGATCATCCAGAGCATGATGATGGCGGTAAAGATCCACGCGATGCGCATCCGCTCGCGCGCCTTGGCGACTTTACGCTCAGCGGGGTCGGTTTCTGCGTCGGCGGCGATGGGCGGCTCTTCCAGGACTTCGTAGCCGGCCTCGGTGACGGCGCGGCGGAAGTCGTCGCGGGTCGCCGTGCCGGGGATGAAGGTCAGCGTGGCCTGTTCGGTCGCCAGATTGACGTTGGCCTCGAGGACGCCGGGGACCTTCTTGAGCGCCCGCTCGTTGTGCGCGACGCACGCCGCGCAGGTCATCCCCCCGATTTTGAAGCTGACCGTCTCTGTGGGCACATCGTAGCCCGTCTCGCGCACGGCCTGCACCAGCGTTTCGATGTCGGGGGGCGTCATATCGAAGGTGAGCGTGGCCTGCTCGGTCGCCAGATTGACGTTCACGTCACGGACGCCGGAGACATTGCGCAGCGCCTTGTCCACATGCGCCACACAGGAGCGCAGGTCATGCCCTCTACTCGTAGATTTACCTGATTGCTCATAGTTGTATCCCTTCTTGCTTGGGCCGAGAAAACTCGGCGGCGATTTTTAATAGATGTATCTACATTATAGTATGGATTTATTAGAAAAACATAGTGTTATTGGGCGCGAGATAAAAAATCCCGGCGGGCGCGCCCGCCGGGGTGTGAGTGTTGCTGTCGGCGTCAGAGCTCGGCTTCGTAACCGGCCTCGGCGACAGCGGCTTTGAAGGCTGCGGTGTCCGCTTGTGCGGGATCGTAGATCATGGTCGCCTGTGCTGCGTCCAGGTCAACCTGGACCTCGGTCACGCCGGCGATGCCTTGTAGCGCCTTGGTCACGTGCTTGACGCACATCTGACAGGTCATCCCGTGTACGGGAAAGGTTAAGGTTTTCATAGGGTCCTCCTTTTAAGGATAGTAATGGGTGATGGGTAAGGGGTGATGGGGTAAAGCGTTTTTGTTACTCATTACCTATTCACACATCACCCACAGTAAGTTGCTGACACACCGGGCAGAAGTAGGTGCTGCGCTGCGCCTGCACGATGCGTTCGAGGGCGTAGCTGCAGCGCGGGCAGGCTTCGCCGGCGCGCTCGTAGACGGCGAGGACTTCTTGTTGTTGGCCCAGGCCGCCATCGGGATAGACGTATTGGCGGTCGCCCAGGCTGGTGCCGCCGTTTTCGATACCCTGTTGCAGGGCGAAGACGATGGCGCTGTGCAGGCGGGCCGCTTCCTCCAGGGAGAGTGTCCCCGCGATGCGCTGCGGATGGATGCCCGCGCGCCAGAGGGCCTCGCTCACGTAGATGTTGCCCAGGCCGGCGATGAACTCCTGGTTCAGCAACAGGCGCTTGATCTCGCCGCGCCGTCCGTGCAGCGCCTCGCTGAGCCAGTCGGCGGTGAAGTCCGCCTCCAGCGGCTCCGGGCCGAGATGTCCGACGACCTCAAGCGGATCGTCCACCAGATAGAAGCGCCCGAACTTGCGCATGTCGCTGTAGTCGAGCCGGAGGCCATCCGCAAGCCGGAAGCGGGCGCGAGTGTGCGGATCTTCGTTGGCGGCAGCGTCCGCCGGATGGACGAGGAATTTGCCCGTCATGCGCAGGTGGACGAGCCAGTGCTGCCCGGTATCGAGCGCGAAGATGAGGTACTTGCCGCGCCGCGTGATCTCGCGGACCGTTGCGCCCGTCAGGCCGGCGCGGAAGGCGTCGGGGGTGGGGCGGTCCACGGTGCGGGACCAGAGGAGCTCCGCGTGGGCGACCGTCTGGTCGCGCAGGTGCGGGCGCAGTTTGCGGACGATAGTTTCGACTTCGGGCAGTTCAGGCATCAGCGGGGTCATCCTCCTCTGGAAATGGCTCACAGATTGCCACGGATTTCACAGATGGTGAGAAAGGAGTGCGTAACGCGCGCGCTGCGCATCACGCACTCCTCCAAATTCAACCTCGTGCAAATCTGCAATCTGTGTCCACGTTGTTTCTATTCAGATTGCCGGGGATAACCGTAGGCCGATTCGTAACGCTGCATCAGTGTGTTGAAATGCGTCATCTCCGCAGAGGCCAGCTGCAAGAAGAGCTGCCGGGCTTCGGCGTTGTGCGCTTTGCCAGCGCCCTGTTGGTAGAGCGCGAAGCTCTCCTTCTCGGCGGCGAGGGCGAAGACCAGCGCGTCTTCGAGTGTGGCATTGTCGGAAAGCGACTCTATCCGCTGCAGGTCGGCGGGGAAGATGGGCGCTTCAAGGTCAATCGGCTCGATCTTATCCATCTCGGGGAGGGTACACCAGGCCTCGTCACATTTGAGGGCGGCGTACTGGCGCTGGACGTAGCCGAGGTGATCCAGCTCGTCCTCGGCCAACTGGTAGAACATCTTTTTGGTCTCTAAATCGTCGGTGAGATCCGCCGCTTTGAGGTAAAAATCGCGGCCCTCTTCTTCCAACTTCATCGCCTTGCCCAGAATATCCGTCAAGTCATCCATCGAAAATCCTCCTTAAATTAGGTGATTGCATAAGATTTCATGCGTAAAACAGCCACAAGAATTGCGCAATGAAGAGCGCACCCAGCACAAAGACGGCGATCTCCCATACCACTTTCGGCTTGATCCATTTGACGCGGTAGATGAGCATCTGGAAACCCAGAATGGCATGGACGTAGAAGAGCACGCCGGTGATGGCAGGGAGCCAGACACCATGCAGCTTGCCCGCGTTGGCGGGATCAATGATGCCCAACGTGAGCTGCGTTACCAGCTGGCTTTTGAAGAGCGCCGGGCCGGTCATCAGCATGAACCACATCAGCACGAAGAGCACGGGCGCGGTGATGCGCGTAATCGCTGCGTAGGTGCGCACTCGTTTCATCTTAGTCAACGGCGTCTAGGGTGAGTGTGCCTCGCCCTACCATCGTATGGTAGCTGTTATACTCATCGGTCGGCCCCATAGCTACGATGATAGCATAGCTCTCGCCAGGCTGCAACAGCGTATCGTAGGAATCGCCGGAGTCGAGCGGAATCTGCACCTCGAAGCGCGTCACGCCATCAACTTCCACACCGGCGAAGGCCACGATGTCGTTGGTCCCGCCGAGCTCCTCATCGGGGGGATGGCTGCGCCCGCTAGGCGCGGTTCCGAAGGCATCCCAGAGCAGCGCTTCCCCCTGTTCGACGTAGCCGAAGAGATAGTTGGCGTCCTGCATCCCCCGGCTCGGCTCGATGCCGATGGAGATCCAGCCCGTCGTGTCGCCCTCCATTGCCAGGTAGAGGTAGTCGGCATCGTTGCGCCACCACAGCCGGAAACCACGGATGTCGGCTTCGTGGGTGTATTCCCCTGGGCTGATGATGCCATCGGCGATCTACGGCGCGTTGGTGTCCGGCGCGGTTTCATCTGTGGGGGCCTCGGTCGCCTCCGGTGCGACGGTTTCGGCAGGAGACACCGGTGCTTGCGCACACCATGCGAGCACGAAAATGTAGGACAGGTTGGCAACCTGTCCTACGACTGCTATTTTCGAAGGAGCCTCGGTCGTCACGGGAGCGACGGTCTCCGCTGGGGCGGTGCTCCCAGCTGCCGGTTGGCAGGCGGTGATCAGGATAGCCAGGGCGATGAGTATGGCAAGTGCGATTCCTTTAATGATGTTCCTCTCTTGATCTATTTTTAATACAAATATATTTTTAATTATAGCATGGTTGCAGGGGCAAGTCAACTGATATTTTGCCACTAATTTCACGCATTGTACTCGTGCTTTATCTATTCATGTTAATCTGGTGTTGCCCTCCGTGCATTCGGGGGTATCATAAAAGTTGGGCGTGTGCTTCGCCTGTAACTTGGGGCTTGTGACTGGCGATTTACAATGACGGAGGACCCTATGAACCGAGATGAGTTACTCAAAAGACTGCAACAGCTCGATCCCCTGCCGTTGGGGGTCTTTCCCACGCCGTTGTTGCCATTGACGCGCCTGTCGGCGACGCTGGGCGGGCCGGAGCTGTGGATCAAGCGCGATGACCTGACCGGACTGGGCGGCGGCGGCAACAAGGTGCGCAAGCTCACCTTCCTGGCGGCGGACGCGCTCCGCCAAGATGCCGATATGCTGATGACGACCGGCGCTTGCCAATCCAACCACGCGCGGCAGACCGCAGCGGTGGCGGCGCGATTGGGACTGCCCTGCGTGCTGGTGCTCGCCGGCGACGCGCAGCCCCCCCAGGGCAATCACTTGCTCGACCGGCTCTTCGGCGCGGAGGTACGCTGGGCCGGGGAGCGTTCGCCCCTCAAGGCGCTCTACGCGGAAGCCGAATCCCTGCGCCAGACCGGGCGACGGCCCTACGTCGTGCCCTACGGCGGCAGCAATGCGGTGGGCGTCTGCGGCTACGTGCTGGCGCTGGCGGAGCTGGCGGGCCAACTTGAGGCGCTCGACCTCACCTTCGACGCGCTCGTCGTCGCCTCCAGCAGCGGCGGGACGCAGGCGGGGCTGGCGCTTGGCGCGCGGGCGCTCGGCTTCTCCGGCGAGGTGCTGGGCATCAGCATCTCCGAGCGTGCGGACGACTTCCGGGCGCGGCTGGCGCAGCTGGCGAACGAGGCGGCGGATTTGCTCTCCTTGCCCATCACGCTGGCGCCGGAGGATTTCAGCGTGAGCGACGCCTACTTGGGCGCGGGCTACGGGCGCGTCAGCGCCGTGGAGCGCGAGGCCATCGCGCTCGCCGCGCAAACCGAGGGGTTGCTCGTTGATCCCGTCTACACCGGGCGGGCGCTCGGCGGCTTGATAGACCTGGTGCGACAGGGGCGCTTTGCGCCGGGGGCGCGCGTGCTCTTCTGGCACACCGGCGGCGCGCCGGCGCTCTACGCTTACGCAACGGAGCTGCTCGCATGAAGCGTCTCGTCTGGCTGGCGATTGGGCTGCTGGTGGGCGTGGGGCTGGGCCTGCTGCTGGGGTGGGGCCTCTGGCCGGTGCAGTACTACGACACCTCTCCGGCGGAGCTGCGCCCCGACTTCCGCGATGAGTACCTTGTTCTCACCGCCGTTTCCTATCAACTGGATCGGGATTTGGAACGGGCGACCGCGCGCCTGGAATTGCTCGCCCCCGAAGCGCCGCGTGAGCCGTTGTTGACGCTGATCGAGACTCTATTGGCAGCAGAATCGCCGCCCGCGAGCGCCCTGGTACCGTTGATTGATCTGGCGCGCGCGTTGGGCAGCGAGACACCCGCCATGCGCGCCTACCTGGAGGGCCTCGCGCCATGAAGGGGAAGCTGTGGTTGCTCGCTATTGGTCTGCTGCTGGGGCTGGCCGCCGGGCTGTTCTACGCCTGGGAGATTGACCCGGTGCAGTATCAGGATGCCTATCCGCCCCTGATGTACGCGCCCTACCGCGCTGATTGGATCCGCATGACGACGCTGGCGCACGGGGTGCAGGACAATCTGCCCCGTACTCAGTTACGGCTGCAAGGGCTATCTCAAGATGAGGTGCGGCAGGGGCTGGCGCGGACGCTGGACGAGGCGGCGGCAGCGGGCTATCCGTTGGCGGTATTGCATCGGATTGCGACGCTCGCCGCCGGCTATGGGGTTGATACGCCCGCCGTGCGCATCTACACCGGCGAGGGGAGCGTCTTGTTGCGCACGTCCACGCCCACGGCGACCGCCGTCGCCGCTGTGGAGCCGACGCCCTCGCCCGCGATCTTCATCCCCACCCCGACGGCTACCCCCACCGCGTTGCCCACGCCGCTCCCGACCCCGCCGCCGAGCTATCCCTATCGCGTCATCTCACAGACCAGCCGGTGCCTGATGGCGCCGACGATTGCGGTCTCGATCACGCAAGAGATCACCGTGACCGTGCGCGGACGTGAGACGCGGCAGCGGGTGGGTGTGCCGGGACTGGCGCTGTGGCTGCTCTCCTCGGAGCGGGCGGATCGCGCCTTCACCGGCCTGAAGCCCGAAGTGGG
>DAOTXC010000132.1:0-2432 GCA_034435555.1 Anaerolineae bacterium
TGGCGCGCGCGCCACGCCGACTACTATCTGCGGCTGGTCGGCGAGCGCGCCGCCGCAATCTGCAGCGGGATGGCGGCCCCTGTGTTGCAGGCGCTGCTCCAAGACCTGGGGAACATCGAGCGGGCCTGGGATTGGGCGACGGAGCAGGGGGCGCACCCCTTGCTCGCGCTGGCTCTGCCCGGCATCGTCAACCTGTGGGAGGTGCGCGGCGCCTTCGAGGAAGCGGCCCAGCGCTTCGCCATCGCTGCCTGGCGCGTGCGATCGCAATGCGAAGATCCCCCTTCCGCCGAGGCGCTGGCGCTGTGGGGGGCGTTGGTGGCGGCCCAGGCGCACTTCCTCAACCTGCAGGAGCAACATGCCGAGGCGTTGGCGCTGGCTGAGCAGGTCATAGCGCGCGTCTCCGATGCGCAGGTGCGCGCGCGGGCCTACTTGCAGGGCGGGCGGGCGCTCTGGTATCGGGAGGAGCGCGCCGTGGCCCGCGACTATTTGGAGGAGGCGCTGGCATTGGCCGCGCCAACGGAGACGCTCTGCGTGCTGGCGAAGGGATCGCTCTTGCTGGGGCGGATGGCGGCGCAGGCGGGGAACTACGGCGAAGCCACGCTGCGCGCCGAAGCGGCCTGGCAGCACTACCAGCTGCTGGGCGAGCGGCGCGGGCAGGCCGCCGCGTTGGAGCTCTTCGGCGAGATCGCCGCCGGGCAGGGGCAATACAGCGAGGCGGTGGAGCGCTATTGGCAGGGCTTACGCTATTTTCGGGATATGGCCGAAGCCGGTGCGGTGCAGCGGGTCTTGAACGCGCTCACAGCCTTGTTGCTCGGCCTGGGGCGCTTCGTGGATGCGCAGGCGGTGTTGAAAGAGCTGGCCCAGGATTTCGAGGCCCAGCACAACGTGTCCGGGGCCGCGCTGGTGATGGGCTGGCAGGGCTGTCTGGCCCTGCGCCTGGGGAACTGGCCGGAGGCCGGGCGGCAGTTGCAGAGCGCGCTCACGCTGGCGCGCACGCTCGGAGATCGGCGATGGGAAGGGCGCGTGTTGGGCTGGCTTTCGCAGCTGGCGCTGCGCCGGGGGCAGCGCGGCCCGGCAGTCGTCCGGGCGACAGAGGCGCTGGCGATCCTCCAGGCGCTGAGCGATGGGCCGCTGGTGGGCTGGGGCCATTGTTGTCTGGGGATGGCGCACCTGGCCCAGCGGGAGTGGAGCGCCGCGCAACGCGCCTGTGCGGAGGCGGCGTCACGGGCCATCATGCCCGGCGCGCGCGCGGAGGCGCTTGTCTGTCTGTTGCAGGTCGCGGCGGCAGAGGCGGCCCCGGATCGCGCGCAGCTCGTCGCAACGCTGGGGGCGCAATTCGCCGCCGATCCCGCGCTGGTGGGCGCTTGTCATCCCGGCTGGTGCTACTGGGTCTATTACGAGGCGCTGCTGGCCTCGGGGGATGCGCGGGCGGAAGCGGTTCTAGCGCAGGGGCGCGCTCTGCTCCAGGAGCGGGCCGGGCAATTCGCCGGCGAGGTGCGCCAACGCTACCTGGAGCGCCCGCCGGGACATCGGGAGCTGGTGGGCGCTCAGGGCTGAGAGATTAGCGGCAAGAAGAGGGTGTAGCGCAGTGGCGCGCCGGACGTGGCCCAGGTTGGCCCGTGAAAGGTGCGCACGCCGTAGATGTCAATATCCTCGAGGCGGTAGTAAGTGGTCCCGCCGGGCGTCACATCCGTATCGAACCACTCGTAGAGGCCGCCGAAGACGCTGCCGGGGACCTTTGGCAGGATGAGATCGGCGTTGAGCCGCGTCCACGGGCCGGAGGGCGAGGCGCTGCGGTAGAGGTTGAAGCCGAGGTGGTCGAGCTCGGCTGCGGTCTCCCAGGTGACGCGGATGCCGTCGGCGTGCGGGGCGGCGTCGAAGGCGGCCAAATCCACCGCCGTGGGCTGGTTCATGATGACGCTCGCGTTGGCGGGGCCGAGGCTCAGCTTGCCCACACGTCCCTTACCTTGTTGTGTATAGGTCCCCTTGATGGGCGGGACATTGATCCGCAGCACCAATTCCAACACGCCCGGCGCCTCCGGCCCGGTCGCCGCAGGCACGGTGTAAGAAACCCCCGGAATCCCGCGCCAGCGCAGTGTGTCGGTCGCGCCGGTGGTGGGGGAGAGGCTGGAGTTGCTCGCGTCCACGTCGCTTGTGGGGGCGTAGCTGGCGAAGCTCAGCCCGGAATCGAGCGTCACGGTGATGGCGTTGAGCTCCACCGGTTGGGTGAAGACGTTGGTGAAGCGCACGGTGTACGTCACCTCCCCGGCCTGCGTCAAGTAGGTGGGCGTGACCTCGCTGGTCACATCCAGGGAGAGGCTGGCTTCGGGGAAGGTGGTGAAGAGCGCGCCGTACTTTTTGGAGTAACGATTGTTGTTTCCAATGGTGCTCCCGGCCCAGGGTTCAGTGATGGATTCGGATTGACATTGCGC
>DAOTXC010000133.1:0-12814 GCA_034435555.1 Anaerolineae bacterium
GGGGCATCCGCAGCGGCGCAGTATTCCGTCGGCGCGATGGGCAGCTGCTGTTGGGCGGCCCAGTTGCGGAGCCAGTTCTGCCCGGCGGGATCGGTCACGTTGTCCAGCACGACCATGAGACGCGCCTCATTGTTGTAGGGACAGGCCTCGTTCGCGCGCAGCCCGCTCGGCTGGTCAATGAGCACGGTCTGCACCCAATCGGGCGGCAGCTCGGGCGCGCTGGATGAGAAGAGCTCCCGCGCGCGGGCCTCGCTCGGACAGTGTGGCGCGGCGCTGAGCAGCGAGCCTGAGCGGGCGCAGATGTCCCGCTCCACGATGCCGGGCGGACGCGGGAAGGGGTGAGGCGGGGTGTTGGCCAGCGCCCGCTCCATGAAGGCGCGCCAGATGGGGGCTGCTCCTGCGCCGCCGGGGACCTGAGACATCGGCGTGTTGTCGTTGTTGCCGACCCACACACCCACGGCGAGGTCGGGCGTGTAGCCCACCGTCCAGGCGTCCCGAAAATCGTTCGTCGTGCCGGTCTTGACAGCGACAGGGCGATCCGGCAGCTCCAGGATGTTGGAGCAGCTGAAGACGAGGCAGCGCGCCTCCGTATCGGAAAGGATGTCGGTGATGAGGTAAGCATCCTGCGGCGAGATGACCTGCTCGCCGGTGCGGACGCGGTTGTCCACCAGAATGCGCCCCTCGCTATCCTCGATCCAGAGGATGGGGGTCGGCGCGAAGGCCTCGCCGCCATTGGCGAAGGTCGCGTAGGCGGCGGTGAGCTCCAGCGGCTTCATCTCGCCGCCGCCGAGCGTCAGCGCCAGACCGTAGAGCGGGCGGCTCGTGAGGGGATATTCCGGGCACTCCAGCTGCGGCGAGACGATGGAGGTGGCCCCCAGCCGCGCGCTGATGTCCAACAGCTCATTGACACCGATGAATTCTAGTGTCTTGACTGCGGGCACGTTGAGCGAATTCGCCAGCGCGCTGCGCAGCGAGACCGGCCCCCGGAACTGCCGGTCGTAGTTGAGCGGTTCGTAGATATTGCCGGCGGTGTCGGTGTAGGTGACGGGGAGGTCCCACAGGATGGTGGCGGGCGTCCAGCCTTGCTCGAAGGCGCCGAGGTAGGTGAGCGGCTTGATGGCCGATCCCGGTTGGCGGCAGCGCAGATTCACGTTGACCTGGCCGCCGATCTCGTTATTGTAGAAGTCCACGCTGCCCACCATCGCCAGGATGTAGCCGGTGGCCGGTTCGATGGCGACGAGCGACCCGTTGCTGACATTGCGCTCGGCCAGCCGCGCGACGCCGTTGGCGACCTCCTCTTCGCCGATGGCCTGCATTTGCTGATCCAATGTGGTATGGATGCGCAGGCCGTTGCCCTGATAGAGCAGCTCCGGCCCCAGATTCTCCTCGACCCACTGCCGCACGTAGACGACGAAGTGCGCGGCAGGGATGCGGTCGGTGAAGATCGGTCTGAACTCGTGGGCGCGCATCTCCTCGGTCGCGGCCTGGGCCTGCGCTGCGGTGATGTGCCCATCCTCGACCATCAGCCGTAGGACATTCTCGTGCCGGGTGAGTGCGGCCTCCCGCCCGCCGCCGAAAGGATCGTAGGTGGCGGGAAGCTGCGGAATCCCGGCGAGGAAAGAGGCCTGCGCCAGCGTCAAATTATCGGCGGTGGCGCCGAAGTAGGTGCGCGCGGCGGCGTCAATGCCGTAGGCCAGGTTGCCGTAGTTGATATTGTTCAGGTAGATCTCCAGGATCTCCTCCCGGCTGTAGCGGCGGGTGATTTCCGCTGCCAGCACGATCTCGCGGATCTTGCGGCTGACGGTCTGCTCCACGCGCTCCTCAGGCTCGAGGAGCAGGTTGCGAGCCACCTGCTGGGTGATGGTGCTCGCGCCGGAGACGACCTCCTGTTCTTGCAGCGCGTAGTAGATGGCGCGCGCGATGGCGATGGGATCGAAGCCGGGGTGCTGGAAGAAGTTGCGATCCTCCGTGGCGATGGTCGCCTGGATGACGTAGGGGGAGATGTCGCCGTAGTGAACATAGGTACGCCGCCCGCCGGTCGGATCAATCATCTCGTAGAGCAGCCGGCCATCGCGGTCGTAGATCCGGCTGCTGGCGAAGGTGAGCTGGCGGCTGCGCAGCTTCTCCACGGGCGGCAGCTCCGAGGCGATATAGATGTAGCCGATCATCGAGGCCAGCAGCGCCACGAAGAAGAGGCCCACGACCGTCGCGGCCAGGCCGAAGAAGAGCGAGGTCCAGGCGATGGGGCGGCGCTTGCGTTTGGGCTTGGCGGGCGGGGCCGCTGGGGGCGGCGTCTGCCGGGCCATAGGGACGGTCATCGCATCCCAACTCTGGGGCTGCTGCACGCGCGGGATGGCGCGCGTCGGCGTGTCGGAATCTGCCGGGAGCGGCGGCGGGGTGATGATGCGCGTGCGTTCGGCCTCCTCCGGCGGGGTCTTCGGCGGCGATTCTTCTGTCGGTACGGGTGGCTTGCGGTCTTCAGTCGCCATGTCAGGCTCCTTTTGCTATTCAGCGGGGTCGGAGACGGGCCGCCCCTGCACCAGAATCGTCCATGTGCCTTTCTGCACGATTGCGTCATGCTGGTTCAAAATCTGCACCGTGCAGGTGACGAAGCCGCCGCCGCTCTGGGTGACGGCGCGCTTCTTCTGCACGGCGATGCGCACGCGGACGGTGTCGCCGATCTTGACCGGCGCGCGATATTTCCAATCGAGGCCGGTGAACGCCTCGACGCTGCCCTCCAGAAAGCCCAGGCGGTTCGCCAGCCCGCTCGCAATCGAGAGCACCAGCAGCCCGTGGGCGATTCGCTCGCCGAAGGGGGTCTGCGCGGCGTAGACGGCGTCGGTGTGGAGCGGGTTGTAATCGCCGGAGAGCGCGGCAAAGGCCACGATGTCGGCCTCGGTGATGGTGCGCGCGTGCGTCTCCAGGGTCGCGCCCGGCGTCAAATCCTCAAAGTATAGCGTTTGTGTGTAAGGTTGCACGGTGTCCTCCTGATACCATAAATCTCAGGATGTTTATGATTGGCTCGACTGAAAAAAGCAGAAACCTCACGCTAAGCCGCCAAGTCGCAAAGGTTTTTATTAAAATTTCTTGGCGGCTTTGCGCCTTTGCGTGAGATACTTGGTTTTTTCAGCAGCGCCACTATTAATGTCGCAATTCATCCAACAGCGCCGTGAAGAGCGCCTCGTACTGTTCGGCGGTCTGCGCGACCGAGAACCGCCCCGCAATCTCCTCCCTGGGGCGGACGTAGGCCGCCGGGTTATCCAGCACCTTGAGCATCGCCTGGGCCAGTCCCTCCGCATCGCCGATGGGGGCGATCTCGCCCATGCCGGTCTGCAACACTGGCTGGCGCACGCCCGGCAGATCGCTGGCGACGCAGGGGACGCCGTGGAACATCGCCTCTACCTGCACCAGCCCGAACGACTCCGTAGAGTTGAGGCTCGGCACGACGAGCAGATCGAGGTTGGGGTAGAAGGCCGCCATTTGCAGCGGGTTCAGCACATCCAGGAACTTCCACTGCCCGGCCTGCTCGTAGCGGCGGATGAGCGGATCGAGCCGGCGGGCGTAGTCCTCCTCGGCCAGCACGCCCCGATACTGGCCGGCGAAAAGGACGCGCGCCTCTGGGTAGCGTTCCAGCACGCGCGGGAGGGCCTGCAACAGCACCTCCACCCCCTTCTCGGAGGCGAGCCGCGCTGCCATGCCGATGATGGGACGGCGGCCTTGGGGGTTGTGCATCCTGGCAAAGGCCGCCACGCCGGAGTCGCCTGCGTCGGGGAGCGTCACCGGCGGCGGAATGACAATGCACTTTTCGGCGAAGCGCTGCAAATAGGCCGAGTGCGCTGCGAAATCCTCCGTGTAGGCCACGATGCGGTGGCTAAAGCGCCCTGCCAGATTGTTCATCAGGTGGATGGTCTGATTGGCAAGCCAGTTGAGCGGCCCTGGCGGGAGCTGCAAATCGCAGTGGTAGGTGAGCACCGTGGGCTTCTTGAGCAGCCGCCCCCGCAGCGCCACCCCCGCAGCGTCGAATTGGGGCAGGTGCAGGCTGAGGACATCGGCCCAACGCACCCAGCGCCAGGCGAGCAGCCCAAAGGTCGGCATGATGACGCCCTTGCTGAGGCGGAAGAGCACCGGCGCGCGCACGATGCGCACGCCATCGCGGAACTCCTCGCGGGGCAGGCGGCGCTCGTAGCGCGAGGTCAGCACCGTGACCTCGTGCCCGGCCTCGGTCAGCCCGCGTGCCAGCCGCTCCGCGTAGATGGTCAACCCGCTGGTGTGCGGGCGGTAGTAAGTCAAGACGATCAAAACTCGCATAGCAACTCCGTGTTACGCATTCCGTAGTACGAACAATTCCCGATTTTCCACAACCCAGCGATACAACCGCTCAATCCCCTCTGCCACGTCTACGTGGGGCTGCCAATCCAGCTCGCGCGCGGCCTTGCGGATGTCGGAGACGTAGATGCGCTGGTCGCCGGGCCGCCATGCCTCCCAGGCGACCGGGATGGGGCGACCCAGGGCGCCCTCCAGCAGCGGGCCGAACTCGCGCCAGATGGCGAGCTGGTGCGCCGGGCCGCCGCCGATGTTGTAGATCTGGCCCGCGACGCGCTCCCGCCGCGCCACGGCTGCATCGTAGGCGTCGAGCAGATCTTCAATGTACAGCACATCGCGCACCTGCTTGCCATCGCCGTAGATGGTGATGGGGCGCGCCAGCAGCGCGGCGATGATGAACCAGGCGATCCAGCCCTGATCTTCGACGCCGAACTGGCGCGGCCCATAGATGCAGCTCTGCCGGAAGACGACGGTCGGCAGGCTGTAGATGCGGGCGTAATCGCGCACGTACTGGTCGCCCGCGCCTTTGGAGCAGCCGTAGGGCGAGTGGAAGTCGAGCGGATAGCTTTCGGGGATGCCGTGGGGGTGGTCGCGGTAAGCGTAGCGGGTGGCTTGCTCCTCGACGGCGAGCGTTTCCATGCTGCCGTAGACCTTGTTCGTGGAAGCGTAGAGGATGAGCGGCTGCTGCCCGGTCAGGCGGGCCGCCTCAAGGACGTTCAGCGTGCCGAGCGCGTTTGTCTCAAAGTCCAGGCGGGGCTGTGCCACCGAGGTGGTGACGGCGACCTGGGAGGCGAGGTGAACGAGCACATCGCAGCCCGCGCCGACCGTGGCGGTGAGCAGCGCCGCATCGCGCACGTCGCCATGCACGAAGCTGAGCGCCTCCGCCCCGAAGGTCTCCCGCAGCCAGGCGAGGTTCGTCCCCGCGCCGCGCCGCGAGAGGTTATCATAGAGGGTGACGCGCTCGCCCCGGCTGAGGAGCCGATGGGCGTAGTTCGCGCCGATGAAGCCGGCGCCGCCGGTGATGAGATAGTGCATTGCGGCCCCCTTCACCGGCCGGATTCTACTTCGGCGGCTTCGAGCGTCTGCGCCTGGCGGACGACCTGGCGGAAGGAAAGCCCCCAGCGCAGCAGGGCCGCCGCGCCCAAAATCACGCCCAAGAGGTAGCTGAGCGCGTGGGCAACGAAGGCGTAGGCTTGGGCCTGGGCCAGCGGGACATCGAAGACGCGGGTGAGTGCCTGGATGACGGCGGCGTGGTAGGGGCCGATGCCGCCCGGTGCGGGGAACATCATGCCGAGTGCCGCCGCCCAGGTGATGACGGCCCCGGCCAGCGCAGGCGGGGCGGGCAGGAAGGCGTAGAGGAGCGTCTGGAAGCCGATCACGACCAGGCCCCACAGCACCAGCGACCAGCCGGCCAGTTGCACCCCGCCCCGCAGCGAGCGCAGCGGCGCGAGTCCTTCGAGCAATTCGCCGACGCGGGCCTGCCAGCGGTCGGCGGCGGGGAGGTGCAGGAAGACGAAAACCCGGCCCGCCAGCTTCTCCCAAAACTCAGGGTAACGGGCGGCCAGGACGAGGGCGATGCACAGCCCCAGCGCCACCACGCCGCTGAGGAGGCCGCCGGTACGATAATTATCGAGGCTGCCGGCGACAATGAAGGGCAGCGTGGCGATCATCAGCAGCACAATCGTGAGCAGATCGAGCACCCGTTCGACGACGACGGTGGAGAGGGCGGCCAGCGGCGAGAGATTGCCGTCGCTGCGTAGCCCGGCGGCGACGGCCTTGGCCGCGTCGCCCAGGCGCATGGGCAGCAGGTTATTGACGAGGTAGCCGATGTTGGTCAGCCCGAAGGCATCGCCCAGGCTCACGTGGCAGCCCAGAAGCAAGCGCCAGCGCGCCGCACGCGCGATGAGGACGAACCACAGCAGGACGAGCGTGACCAGCAGCCAGCCCCGGCGCGCCTGCCGCAGGGCCTCGGTGACAGCAGCGAAATCGAGGCCGCGCAGCGCGAGCGCCAATCCGCCCCCGGCGATGAGAACAGCAAGTGTAATTTGAATGATACGTCGTTTCATAGGGCCTATTATACCACCGACTTCCCCAGGGTGAAGGTGGGGGTGAGCGTGCTATTGGCGTCAGTCACCCGCGTGCGCTTCGGCAACTTGACGCTTTGCGTAAACAGCTTATACTGCCCTGGACTTTACCAAGATGAGGTGCTAATTTGTCCAATCTATCACGTAATGATCCCTGCTGGTGCGGAAGCGGCAAGAAGTACAAGCAGTGCCATCTCAAGCATGATCGGGAGCAGCAACGTCATGCGCCCCGCGTTCCGCCTGGCGTGATCATCAAAACAGAGGCGCAGCTCGCCGGCATCCGCCGCAGCTGCCAGCTGACCCGCGAGATTCTCGATATGCTCACCCCGCGCATCGAGCCGGGCATCACCACTGAACAGATCAACACCTGGGTGCATGAGTACACGGTGGCCCACGGCGCGATCCCTGCGCCGCTCAACTATCGCGGCTACCCCAAAAGCGTCTGCACCTCCATCAACGAGGTGATCTGCCACGGCATCCCCGGCCCGCGCGTCCTCCAAGAGGGCGATATCCTCAATGTGGATGTCACCTGCATCCTGGAGGGGTACTACGGCGACGCCAGCCGCATGTTCCTCATCGGCGAGGTGGCCCCTGAGGCGCGGCGGCTGGTCGAAGTGACCCGCGAGTGCCTCTATTTGGGCATCGAGCAGGTCCGCCCCGGCAACCATTTGGGCGATATCGGCCACGCCATCCAGCAGCACGCCGAAAGCCATGGGTACTCGGTGGTGCGGCACTTTGTGGGACACGGCACTGGCGTGGACTTCCACGAGCCGCCCAACGTGCCCCATTACGGGCAGCCTGGGACCGGCATGGCGCTGTTGCCCAATATGACCTTCACCGTGGAGCCGATGATCAACGCAGGTACTTTTCATATCAAGATGCTCGATGACGGTTGGACCGCCCTCACCGCCGACGGCGCCCTCTCCGCTCAATGGGAACACACCCTTCGCGTGACCACAGACGGCGTCGAAATCCTCACCGCTGCCCCATGACCGCGCGCAGGCTCTGGGGCGGGGTGCTGTGGCTCAGTTTGCTGGCGGCCTGCGCGCCTATCTCCCCAACCCTCATGGAGCCGCCCACCGCCACCGCGACCCTTGCACCGCTGGTGACATCTACCCCGACGCCTGCGGCGCTCCCTGTGGAGGCGACATCAAGCGCTGTGTTGCCCGACGCGACCGCCCCGTCAGCGTCAACATCCGATCCCACTTACACCGAGCATACCGTCGCGCCCGGCGATACGCTGCTGGCGCTGGCGATCCAATACAGCGTCCCCATGGCCGCGATCCAGCTGGCGAATGGGTTGGGTGCGGAGACGGGGATTCGGGCCGGGCAGACGCTCGCCATCCCGCCGGCCAGCGATTGGCCCAACGCCTCGCCCTTCTGGGTGGTGCATAGCGTCGCCGCCGGCGAGACGTTGAGCGCCATCGCGCAGCGCTATCAGATAGGACTTGCCACCCTGCGGACGGTTAATGGCCTGAGCGACGCCGACTGGATCGGTGTGGGGCAATCGCTCGTCATCCCGTTGACCGGGCCGTCCGAGGCGCGCGCCCAGACAGAGCCGGTCTTGCCCACCGCGCCGCCTGCCCCTACTGCCGCGCCGCCCACGTCCACCGATCCGCCGGAAGCTTCCCCTACCGAAGAACCGCCGCTTCCCACCGCCACGCCGCAGCCCGCGCCGCCCCCACCCCCCGGTGAGGAACTGACCGCGTGGGTGCAGCTGACCTTCGATCTCGTCAACGCTGAGCGTGCCGCGCATGGACTGCCGCCCTACACCTACAACGCCACGCTCGCCTACAGCGCCCAGCTCCACGCCGCCGATTGCCAACAGCGCGGCTATTGCAGTCACACCGGATCGGATGGTTCCTCGATACGGGAGCGCATTCTCCGCGTGGGCTATCCCGCCGCTGGCTGGGCTGAGTGCTTCGTCTCCAGCCGCGATCCCGCCGCCGCCGTTGGCTGGTGGATGGACGAGGTTCCCCCCAACGACTGGCATCGCCGCACGATCCTGAGTGAATGGCTCACGGAGATCGGCATCGCCATCGTTTCCAACGACCGTGGCTCCTATTACTTCATTGCCAACTTCGGTCGCCCCCAGTAACGATCCGCTCTCATCCTGCCCCATTTCTTCTTTTCACGCTTGAAATTGTCCTCAAAATCGCCTATACTAAAGGCATATCGTGCCCTCGGACTTGTGATCCCCGGCAACGGCACACCAGCGCAATGACGCAACACACGAAAGGAGCATACCATGAACCGCAACACTGTTCGCCTGTTCTCTGTGAGTATTGCGACTGCCGCGCTGCTTCTTCTCATCGGCAGCTTGCTGAGCGCCGCCCCGCGTGCGCTGAGCCAGCCCCCGCCCCCCAACATCCTTGCCGATCCCCAGTACAACACCGTTTTCGTCTACAATGGCACAACGGACACCTTCAACAACAACGCGCAGGGCTTCATCTGGCAGAGCCTTGGCCTGCTCGACGCCAATGGCAAACCCGGCCGTGTCCAGGGTGATGACATCGTCGACGATGCCGGCAATGTCTTGGGCCACGTGATCCGCGACGGCGACGACAAGATTATCGGCTACACCAACAAGGATCGCACCCAGGCCGCCTACGATGTGAGCAACGGCGCGACGACCAGCCAGGCCTGGCAGGCCGTCGCCGCCAACGGTGAGCTGCACATCATCAAACACGGAGCTTTCTATGTGGGAGAAGATGGTAAGACCCGCCTTAACGGGGGTGGCATCCAGCTCGATAACGGCCAGACCTACGATGGGTTTGATACCGAAGGGGGCGGCGATGGCACTGGTTTTGGCTACGATGGGCCAGGGCCATATCGGCTCCCGCAGCGTCCCGGTGCCAATATCAAAATGAATCTTAACAGCTGCTACAGCTCCAACGACCCAGATGGTGAAGGCCCTGCTACTTCCGTCACTGAATCTGCGGGCAACGTCCCCGGCGTCGGCAGTACCCAGGGGCACCAAGGCAAGGTCCGCGCCTCAGTTACTTGGCGCACCAGTGGCGGCAATGCAAGACAACAACGGGCTGCGCTGGCCGCGCTGCGCGGCGCCGCCAAGAAGGCCGGCTTCAAAGGCGATGATGCCATCGGGCAGTGGATTGCCTCACTGAGCTTTGCGGATCAATACCGGGTAGCCCAGGCTGCCATTGATGCCGCTGTCGGTTCCTCGGGAATTGTGCGCTTGCACCTCAGTTATTCCAAGGCGGAGGTCTCCGGTTCGTCGCTTCAGGCCAGCAGCGCCTACAGCGGGACCGCAGGCTACTACGTTCCCCCCATGTTCTTCTACCCCACACCCTTCACCATTACCTATGCTTACACCGGCGCTATCCCTGGCGTACATCTGGCAACTCTGGTGATCCCTGGTATGAGCCAACCGGCGCCCACTTATATCATGCTGGATCAGCGCGGCGATTTCCCCGCCCCACTGCCGCCGGGGCAAGTGCTCAACAGCCCCATGATGGAAATCCGGGCGCGTAATACCAACACCGTTACTTTCCCTAGCCCGCCGCAGCTGATCCTCCACTATTACCATGAGAATCCAGCGCACCCACTACAGGCTTACTTCATCCACGAAGGGCATTCGAACTGGATAGATGCGCCTCTTGTGAGCCATGATCCTGTGATGCAAAATGTCGTCATTGATGTGGTGGAGCCGGGGATTTACGCCGTGATGCTTCAGGTGGCGCACGGCTTCACCCTCACCCCCACCGCGCAAACGGCCATCGCCGCGCCTGAGCAAACTGTCACCTACACCCTCACCGTGACCAACACCGGCGATTACACCGATACCTTCGCGCTCGATGTTGCCAGCCAGTGGCCCGTTGATTTGCCCGATGGTTATCTCGTCCCGGAGCTGGGGCCGAGTCAAGCGGAACATATCGCCGTCGCCGTGACGATTCCCATAACTGTGGCCCACCTCGCCAGCGATACCGCCGTGCTCACCGTCACCTCCGGTATCGCCGATTGGGACATGCAGACGGCGCACTTCACCACCACGGCGGATTATCAGCCCGGCGTGGCGCTCGCTATCGAACCGCTCGCCGCGACCGGCGCGCCGGGTGAGCATCTCACCTATGCTGTCACCCTCACCAACACCGGCGGCTACACCGATAGCTTCACGCTCGATCTCACCGCCGTCTGGACCGCCACCATCAGCCCCGCCGCTGTGACTGATCTGGGGGTCGGGCGCAGCCTCCCGCTGACTGTCACCGTCGTCATCCCGCTTAGCGCCACCCACGGCATCTCCGACACCGTCACCCTCATCGCCACCTCCGCCAACGACCCGCAGGTCTTCGCCAGCATTGCCGCTACTACCACGGCGCTCGTCCCCGACGAACTGCGCTACTACCTCTACCTGCCGCTCGTCGCACGCGAATAGACAGCACAAAGCAACGCCCCCACGTCCGTGGACGTGGGGGCGCTCGCATTGTATTGCTGGCTACGATTCCGAATCCAGAGGACGCAACCCCTCCAAAAAGAGCATCATCCCTGAGCGTGCCACCTCCGCCCACGCTGCGCCCTGCGGATCGAGCACGCCCTGCAACAGCACGCCCACCGCCATCGAAACCAGCACTTGCGCCGTCTCCATTGGGGGCGTGGGCCGCAGCGAACCCTCGGCGACCCCCCCCGCAATCAACGCGGCGAAGCGCGCCTGGTAGCGTCGGTAGTGCGAGATGGTCGCCCCCCAAATCACCGGGTCATGGGAGGCCTTGGTCCAAAATTGCAGAAACATGGGCAGCCGCCCGCTTGCGATCGAGAAGACCGTCTCCAACAGCGTCACCATTCCCAACAACGCCTCTGGCGCCGAATCCGCAGCCGTGCAGACCGCCTCTATCTGCGCGTCCAGTTGCGCCAACCAGTCATTCAGGATTTCCAGGAAGATCGCCTGCTTCGTTGGGAAGTGATGATAGAGCGCGCCCTTGCTTACCCCGGCCCGGCGGCAGATCTCCGCCACGCCCGTCGCATCGTAGCCCTGCTCCGCAAAACAGAGCGCCGCCGCCTGCAAAATCTGCGCCCGCGTTTCCAATCCGCGCTGTTGTACCGACATCTCCACCTCCTCGAGAAAGTTACAAGTCACAAGCCACAAGCCGCAAGCTCATTCTACCACACCTTGCTTTCCAACGCTGATGATGGTACACTCAAAGCAGTGACAGGTTTCTACCATTACCATTTACAAGGTAATTTTGAGATTTGCTGACTCGCTGACTCGCTAAAGGAGTGCATGAACGAAACAATCCAACAAGGTCTGGTCATTAAGGCGCTGAGTGGCTTTTACACGATCCTCACCGAGGATAACACCCAAGTCACCGCCAAAATCCGTGGGCGGTTGAAGAAAGAACGGCTTGATAGCACCATCGTCGCGGTCGGGGATCGCGTCACCTGGCAGGCGCTCCCCGATGGCAGCTACGTCATCGAGGATGTCGCCGAGCGCACCCGCGCGTTGGCTCGCCTCAAGCCGTTGGCCTCTGGGCGCGGCTCCCGTCGTTGGGATCGCCAGGGCTACCTGCGCGAAAAAGAGCAGGTCATCATCGCCAACCCCGACCAGGTTGTCTTTGTCGTGGCCTGCGCCGACCCGGAGCCGCATCTCAAAATGCTGGATCGGCTGCTCGTCGGCGCCGAGCGTCAGGGCATCCCTAGCCTCATCTGCGCCAACAAAGCTGATCTGATCACCCCTGAGCAGGCCCGCCAACGCTTTGACAGCTACATTCATATCGGCTACAAGGTGCTGTACACCAGCGCCAAGACCGGCCAGAATATCCCTGCCCTCCGCGATCACCTCCAGGGCAAAATCTCCGCCCTTATCGGCCCCTCCGGCGTTGGAAAGACCAGCCTGCTCAACGCGCTCGAACCCGGGCTGGGGCAACGGGTCAAGACCATCAGTCAGGCCACCGGCAAGGGGCGCCATACCACCACCGTCTCCGAACTCTTCCCCCTCGCGGTTGGCGGCTGGGTGGCCGATACGCCCGGCATCCGCGCCCTCGCGCTCTTCGATCTGGAACCGGAGGAGATTGACGCCTATTTCCCTGACATCGCGCCCTACGTCCCGCAGTGCAACTTCTCCGATTGCAGCCACACCGTCGAGCCGGACTGCGCCGTCCTCGCCGCGCTGGAGGCCGGAGAGATTGGCGAGCACCGCTATGAGAGCTACGTCCGCCTCCACCAGGAACACCGCAAACTCGCCGATATGTACTGGTGGGGCATCGAAGAAGATTTCTGACCCAAAATACTACGTGATAAAGGAGAGACTATCTTGCATACTTTTGCCCATGTTACCCTATTGGCGTTGATTGTGCTGAACCCGCTGGCAGCCATCGCCGCGCCGCAGGCGCTGCCCCCGATTCCTGAATGGCCCATCATCGGGCCGATCCTGCAATGGCTGGGGATTGTGGAGG
>DAOTXC010000134.1:0-3525 GCA_034435555.1 Anaerolineae bacterium
GCGCAGCACGGCGCGCGCCAACCCGCGATCCCACCAGTGGGCCTCATGGGGCAGCACGTTGTGGCAGATAAAGAGCAGAGGCCGACGCAATCGCCGGCGGATCAAGCGGCCCAACAGCCACCAGACCGGCGCCCAGAAGGGTGTCCACCACTGCAAGACTATCGCATCCGGCGCGTACTCACGGATGCGGGCGAAGGTACGCCACCAGGTGAAGGGGTTGAGTGAGTCAATCCAGTAGCGCGCCTCATCAACGTGCAACGCGCTGACGCTGGGATCGCGGTCGCTCTGGCCGGGGAAGAGCCATTGCGGATACTGTCGCTTGAACGAGATCAACAGCACCTCGTGGCCACGCGCCCTGAGCGCGCGATAGAGCATCGTCGTGTAGTGGGCGATGCCGCCGCGATAGGGATAAACCGGGCCGACAAATATCAGACGCACAGCCTCACCTTACAACCTCAAATATCCACACCCGATCCTGATGATAGTGCAGCTCATAATAAGGACTTTCCAGCAACACAGCAGGAGCCAACACAAAATCCCCGCTATATCCGACTCTCCCTTGCCCTTGTCCAAGATAGACATGGGTGATACCTCGCTCGTACAGCATTGCTAGCACCGTAGTATCATCAACTCCCCGCTCCATAATCTGACGGGCCAAAGAATTTACCCCCTGTCTATATCCCGGCTCAGGCTCTCGCTCCGTGGCATAGAGCAACGGCGGTACAGTACTGGCGCGCCCGGTCAAAAAAGGCAGCCACCAGCCGCCATCTGCGCCCACAATCGCACTATCCCCATAGGCAAAAAAGGAATTGACCAGAAAAGAAGCGTCTTCGGCTGTGTTTTCCTCTATCCACGCCATGGCCCGCACATCTGGACGGGTTATCATCGCATGAATATCGGGGTGAAGGTCCTGCATCCGTGTAAATACCCCCAGTACAGCGATCACGTTTCCTAATAACGCTAGAAATAGCCCCCCGCCTTTGTAGTGACACAAACGCGCCAGATATTCCCCTGCGATGCCCCCGACCACAATCCCCCAGAAGATGTAGACCGCAATAAATAGCGCGAAGTTATTGATCGCCCCACTACCGGGCAATTGCAACCAGGCCGGGTTTGCCACCAGCAGGAGAGCAATCCACCACCCCGCCAACAGCAACACCATTCTCCGGCGTTGCCATAGCCCCAGCCCCACAGCCGCCGCCAAGATGACCCAACTGGTCATGGGAAGATAAAACGAAAGTTCCCCAATGGCATTGTACTCCTGGATAAAACTGGAAGCCTGGCTCTGACTTGCCGGGGTCGCCAGTTGCCGCCCAAAATTGGCGACGATCTGCCCCCCCGCGATGTGCATGAGCCACGGCAGAAAGAGTAGCGCCCCCCCTGTTGCCACAACCGCCACGCGAGACAGCGCCTTGCGCCAGAACATCCTTCCATACAAGATCAGCCAAAGCGACACAAAAAGTACGTAGAAAATCAATATCCGATAATGTGTCAGCGCCAATCCGCCCAGAGTTAGCCAGACAAGCCCGATCTCAGGCCAGCGCCGTCGTGGCGACTCGAAGACACGCCACGATAGCCACATCGCCACCGGCAGGATAATCTGCCCGGCCAGTTGCGTGTAACGCCCCCAATTCACGTAGTACATCGGCATCGGCGAGAGCAGCCCTGCCAGGAGCACCGCCAGCGCGCCAGCCCATCGGCTTCTCCCGATTCTATATGCCAACGGATAGAGCGCCAGAACCGCAAGCCCGTTCAATATCTGCCCCACCCACAATACCACCATCATCAGTGGTTGTCCGCTGACCCAACCAAATGCAGCGACAGCAGCGTGGAACCCAAAGTGGTAGGTCAACGACTGCATGGGCGCGTAAGGCTCCCAACTGTCGAACAGCCCGCCGTTATCCACCAACAGTTGCGCGATCATCGTGTGATGATACGAATCGCCCCACATCGGGGCGTCCAGCCCGTGTACGGAGAGCACGATCAGCCGCACGGCAAAGACCAACGCCAGCACAATGAGCAAAGTTGTATCAGGCCAAAACGTCTCCGAACGCGCCCAGGCCCGCAGCGCCGCCCATCCCTGCCGGGGCCGCCACGCGCGATGATACCACAGCAGTGCCGCCACGCCGCTTGCGACCGGCAGCCAGGCGTACAGTGCGCCTAGGTGCAACCCGATCAGGTCGGTCCACAGCAGAAGCAGCGGGTAGAGCGCCAGACTGATCCCCGCCGCCAGCCCCGCCTTGACGGGCCACGGCAGCGGCTCGCCCCGCCAGAGCCAATCGAGCAGCGCCCATCCCGGCACAATGTAGAGCAAGCCAGCCAGCAACAACAAGCCCGCCCAGCGCCACGCCGCGCCGAGCAAGTCCAGGGCGATCCCCGGATAAGTGTACAGCAGGCGAAAGGTCAGCTGCGCATCCTGGGGCTGATGCTGTACGTAGGCCGCGCCGTGGAGATAGGTCGCGCCGTCAGCGGCGCTCACCTGCACCGAACCTGCGCCGCGCAGTTCGAGCCAGGCGTAGTAGTAAGTTCCGTGGGCATCCTGCTGAGGCGCGAAGGTGAACTCGTAGAAGCCCGGCCCACCGAGCTGCGCCGCCGGGAGCGTGGCCATCGCCACATCCCCCGTGGCCTCTGGCGAGACGCGAAGATGCAACACCAGCTCACCGCTCAGGTCGGCGGAAGGCTCCAACCAGAAAGCGACGCCCTCCAGCCCGCCATGCTGAGCGGCGAAGGTCTGCCCCACCGCGTGCTCGGCGTCCAGGGTGAGCGCCAGATCCCGCGCCGCCTGCTCCTGATCCACAAAACTGGTGCAGGCGGTGAGCAACAACAGGACGCATCCTAGCACGCACCAGCGCCACTTCCACGATCCCTTGTGCAGTTTCAATCCCTCTCCATCACAGACAACGACCGGCGCAGGCCGATCGTTGTCTCTAGCTATAGGCTCTCGCCGACACGCTTCATTATTACAAGCGCCATTCTATCACGCAGGCCCCTTTCCGTCAACAACGCGCGCGTAGAGCGCCACGAGCTGCGCGACATGCGCCTCCAGCGAGAGGGGTGGTTCGATGTTGGCCCGCAACCGCGCCAGCTCGTCCGGCTGATCCACGAGCTGCTGCATGGCCGCGCGCCAGGCTACCACATCGCCAGGTGGAAGCAGCAAACCGTCCACCCCGTCGCGCACGCGATCCGCCAGCGGCCCAAGCCGCGAGGCCAGAACGGGCTTGCCGGCGATGAACCCCTCGGAAACGAGAAAGGAGAAGGTCTCGTACCAGAGCGAGGGCGCGACGACGACATCCGCATCCACCAGGGCGGCCCAGACCTCCGGGCGCGCCAGCCGCCCCAAGAAACGCACCTGCGGCGTCGCCAGCTGCCGCACGCGCTGCATGTACGCCGGATCGAAGGTCTCGTCGCCGGCGATGTAGAGCTCCCCCGCGCCGCGCACCCCCGCGAAGGCTTCGGCGAGCGTGTGGATGCCCTTCTGAAACGACAGGCCGCCCACGTAGAGGAAGCGCACGCGGCCATCCGGCT
>DAOTXC010000135.1:0-5286 GCA_034435555.1 Anaerolineae bacterium
TTCGAGATCCCCGCCGGGCAGACGCTCGGCCTCATCGGCCCCAACGGCGTGGGCAAGAGCACCATCCTCAAGCTGATCTCCCGCATCATCACGCCCACCTCCGGTAATGTGCACATCAACGGGCGCATCGGTTCGCTGCTGGAGCTTGGCGCCGGCTTCCACCCCGATCTTACCGGACGCGAGAACATCTACCTCAACGGCTCCATACTCGGGCTGAGCCGTGGCGCGATTGATGCGCAACTGGAAGAGATCATCGCCTTCTCCGAACTCGGCGACTTCATTGACGTACCCGTCAAGCACTACTCCTCCGGGATGTACGTGCGGTTGGGCTTCGCGGTCGCCGTTCACATGGAGCCGGAGATTCTGCTGGTTGACGAGGCGCTGGCGGTCGGCGACGCTGCCTTCCAGAGCAAGTGCCTCGACCGCATCGCCGATCTGCGGCGCGAAGGCGTGACCATCATCCTGGTCTCCCACGACCTGGGCAGCATCCAATCGCTCTGTGACAAGGCCATCTGGCTGGAGCAGGGGCAGATTCGCGCACAGGGCGATCCGGTGGACGTGGTGATGGCCTACGTCAGCCACGTCGCCGAGAAAGAGACTGCCAAGAGCGCGAACCGCTTTCGCGCCACCAACGAGGCGGGACGCTGGGGGACAGGCCGCATCCGCATCACCCAGGTAGAATTGATCGGCCCCAACGGGCAGCCGGGCGAGGTCTTCGAGACCGGCCAGCCGCTGGAAATTCGCCTGCACTACCACGCGCCGGAAGCAGTGGCAGGGCCGATCTTCGGGTTGGCCGTACATCACCAGAACCGCGCGCACCTGTGCGGCCCCAACACCCAGGTGGGCGGGTTGACCATCCCCCAAGTGCAGGGCAAAGGGGTGATCAGTTACCGTGTGCCCCATCTCAATCTCCTGGAAGGTGCTTACCAGATCTCCGCCTCAGCGGTGAACAAGACCAATACCGAGGTCTACGATTATCACGACCGCCTCTACGTGCTGCGAGTCTACCGTGGCACATGCCAGGAACTATATGGGATGATCACGCTAAACGGCACATGGCATCTCGAAACCTGAGCACGCCCTAGAATCCAAAATGACAAAAACCAATCCCGTTATGTTCGATGCCTACTACTACGCACACGGCTGCGGCCAGGATTACGGGCGCACCGAGGACTGGTTGCGCGCCTTCGGCGCCATCGCCGACCGCATCAGCAGCGACATCAACCCCGGCACGGTGTTGGATGCCGGCTGCGCGGTGGGCCTGCTCGTCGAATCGCTGCGCCGCCAGGGTGTGGAAGCCTATGGTATTGATATCTCTGACTATGCCATTGAAAATGTCCATCCCGAAACGCGCCCCTTCTGCTGGATCGGCTCGATTGTCGAACCTTTCCCCCAAAAGTACGACCTGATCGTCACCATCGAGGTCGTCGAGCACATGCCGCGTGAGCAGTCGGAGCTCGCCATCGCCAACCTCTGCCAGCACAGCGACGACATCCTCTTCTCCTCCTCGCCAGTGGATTACAAGGAGATCACCCACTTCAACGTGCAGCCGCCGGAGTACTGGGCGGCGCTCTTCGCGCGCCACGGCTTCTTCCGCGACGTGGACTTCGACGCAAGCTTCATCACGCCGTGGGCGGCGCGCTTCCGCCGGCGCGATGAGCCGATCCACCGCCTCGTCGCGGGCTACGAGCGGCGCTTGTGGCATCTGCAACAGGACAGCCAGGCCAACCGCGCACTCAACATGGAGCAGCGCCGAGAGTTGGCGGAAAAGGCGCAGACGATCCAGGAATTGCAGACCCGCGTCACCCACCTGGAGAAGCGCTGGGCGCATCTGGAGGGGAGCTTCGGCTGGGCAGTGATGCTCAAGCTGCAAAATCTGCGCGCCGCCATCGCCCCTCCCTACAGCGTGCGCGATCAGGCCATCGAGGCGACGTTGCGCGGCCTCCGGCGCAAGGACGGGCAGGCGCTCCGCCAGGCGTGGGCGCTCATCACCGAGGACTTCTCCCGTCGAGCGCGCCAGTCGTGGTGGGGGCTGCGCCTGCGCTTCGCCCCGCCCGCCGGTCAAGTCCGGCAGATCGTAGAGATTCGCCCACATCCCCCGGCGCGCCCACATCCGGCCCCGGTGGATATTGTGGTCTGCGTCCACAATGCGCTGAACGATGTGCAGAGTTGCCTGCACTCGGTCTTCAAGCACACGAACCAACCCTACACGCTCATCCTCGTGGATGACGGCAGCGGGGCGGAGACCCGCGACTACCTCTTCGACTTCGCCCAACATTACGGCGCGATCCTGCTCCGCAACGAGGAGGCCCGTGGCTACACGCTCGCCGCCAACCAGGGGATGCGCGAGGCCACAGCGGAGTACGTCGTGCTGCTCAACAGCGATACCATCGTGACCGAGGGCTGGCTGGATCGCATGGTCGCCTGCGCCGAATCCGACCCACGTATCGGGATCGTCGGGCCGCTCTCCAACACCGCCTCCTGGCAATCCATCCCGGAGATCGAGGCCGATGGCGATTGGGCGCTCAACCTTTTACCGGAGGGCGTGACGATTGACGAGATGGGCGCGCTGGTCGCCCGCTACTCGGCGCGCCTCTACCCCAAGATGCCGCTGCTCAACGGCTTCTGCCTGCTCATCAAGCGCGCTCTTATGGATGAGATCGGCCATTTCGATGAGGCGAGCTTCGGCGCGGGCTACGGCGAGGAGGACGATTACGTCCTGCGCACCAGGCAGGCCGGTTGGGAAGCCGCGCTCGCCGACGATGTCTACATCTACCACGCGCAATCCCGCAGCTATTCCAACGAGCGCCGCCAGCAGCTTGTCCAGCGCGCCGCCACGGCCCTGCACGAAAAGCATGGCCCCCATCGCATCACCCAGGGCATTGCCTTCTGTCGGCGTAGCCGCGTGCTGGAGGGGATCCGCGCCCGCAGCAAGGCGTTCCTGGCCCGGCGTGCGCTCCTCGAAATCGGGCGCGCGCGCTTTGCGGGCCGGCGGCTCCTCTTCGTCCTGCCCATCACCGAACCCGGCGGCGGGGCCAACGTCATCATTGACGAGGCGCTGGCGATGCGGGAAATGGGTGTGGACGCACAGCTCTTCAACATGGCGGGCTTCCGCGAGAGCTTCGAGCGCGCCTACCCCCGGCTGCCGTTGCCGGTGGTCTACGGCGCGTGGGAGGATTTACCCACCGTGGCGCGGGATTTTGAGGCGGTGATTGCCAGCGTCTACTTCAGTGTGGAGCGCCTGGCATCATTGCAAGACTTGACCTCCCCGCCGCTTCTTGGTTATTACATCCAAGATTTCGAGCCATATTTCTATGCGCCTGACAATCCCAAGTACCAGCGGGCGCTCAATTCCTACACCCTGCTCCCCGATCTCAAGCTCTTCACCAAGACGGTCTGGACACGCGACGAGGTACGCGAGCACACCGGCGCGGAGCCGGCGTTGGTCGGGGCCAGCGTGAACATTGACCTCTTCCGCCCCCGCCCGCCTCAGGAGGGCGCGTGGCCTGAGCGCCCGCTGCGCATCGCCGCCATGATCCGCCCCAGCACGCCCTACCGCGAGCCGGTGCTCACGATGGAGCTCTTGCGGCAGGCGGCACGCCAGTATCGCCAGCGGGTGGAGATCGTCCTCTTTGGCGTGGAGCTCGAGGATGCCGCCTTCGGCGTCTTGCCCCACGACTTCCCCTGGACGCTGACCGGCATCCTCACCCAGAAGCAGGTTGCACGCCTCTTCAACGAGGTGGATGTCTTTGTGGACTTCTCCTCGCATCAGGCGATGGGGCTGACGGCATTGGAGGCGATGGCCTGCGGCACGGCGGTCATCGTGCCGGAGTACGGCGGCGCGACGACCTTTGCGCGCCACGAGGAGAACAGCCTTGTGGTGGATACCACCTCGCGCGCAGCCTGCTGGCAGGCGCTCCAACGGCTGATCGAGGACGACGCGCTGCGCGGCCAGCTGCAACGCGCCGCCATCCACGACGTGGCCCAACTCTTCCCCGAACGCTCCGCCTTCGATATCCTCCAGACGCTCTTCGGCTGAGCGCGCCATGTCGCCTTTGCGCCTGCATCTCCTCTACGAACACGGAACCGATGGCCTGCCCTTCGGCAGCGCCTCGATCCGCCTGCTGCGCCCGCTGACGCACCCGGTCTTCCAGGGCCAACTGGATGTGACCTCCGGCCCAACCTGCGATGGCGCGCCGGTGGACGCGGTCATCGTGGATCGGCTCTGGCGACCGGATATCTCGCTCGCGCTGGCGCAGCAGCTCCGTGAGCAAGCGTCCCGCGCGGGTGCGCGCCTACTCCACGCCCTGGACGACAACTTCCTCCTGTTGGCGCAGGAACGCAAAGACTGGCGACCCACGCCCGACCAGCTCCAGGCGCTCGAATTTTTCCTGACGGAGTCGGATGGGATTATCGTCACCACAGAGCCGCTGCGAGATGCGTTGCGCGCGCACAATGCCCACATCACCGTGGTCCCCAACATGCTCGATGAGCGCCTGCTGGTCAGGCGCGGGGCCGCTCCCGCACACTCCTGGAGGCAGCAGATAGCCCGGCGCTGGGCCGCGGTGCTGCGCGCCGTGCGGCGGCGTTCGCGCCCTGGCGTCGTCATCGGCTACATGGGCACTTTCACCCACGATGATGATCTGCTGCTAATCCTGCCCGCGTTGCGGGCAATTGCGCAGCGTCACGGCGACGCGGTCGCCTTCGAGTTGCTCGGTGTGGCGGCGCACGCCCAGACCCGCGAGCTGCTGGCGGCGCTGCCGGTGCGCGTGCTCCATCCACCCCAGGTGGCCTACACGCGCTTTATGCCCTGGTTCTCGCGGATGATAGATTGGGACATCGCCCTCTCGCCGCTGTGCGACACCCGCTTCAATGCGTGCAAGTCCGATATCAAGTTCCTCGATTACAGCGCGATTGGCGCGGCGGGGATTTTCAGCCGCACGCCGGCCTACGCCGGGACGGTGCGCCACGGCGAGACCGGCTGGTTGGTCGAGAACACCCCGGAGGCGTGGGAGGAAGCGCTGGAGACCCTGATCGGCGACGCACCCCTGCGGGAGCGCCTGGCAACCCAGGCCACGCGCTATCTCTACGCCGAGCGCATCGTTGTGCGCGCGGCAGAGCATTGGCTGACGGCGCTCGAGGCGTGGCTGCGATGAGCGCGCTGCCGACCGTCGCCCTCATCACCAACGACGCCATCGGCGCGAAGATGGCCGGGCCGGGCATCCGCTACTGGGAGCTCGCTGGCGCGCTGGCGCGCCGGGGCTTCGACGTCCAGCTGCTCGTCCC
>DAOTXC010000136.1:0-15084 GCA_034435555.1 Anaerolineae bacterium
AACGTGAAGAATTTTCTGGTCACGCATCACGTTTCACGTTTCACGCATGGGAGGCGCATTATAGACTCTTCTGAAAAAAGGCTTCTAACCACAAAGGACACTAAGGAATCTAAAGTTAAGGTTAAGAATATCGTAAAACTCGCTGTAGAAATAGCAATTTTGTTAATTGAAGCCTTAAAATTCTTAGTGTACTTTGTGTCCATTGTGGTTTTTTCAGTGGAGCCATAGCTACCGGCTCTAGTTGCTCAGCCAATACTTGCACATCCTCAATTGCTACGAGCAATTCTCCATCCGGCAGCTGCGCCCCACACAGTGTGCCTTCCTCAAGAGCGGTGTGCAAGGTCTCCTGGGGTATGTCATAGCGTTCTGCGGCTTCGTTTAAAGGCAAGTATGTGGTAAAATTGGTAGCCATGGGTTCATCCTCCTGCCCGTTCCCTAAAACACACGCGGCCCAACTTTCGCCGGGCCGCGTTAGAGTGCCGGTGAGCGGCCCGGGAAGGCCGCCAGGTACATGGGCGGTACAGGACTTGAACCTGTGACCCCCTCCGTGTAAAGGAGGTGCTCTAGCCGTCTGAGCTAACCGCCCATCGGCCCGGATAATAGCACGTTTGAAGCAGAAGTCAAACCATAGGAGGCGCATGATGACACAAAAGACGAAGTTGTTGGCACAAATCGTACAGAACGAAGATTGGCTGGCCCTGCTCATCGGACTCGCGCTGGCGGCGCTGGTCGGCATCGGCGTGATCGTGAGAGTTCCCTGGCCGTTGTTCGGATTGCTGCAGTAATAGAGAAGGCTAACCATGAACACAGAAGAAACGCCCATACCTCAGCCAACGACTACAACGCCGCTTTGGCAGGTGTTGACCGGATTGGGGCTGCTGTTTTTGCTGATGATCCTCGTGGCGGAGCTGGATGCCGGCATCGCGGCCTGGTTCAGGGCGCGCAACGTGGACAAAAACCCGTGGGAATATCCGCTCACTGCGGCAGCGGTGGGCCTGCTGGCGAACTGGATATTGCACCGCACCAAAACTTACGCCTACGTCAAACCGGGCGTGAGAACCGAGCTCTTTCTCAAAATCGGCCTCGTCCTGCTGGGCGCGCGCATCAGCCTGGGCGACATTATGAGCAAGGGGCTGGGCGGCCTGCTGCAAGCGGTCATCATGGTCTCCTCGGTCTTCTTCTTCACCTGGTGGCTGGCGGGAAAATTCCAATTGCCCGCCACGCTCAAAGCGGTGATGGCGACCGCAGTCTCCGTCTGTGGCGTCTCTGCGGCGATTGCTGCAGCGGGCGCGGTGCTCGCCAAGAAGGAAGAAGTCACCTACGTGACGGCGCTGGTCATCATCACGGCGTTGCCTATGATGGTGCTCATGCCATGGATCGCGGATCTGTTGGGACTGTCGCCCGCCGTGGCCGGAGGCTGGTTCGGCGGCAATATTGATACTACAGCAGCGGTGGTCGGCGCGGGCACGATGTATGGGCCGGATGCACAAGCGGTCGCCGCTGTGGTGAAGATGGCGCAGAATGTCTTCATCGGCGTCGCGGCCTTTCTCCTGGCCGTGTACTTCGTCACCAAAGTGGAGCGCAAACCCGGCGAGAAACCCAGCGCAGCGGTGATCTGGCAACGCTTCCCCAAGTTCGTGTTGGGCTTCGTGCTGCTCTCGATATTGACCTCGTTCGGCGTGTTCAGCGCCGACGCGCTCAAGGCGCTGGGCACTCTCTCGAAGTGGGCCTTCGCCCTTGCCTTTATCACCATCGGCATGGAGCTCTCGGTGCGCGATTTGCAGGGCATGGGCTGGAAGCCGCTAGCCGTGTACATGGCCGCGACCGTCTTCAACACCCTGCTGGCGCTGGGCGTGGCCTGGCTCATCTTCGGCTTTTGGGGGCTGTAGCGGTGGGAATGCAGTGCGCCAATAGCGGGTTGACAATTTCAGCGAGCCTGTTATAATCACCTTTGTTGATCGGTAAGGTTCCAAGTTTGTTTTAGTAAGACAAAAGCCTGGACTTTCACGAGTTCAGGCTTTTTAGGTAACAGCGAAGTGCAGTTGCCTAAGATATTAGCATTTTGTAAAGGAAGGAAAATTGTGACTGTTCGTGAAAAAGGTACTGTGAAGTGGTTCAATGCCTCTAAGGGCTACGGCTTTATCGAGCGTGAAGGCCGCGATGATGTATTCGTGCATTACTCCGCCATTCAGTCTGAGGGCTTCAAAACATTGGATGAAGGCCAGCAGGTTGAATTCGCCGTTGAGCAAGGCCCGAGAGGCTTGCAAGCCGTTAACGTTACGGTAGCCTAAAGCCGATAACTTAATCCACTCAAAAAGCGCCAGCAATGCTGGCGCTTTTTGCTTCATTCGGAAGCAGGCCCGGCGAGCGGCAACTTCACTGTAAAGGTGCTCCCCGCCCCCAGCTTACTTTTGACATCAATCACCCCCTGGTGCGCGTTGACGATCCCCTTGACCAGCGCCAATCCCAGGCCCGTCCCACCATAGCGCCGGCTCATGCTGCCATCCACTTGATAAAAGCGGTCGAAGATGCGCGCGAGCTTATCCTCAGGAATACCGATACCCGTGTCTGTCACCTGCAAGACGAGCCAATCCTCCTGCTGGTATAGTCGCAGGCTGATCTCCCCACCCTCGGCGGTGAATTTGAGCGCATTGCCCAGCAAGTTATCGAGCAACCGCCTGAAGTGTGTAACATCACCCATAATCGGCGGTAGCTCAGGAGCGATCTCCTCCTCCAACGTCAACCCGGCGCGGTTCGCGGCGGCGCGGAAGTCGCTGAGCAGCGCGTGCGCCAACTCGTCGAAATGCACCGGCTCGCACCGAGGCTCTTGTGTCTCCACCTCCAAAATCGCGTTGATATCGTCCACCAACGATGAGAGCATCCGCATCCGCCGGGCAATGATCGTAATCGGCTCCTCTTGCTCTGGTTGGAGCGGCCCCAATTCCCCCAGTTCCAACCACTCCGCATAGCCTCGCGCAATCGCAATCGGGGTGCGGAGCTCGTGCGAGACATTTTGGATGAACTGATCCTTGAGTCGGTCGAGCTCCTTTTGTTGTTCCAACGCCCGCGCAAGCTCCTGCGCGCGCTGCTCCTCTTGCGCAAAGATGCGAGCGTTCTCCAGTGCAATCGCAGCCTGCGCCGCAAAAGCCCCCGCCAGCCGGGCATGTTCGGAGGTGTAGAAGCCCGGCTCCTTCTTATCCAGCGCGATCATGCCGATGATGCGATCGCCAAAGATCAGCGGGACCCCCATCCACGCGCGGATGTGCGCATCCGCGTGTGGCGGCTCGTTGAAGGCAGCGTAGTGCTGCGGCGCATCTTCCAGGATGTAAGGCTCGCGGGTACGGATGATCTTCACATTAGGATGGATCGGGCTATCCAAGGCAAATCTCACGCCCAACAGCTCTTCGATGTTGGGGAACCCTCGCCCACCGACGACTTCCAGCCAATTGCCTTTTAGCTGCTGCACCGAGGCGCTATCATAGGGAACCACTTGTTGCAGCTGGCTGAGGATGAGCTCCAACACGCGATGCAGATCGAGCGAAGTGCTGAGCGCCTGCGTGACCGCGCTCAATGTCTCGGCCTCGCGGCGGCGGCGGGCCTCAGCCTCGAAGAGGCGGGCGTTCTCCACGGCGTTGATACATTGTTGCGCCAACGCCTGAATGAAGGTAACTTCCTGGGGCGCAAAGTAGCGTGGCTGATGATGCCACAACACAATACCGCCGATCACATCGTCCTCGCGCAACATCGGCACGGCCAGAATCGCGCGGATCCGCTCCAGCTCCGCCAACCGACGAAATTCGTAATGGGCATCAATTTCAATATCAGAAATCTGTACCGGAACACGCGCTTCAGCCGCCTTGCCAATAGCGCCCTGCCCTGGCGCAATATCGAGTTTGTCTATCGCCTTCATGAAAGCGTCGCTGACGCCATAACCAGCAGCGATGTAGAGTTGCCCATTTTCACGGAAGGCAAAGACGCCGCTGGCATCGGTGCGCGAAAGTTCGGCGGCGTGTCGCGCAATGGAATGGAAGACGGCCTGCAGGTCGGGGACGGAGGTGATCTCGCGGCTGACGCGCGTGATCGCGCTGAGCTCCTGAGCGCGACGGCGCAGGTCGGCGTTGAGATAGGCCTGCGCCACCAGATCGGCGATCTGCGTGGCAAAAGAGACTTCGTCGGCGTGCCAGTGACGCGGGCCGTGCATGTATTCGTGACAGACGACGCCCAGCACCTGCCCCTGCGCGTGGATCGGCACCTCGATCACAGCATGGACGCCTTGCGGCTGCCACCAAGCAACGGCCAGCGCCCTGGTGCGCGGATCGGTGGTCACGTCAGCCGCATCAATAATGCGCCCGGTCTGCAACGCGCTGAAGTATTGCCGATGGCTGGCGGTTTTGAGGACATACCCTTTGACGTGCGGCCCCATGAAGCGATGGTAACTTTCGCGGCACTGGATTTCGCTGCCATCAGGCGAGAGTTGCCAGATGTTCACCCGGTCAACGCCCAATGTCTCAGCGGCGGCGGCGGCGATGGCCGTCAGCGCGGCCTCAAATTGCCCCGCAGCCAGCGCCGGATGCGTCACCAACCGCACAATAGTGGTGTGTTGCCGTTGCCCGCGTTCCAGCAGTTGCGCCTGCTCTTCTTCGGCGGCTTTGCGCGCGGTGATGTCCTCCTCAATGGCGAGATAGTGCGTAATCTGATGTCGCGCATTGAAGATCGGCGAAATAGAAGCGGAGACCCAGTAATGCTCACCGTTTTTCTTGCGGTTGAGGAACTCCCCACCCCACTCTTGGCCGGCAGCAATCGTCTCCCACAGGCGAGCATACTCGGCTGGACTGGTGAACCCCGATTGCAGAAACTTGGGCGTCTGCCCGATCACCTCTGCGGAGGTGTAACCGCTGAGCTGGGTAAAACGCGGGTTGACATATTCGAGCACCCCGTCGGTATCGGTAATCATCACCGCAATGGGGCTTTGCTCCACGGCGCGGGAGAGCTTACGCAGATCCTCTTCAGCCCGCTGGCGCGCCTGGCGCACGCGGGCCTCCTCCAGCTCCCGATGCACAGCAGGAACGAGGCGGGCGAGCTTGTCCTTCATCACGTAATCGTAGGCGCCGGACTTCATCGCCTGCACCGCAACTTCCTCGCCAATCGTGCCGGAGACGATGATAATAGGAAGCCCCGGTCGCATCTCGTTGACGATTTCGAGAGCGCCCATGCCGCTAAAGCCCGGCATGGCGTAGTCAGTGATGACAATGTCCCAATCCGGCTGTTGCAGCTTGACCTTTAGCGCCTCCCGATTGTCCACACGCTCATAGCTGACATCGTATCCCCCACGGCGCAGCGCACGCAGCACGAGCAATGCGTCATCTTCGGAATCCTCAACCATGAGTACGCGAAGCGGAATGCCCATTATGCCCTCACTCTCATCAGCGAGAAGTCAGCTATAAGCCCCCGGAACACTGGCGGCGATAGGGGCTGGTGTTGAGCACCAACCAATATAGGCCCAACTGGCTGACAGCCTTGGTGAACTGGTGAAAATCCACCGGCTTGCAGATGTAGCTATTGGCCCCCAGATTGTAGCTTTCCACGATGTCACGCTCCTCATCCGAGGAAGTCAGCATGACGACGGGCAACAGTTTGGTCTCCTCATTGGCGCGCAGCTGCTTGAGAACCTCAAGCCCATCCATTTTGGGCAATTTGAGATCGAGCAAGACCAACTCCGGCAGCGCCTCAGGGTCGCGGTCGGCATACGCCCCCCGACGGAAGAAATAGTCGAGGGCCTCCACGCCATCGCGGGTGACGATAACCTCATTGGCGATTTTGCTCTTCTTGAGCGCCCGCAAAGTCAAAAGTTCGTCATCTGGATTATCTTCAACTAGCAGAATGATCCCTTCTCCCATGACAGCATCCTTTCTTATAGCGTAAAGTAGAACGTCGCGCCTTCACCAATGGCGCTCTCGGCCCAGATCTTTCCCCCGTGGCGATTGATGATGCGCTGCACGGTTGCCAACCCGATGCCGGTGCCTTCGAACTCGGTGGCTTGGTGCAGTCGTTGGAAAGCGCCGAAGAGCTTATCGGCATAGCGCATATCGAAGCCGGCCCCGTTATCGCGAATGAAATAGGTCGGCGGATCGCTCTCCGCAAGCTGGCCGAATTCGATACGCGCATTGTCAGTCTTGCTGGTGAACTTCCAGGCGTTGCTCAGCAGATTCTCCAGCGCCGCACGCATCAGCCGAGCATCGCCCCTGACCACCACATCGGGGATGATGTGCGTCTCCACCACACGATCGGGGTCGCGCTCCCGGAGCTGCTCCAGGATTTCGGCGACCTGGGCGCTCATGTCAAACTCCTCCACGTGCATCTCGCCACGAGTCAGCCGTGAGAGCTGCAACAGATCGCTGATGAGCTGTCCCATCCGCTGGCTCGCGGCGCGGATACGGCGCAGGTAATCCTGCCCCAGGCTGTCAATTTCTTCCTCATAATCCTCGAGCAGGGCCAGACTGAAGCCGTCTATCGCGCGCAACGGCCCGCGCAGGTCGTGTGAAACAGAACAGGAGAAGGCCTCGAGCTCCTTATTGGTCGCTTCGAGCTGCGCCGTGCGCTCGCGCACGCGCTGCTCCAGCTCCTCGTTGAGGCGGCGGATCTCCTCCTCAACCTGGATGCGGCGGGCGATCTCGTGTTGGGCCGCCGCGTAGAGCCGCGCGTTTTCGATAGCGGTGGCAAGCTGATCCGCCATGACCTGCAACACGGCGACATCTCCCTCGGTGAAGGCGTTGCCGCGCTCGCTCTGCACGGTCAACGCGCCGATGGCGCGTCCGCGCGTGATAAGCGGCAGCGCCATCTCGGAGCGGGTCTGCGGCAGATCAGGATTCTCGAAGCGCACCGCCTCGACGCCAACGTCCAGCGCGATGCGCGCCTGCGTGTGCGCGATGCTCCAGCCAATCATAGACTCGCCGCCCACCGCCAACCGATGCCCCAGCGCCAACATCTTCCGCCCGGCCTCGCCCGTCCCCGCGTGAAGCACCGCATATTCGCCCGCATCATCCACTAAAAAGATACCCACGTAGTAGAAGCCGAACCGCTCGCGGATCAGCTCGACGGTCTCTTGAAGCAAGGCTTCGGGATTGAGATGGGTGATGGCCGCCTTGGAGACCTCGGCGGCAGTCTGGAGTTGCGCCGTGCGGCTCTCCAATTTGGCGAGCAGCAACTCGCGGTCGCGTTCGGCCCGCGCGCGTTCGGCAATCTCGTACTGGGCCGCCTCGTAAAGCCGTGCATTCTGGATCGCGATGGCGACCTGGTCGGCGACTGTCTCGATCACCACAATATCCTCTTCGGAAAAGGCCGCCTCCCGCGTACTCTGCACGGTCAGCGCGCCGATAGCCTGCCCGTGGATAATGAGCGGAATCGCCATCTCGGAGCGCGTCTCCGGCAGGTAAGGATTGTTGAAGCGCACCGCTTCGAGACCAACATCCAGCGCGATGCGGGGCTGCGCCTGCGCAACACTCCAACCGATCATGGACTCACCGCCCACGGCCAGCCGATGGCGTGCGGCGAGCATCTGGCGGCCCGCCTCGCCGGTTCCCGCCCGCAAGATAGCGTACTCGCCATCCACATCAACGAGAAAGATGCCCACATAGTAGAAATCGAAGCGCTCGCGGATCAGCGTGACGGTCTGGCGCATCAGCTCTTCGGTATTGAGGATAGTTCCAGTAGAGCGGGCGACCTCGGCGGCGGTGAGCAATTGCGTGGTGCGCCGCTGCAAATCATCGAGCAACTGCTCGCGCTCCTGAGCAGTTTGCAGCTGCTCTGTAATATCATCAAAGACCACCACCCGCTTGTTCTGCTCAATGTTGACGATCTGTGCGCTGAGGTGATGGATCGTCCCATCCTTGCCACAGATCTCAAATTGTTGGGGGGGCCAACCGTCGGGACTTTCGATAAGCGTGTTCCAGACCTCGAGCACCCGCTCTCGGTAAACAGGGTCAGGGTGGGCCTGCCTGAACCACTCGTGATAGGTGGGGATGTCCTCCAATAGATAACCAAAACACGCGCTAAATTCGGGGTTGAGATACTCAATAGGCCCAGCCAGATCGAGAATGACCGTAGGCGAAGGAAAACGCTCAAGGAAGTCCCGAAAATAGTAATTGCACGATTGCATCCCGGTCATTTTATTGCTCTTTATCCTCTTGAGCCTGCTTGGGCGCACAACATCGAAAACGGGTGGGCTAATGGGTCTAGTTACCTCTATTTTATGGCGAAATCGTCTGGGGCGCAAATCCCCCCTGGCTAGAAATCGAAGGCGGCTGACAAATCAACGATTTGCTGGTACACTAACGAGTAAGCGAGGTGTCTATGGAGAACAACAACTTGATGCAACACGTCTTTCCGCCCCGTGACGCGGCAAACCCCGACGCGCTGGATTTTCACATCACCGCGTTGCGGAACGGCGCGCGGGTACTGCTGATTGATGTCGCCTATCAGTTACAGGCGGCACAGCTCCGCGAGCAGTTGAGGGCGGCGCTGTTGCACCCGGCGGTCATCGTGCTCTCGCACTATCATCCCGATCATTTCAAGGGGACGGCGGCCTTTCCCGATTGCGAGCTGTGGGCCAGCCCGCACTACAGGCACAACCGCGCGCTCTACCAACAGCGCCGGCCAGAAGGACACTTCCCGCAGCCCACCCGCCTGCTGGTCAACGGCGAGCGCCGCCAATGGGGCGACTTCACCCTGCGCTTTCATCACACGCCGGGACACAGTCGATGCAGTTTGACGACGCTGATCAACGACGAGATCGCGCATGTGGGTGATTTGCTGATGCGGGATCGTCAGGGCCGCCAGACCCTGCCCCGCGTGGAGGATTTTCCGCAGTTGCTCGCCAGCCTGACGTGGCTGCGGTCACTGGATTTGCGGGGGATGCTCTTCGCACACGGGCAGCCGCTCGCCTCACCGGAGGAAATCGTCCAGTATCTCGATGACGCGCTCTACTACACGCGACGGGTCTGGGAATCGCGGGGCGCGCTCCCCTTGAGCGCGTGTCTGCCCCGCCCAGAGGAACACTATGGAAGGCTGGAACTGCACGCCCACAACCTCGCCCAACTGGAAGCCGCGCCCTGACCCTACCCCTCGCGCCCCGCCATCCACTTGAAGAAATTTGCAGTGTGCTCAAAAAAGGTGTGCTTATAGCGGTTGGCGAGCTTGATCACAGCGATAAAGCTCACCTCAGCAACGAGGGCATAGCCAAACCAGCGCAGCGTCTCTTGCAGGTCGGTGGGCGTCAGCGGCCTGCCAATCTGCACCCCCAAATACAACTGCAACACCGCGATAATCACACCAATCAACAGCACGACCAGCATCATACCCGTCAACACCGAGGCCAGATGGATCAGGATGACAGGTAGGGCAAGAGCGAGCAAGGCCAGCTCGAACACGAGCGCGTACAGCGTCACGAGATACGTCCGCGCAAAGGCTTGCAGTGACGCTTCAGCGGGCGCTTCGTTGAGCAGATGCTCGGTAATCGCTCTGACAAGGGGGACCAACAGCAGGATGAGCAGGCCCGCCACCACGCCATTATGGATACGGCGCAGCAAATAGGGCACGAGCCAGAAAAGCGCCCCGATGAAGACGAGAACGGATAGCAGAACCCGCCAGGGACAACTGGCTACGATTTTTTCAACGGGTTTCTCTCTATTGTGCATAATCACTCCACTCTGCGTGTGCCGTCCACGAATATTTTACACGAATACACGAATGGGGATACCGGCTGTCGCAGCGATTTCGGCTGTTATACCACAACGGCCCCCTTCTGCTTCATAGATGAATGGGGCCGTTGTACTGTCATCGTTTACCACGGATACGTTTCAGGCTCTCAATTCCCTCAAGCGAAAACCTCGACCGGCACGCGCAACTCTGCCTGAGGTATAGCGTCTCCTTTGAGAAGCCTATTAAAACGCGCCTCGATAGCCAAAAGCACCTCACCATCATAGTAACGCTCGCCGCAATGCAGACAAACTTCGCAGGGAACATCACGCACCACCAGATAATTACCACTCCGGCGATAGATGTATTCCACCCGACGCTTCTCAAAATCCGTGCTCCCACAGATATGACAACGTTCCTCCATCAGCAACCTCCTGACAATTCCTTACTCAATCCCTCTTTCGCGTCCAGGGATCTGCAAACTTTGGCGGTTTGGGCAAATATACCGTAATTACAACAACCGCATTACGACGCCATCCACACACAACGTGAATTGGACGAGCATTTACAAAGCCTAGAACTAAGCAACTCTCACCACGTCCAGTGTCGGCATACTGTTCAAGTATTGTGCCTTTCAACAGCGCTTCATACATCTCAGCAATAGCGATTTTTCATCTGCTGCTTCCTGATCAGCATGAGCGCTGACTAAAAATTCTCCTGCACGTACCTTGGCCTTGATTTGCTCAATATCCATACCAGTCTCTCAGCGCAACATCTGATACCTGTATTGTAACACAAAATCGCGGGCCGGTCACGACTTCACACATCACGCCTGCTTGAGGTACGCGATCATCGGATCCGCCACCAGCGGCACGAGGTCGCCGAGCATGTGCGGCATGAGGTTGTCCATCACTTTGGGCATGAGCTTGGGCATCTGCTCGGCCATGGTGTCGGGCATGGGAATTTGCTCCGCCACGCGCGCGAGCATGGTGTCCATCACTTTCGGCATCATCATGGGCAGCAGTTTGGGGAAGAGCACCGGGAACAGCGGTTTCATCGCGCCCAACGCGCCGGGGACTTTGCCCATCGCCCGCATCATCTGGCCCATGCCGAAGGGCATCGCGTCAATGAGCTCCGGCCACATCGTCCCCATCAGGTCGGCGAAGCCCTGCGGCGTCATCAGGGCGATCATCGCCTCGAAGACGGCCCACTGCGCCTGCACCTCCGGGTGCGGATCGGGGAAGTCGGTGTAGCCCAGTCGCTCCGAGCAGAAGCGGGCCAGGTCTACAATCTCAAGATCGAGCTGTTTCTTTTCTTTCGTCACGCGGAACTGGAACTCGCAGCAGGGGCAGGCCGCCAGCACTTTCTGCGCGCCCGCCTCGACCGCTTCATCGAGCCGGTGCTTGCCCACCACGACGGCGACGGGTGGATCCTTGATGAGCGTGAGCACGCTGCCGCAACAGTGCGCCTCGTCGCGATTGTACTCCATCTCGACGAAGTTCACATTGGGGATGGCCTGGATCAGCTGCCGCGGCTCTTCGTAAACGTGGGACACGCGCCCCATGTGGCAGGAATCGTGCCAGGTAACGGTGACGGGGGCGTTGTCGTTCGCCGGGAACTGGAACTCACCGGACTCCAACCGCTCCGCGATCACTTCGCTGTAATGTTTCGCCGTGATATTGTATTCGATGCCCAGTTTCTTCGCCCACTCCGGATAGGCGTGCCGCCACATCATATTGCACGCCGGACAGGAGGTGATGACGGTATCCGCGCCCGCCGCCTCCACAGCGGCGATGTTTTTCTTCATCGTCTCGGCGAAAACCTCCCACTTGCCCGCCACGAGCATCGGCGTGCCGCAGCAATTCTCCTTCTTGCCCACATAGCCGAAGTCCACGCCCGCTGCATCGAGCAGGCGCACACTGGCCTGGCCGATGTCATGCTCGACGTAGCTCGCGGTACACCCGGCGAAGTACACGGCCTTCGCTTTCTTACCCGCGCCGTGCTTCTCTTTCAAATCCTCCGGGAACCAGGCGTCGCGCTCTTTGCGATAGCCCGCCCAGATATTACCCTGATCGGTGAGCGCGGCAGCCATCATCTCGAAGGGCGGGAAGGTCATGCGGCCCTCGTCCTCGATCAGCTGCCCGCGCAGCTTCATCCATGACGGCTCGATGGGCAGATTCGCCGAGCAGCGCAGGTTGCACAGCTCGCAAGTCGTGCAGACCAGGATGGTGTCCACCATGAACTGATCCCACTTCTCGCGGCCCTCCATGAACTCGCGCAGCCAGTACCACTTGCCGCGCGGACTCTGGCTCTCCCAACCGCGCCCGTAATACTGATCGCACTCCTGCACGCAGTAGCCGCACTGCGAACAGGCATAGGCGTACCAGGCCACATCGGCGGGGATGCCGCGCACGGGCTTGTCGGGTAGCTTTTCGCCCACGTCGCTCATCACCGCGTTGCCGAAGGGGCGCAGCAGCGGCTCGAAGGCGTTGGCGACAATCAGCGCGTTGCTGATGAGCGCGTTGCCCAGCACCTTGCCGGGGTTGAGGATGCCCGCCGGGTCGGCCTTGCGCTTGAATTCCTTGAGCACGCGCGCCCGTTCCGCGCCGAGGATTTTATCCGCCATCTTGGTGTAATACAGCCCGGTGGCGTAGGGCCGCCCGCCGTGCTTTTCGGCGATGCGGGCGATGGTCAGCGAGAGCGGGAAGACAAAGTTATAGGTGAATTTTCGCTGGTCGGCGGGGATGAAGCCCAGGATGACGACTTCCGGCTCGCCTTTGGGGTTGCGCCCGTGACGCACCATCACGCCTTCCTTCACCACCGGCTGCCCCACTTTTTGCTCGATTTCAGACAGCGTCGCCCCCAGCCCGGCGAGCGGCACCACCACCTCGGCGGGCACCAGGCTCGGCCCGAGCCGCTTCACCGTCATAATGCGGAAGCGCTGTGACCACTCGTGCTGGGCGATCTCATCGCTGAGGAGCTCCGCCGCGCATTGCGGGCTGGTCATCCGCGCGGCGATGGCGGAACGGACGTGGTCGGCGTCCTGCTGGCGGAAGGCGATGGTGACGATATACGTCTCCGGCAGGGTGACGCGATGCTCGGTAACATGGCCCTGATGCGTCTGCAAGGGGGCCTGGTTCTTCATCTTCGCCATCTGCGGGTTGATGAAGTGCATGGACCAGATCGGCATATCGGCGGAGAGGAAGCCTTCGAGCATGTATTGCAGGCTGTGCGCCTCGGCGCAGCCCAGGGACATGATTTCCAGCGGCAGATCAGGCATGACTTTGATGGTGAGCTGCGTGATGAAGCCGGTGATGCCCTCGGCCTCGTAGATCATGTCGAGATCATCGCCCTCGAAGAGGCCCAACGAGCCATCGCCCAGGATGACACGCGCGCTCACGACGTTATCGCAGAACCAGCCCGCCTCCAGCGCGCCGAAGCCCGCGCCGCCCTGCGCCAGCCAGCCGCCCGCCGTCGCCGAGGGGTAGCTGCTGGGATAGGTGCGCAGCGTGAGGCCGTGCTTCTTGAGCTCGCGGTCGGCCTTCTCCCACACAATGCCCGCTTCGAGCGTGGCGGTCTGCGCCTCGGCATCCACCGCGAGCACCTTATCCATGCGGAAGAAATCCACCACGATGCCGCCCTTCACGGGCAGCACGCCGCCGTAGCCGGAAGTCGCCTTGCCGCGCGGCGTAAGGGGGATGCCCTCTTGCACCGCCCACTGCACCAGCGCCATGAGCTCCGCCTCCGAAGCGGGCTGCACCACGCCATCGGCCAGCGGCGTCCCGATGAGCGGCTTGATCATGCTCGGCATCTCGCCCACATCGTGGCTGTAGAGCTTGCGCTCCACCCGGCGGGTGGTGAAGCGCTCGCCGAAGACGCCTTCGAGCCAGGTTGTTTGTGCTTCAGACAGTTTAGCCATTGTGTCCTCCAAATAAAATCAGCGAGTCAGCGAATCAGCGAGAAGGCGAGTATCACCCATCACCCGTTACCCGTTACCCGTTACCCGTTACCCGTTACCCCTCACCCATTACGCAGTACGCATTACGAATTACTAAGCACCTGCGCGCCCTCCGCCAAAAATTGCGCCACGATGGCGCGCATCATGTCCAGAGCTTCCAGGATGCGAGGATGGCTGAGGGAGTAGTACACCGTCGTCCCCTCCTTGCGCGTTTCGACCAGGCCCCGGTCGCGCAGGATGCGCAGGTGGTGGGAGACGGTGGGTTGTGAGACTTCGAGGATGTCGGTCAACTCAGTCACGTTGTGGGGACGCTCGGACACGAGGTATAACAAACGCAGGCGTTTGGGATCGCCCACGCCTTCGCAGATGTAGCGATGTAACAAGATGGCTTCTTCTTCAGTGATAGCGTTCAATGGGATTCCCTACAAGTCAATATATCGAAATATGTCTATATTTGATTATAGATCAAAGCGCGCCAAATGCAAGCTCAGACTGGCGCAAAATGCGCCGGTTCATCCGAGAGATGCCAAAACGGCCCCTGCTTGTGCGCAAGGGCCGTTTGAGCGCTCAGATTGAGTCAGGACTTACGCAAGCATTGAGAACCTAACCGCAGAGTACGCAAAGAACGCAAAGAAAATTATCATTCGGTGTTTTTTAAACATCTTAACATAACAATAATCGTCTTTTTGAGCAATGTTGGTTGGTCTTTTAGTAAAAAACTCTGCGTCCTTTGCGCGCTCTGCGGTTAAAGATGTTGAGGCCGCACGATTGCGTAAGTCCTATGAGTCATAACATGATTGGATCAGGGCCATAGGAACGGATAGGTCTCCCGCACGCGGCACAGGTCTCCTCGTACCAGCTGAAGCCTGCCCCACATTCGCACGTCCATTGCTGCGCCTGCGCTGCCAGCCACGCGGCAGGGCCTTGCTCTCGCAGGGCCTCGAGCTGTTGCACCACGTAGAGATGATGCACCCGCCCATTATTTTGGAAAGCACGGAGCCTCTCGCAGGGGAAGCTATCGCAAAGCCCACAATGCACAATCCCTTTGGTGTCCGCACAGGCGCGGATCTCACATTGCGAGCAGCCGGGATGGACAGAAAGCAGATCCGACCAGCACCCCTTACAGGCGAACCCGTGTGGGTCACGCCCGCGCCGGAGGATCTCGCTTTTTAGAAGATGTTGGCCCTCCGGCAGCGTGAAGCGGTAATGATAGCACGCGCCACAGTACAACCCGCAGACGGCTAACAACTCGCCGGGCGTTTCAGACATAAGCAGGCCCTCCCTGAGTATGTATGGACGGCCTCGATCAAAAGGCACGCTTCCATCGGCGCATCAGCCGATAACGCCCAACTCCTTGCCGATTTTGGCGAACTGCTCCAAGCCGAAGTCCAGGTCCTCCTGCGAGAGCGCGGCGGAGACCATGACGCGGATGC
>DAOTXC010000137.1:0-4284 GCA_034435555.1 Anaerolineae bacterium
AGCCTAACATCAGCCAGATGCTTAAACTTAGATGCAGAAATCGTTGCTTGCCTTTCATGGTACTCTCCTTTGCTACTGTTTGAACTCAATGTAGTGTCACATCGCTCGCACCCGTTGGGCTGAGAAGAAGTGTGTGATATGGTGAGGGCGTTGGTGACTCGCACCGGGGTTTGTTGATGGCTAACCTCGTTGCGCAAAAATCTTTCGGGTCTTGAAGAATCTTTTTTCGGATCGCTTCTTATTGTGACGTGCTGCTGCTACATATCCAACACGCGGGTGCGATACTGCAACGCCTCCGCCACGTGGTGCGCCTGGATCTCCTCGACGCCTTCGAGATCGGCGATGGTGCGCGAGACTTTGAGCACGCGGTGATAGGCGCGGGCGCTCAGGTGCATTTGCCGCATCGCGGCGCGCAAGAGCGCCTGCGCCGCGTCGCGCAGCTGGCAGAAGCGGCGAATCTCCGCCGGCCCCATGTCCGCGTTGCAGGTTTGCCCCGGCTCCGTCAGGCGCGCCTGTTGACGCGCCCGCGCCGCCTCCACCCGCGCGCGGATTGTCTCCGAGGATTCGCCGCGTTGCGCCTGGCTCAGCTTCTCGAAGGGGACGCGGGGCACTTCCAGGTGGATATCAATCCGATCCAGAAGCGGACCGGAGATCCGCTTGCGATACCGCTGGATCATTCCTAGCGAGCAGGTGCAGGCCCGCTCGGAATCGCCGTAGTAGCCGCAGGGGCAGGGGTTGAGCGCGGCGATGAGGACGAAGTTCGCCGGGAAGGTGAGGCTCCCCTGCGCACGGCTGATGGTCACGAGCTTGTCCTCCAAGGGCTGGCGCATCACTTCCAGCACCTTGCCGCTGAACTCCGGCATCTCATCGAGGAAGAGCACGCCGCGATGCGCCAGGCTGATCTCGCCGGGACGCGGCCAATGTCCGCCCCCAACCAGGCCGGCGTTGCTGATGGTGTGGTGCGGCGCGCGGAATGGGCGTTGCTGGATGAGCGGTGTGTCGGAGGGGAGCATGTCGCAAATGCTGTAGATGCGGCTGACCTCCAGGGCCTCTTCGAGGGTCAGCGAGGGCAGGATGCCTGGCACGGCGCGCGCCATCAGCGTTTTGCCCGCGCCCGGCGGCCCCACCAGGATCATGTTGTGGCCCCCTGCCGCGACGATTTCCAGGGCGCGCTTGGCGTGTTCCTGTCCCTGAATCTCGGCGAAATCCACGACGGGGGGCGGCGGCTGGGGCGTCAACTTTAGCAATCCCATCTGCGGGGTGAGTGGCGCGAGGCCCTGGAGGTGCGCCACCAACTCGCCTAGCGTGCGCACCGGGTAGACGTGCCGTCCGGGAATCAGGGCCGCCTCCGCTGCATCCACCTCCGGCACGTAGAGCTCGACGATGCCCTCGTGGCGGGCCATATCGGCTACCGGCAACACCCCGCGCACGTGACGCAGTGAGCCATCCAAGGAGAGTTCGCCGAGCACAATCGCGCCATCGAGCGCCCCCGGCGGCAGCTGGCCGCTCGCGGCCAATACGCCCACGGCGATGGGGAGATCGTAGGCCGGCCCCTCTTTGCGCAGATCGGCAGGCGCCAGGTTGACCGTCACCCGCCGGTTGGCCGGGAAGCGCAGGCCGCTGTTGCGGATGGCAGCGCGCACGCGCTCGATGCTCTCGCGCACCGCCGCATCGGGTAGGCCCACGATGTTGAGCTTCGCCATGCCCTGTCCGGCATCCACTTCCACCTCAACGGGCAACGCTTCTAACCCGACCACCGCCGCACTACGGATTTTTGCCAGCATCTTTGTTTACCTCTTTGCTAGGAGGTGAGGCGCTTGCGCGCGTCAAGCACCGCGACCTCCGCCTTGCCCAATAGCTGCTCCGCCTGGCGCTTGGCCCGTGCATCCGACCAGCGTGCGGCTCGCTCCCAGCTGGCCCACGCGAACCCGGCCTTGGTCAGTGCGTGGTGATAACGGCCCAGCACCCACCAGCGCCGCACATCGCCGGTCAGCAGAAGGCGCGTGCGCTCCCACCAGCGGCGGCGCGGCGAGAGAAGTATCGGCAAATCCGCTGCCGCGAATTGCACCCGTGCGCCCTGATGGGTCAGATAGTCGCGGATATGTTTGCGTTCCTGCAACAGCGCCCAGATTGCCACCACCAACAGTAGTAGCACGCCGGCCCAATCCACCAAGATTGCCAGCAAGAGCGGGAAGTCGCCCGGAACGTACCCCCAGAAGGTCGCCAGGGTGTTGTGAAGCGCGTGCGCCAGCACCGCCATGATAAAGCCCACCACCGGCAGTCCCAGTTTCAGCCATAAGGGACGCACTTGTAGCGCCAGGGCGATGCCCAGGCCGGTGAAGCCGGTGTACATTGCGTGGTTGAGTCCGAAGAGGCCGGCTCGTAGGAAGGCGAGCACGACCACACCTCCCAGGCCCCCGGTCTCGAAAGCGCCGAGCAAGTAGAAGAAGTTCTCCACAGCGGCGAAGCCCAATCCCGCCATTGCGCCATAAATCAAGCCATCCAGCGGCCCGTCGATCTCGTGTTTGTGGGTGACGAACAGGATCAGGATCGCCAGCCCCTTCATCGCCTCTTCGATCAGCGGCGCCGAGACCGAGGCGCCCAGCAGGTCGTAGGCCAGCTGGGCGGGCTGTAACATTGTGATGGGGATATCGAACAGCAGTTCCAGGATGATGGAGAGGATGATCGCTGGCACTGCGCCCCACAGGAAGACGGCCAACAGCAAGTGGAGCGGCTCCTTTTCGTAGCGATCCAGCCACCACAGCAACAGCACATACAATATCGTCGGTGCGATGCTTAACCCCAAAGCCCATGCAATCCCGGCCATGTTGCCCTCCTTAGCGCGGGCGACGCCGCGTTAGCAATGTTGCCAATCCTCCGACTGCTAAGGCCGCGCCACCCAGGAAGGCCGCCCCTTGCAAGACGGTCTTGGTCTCCACGCTGGGTAAGACCGCGCCTTCCAGTCCGGCATCCGCGCCATATTGACTGAAGAGCTGCCCCCAGGGGGTCTCCAGCGCCGCCTCGACGCGCCGCCGGCCCACTACCGGGTACCAGTAGACGTTGTGATAGAAGTTGCTGGCGAAGTACGACCACGGCACAATCGGCCCGCGCAGCAAGAAGTCCTCGAAGGGCTTCAAGGCCCCATGGTAGATGAGCTTCTGCCCCCGGCTGGCGAAGGTGTCATCCTGCTCGAAGTTCCACTGCTCCTCCCAGGGGTCCACGTCGCCGACGAACTCGATGGCGCGCGGGTCGCCCACACCCAGCCCCAGCTCATGCGCGATGCGCAGGAAGGGGATGCTCAGCGGATCGAAGCCCTGCAACAGCGCCGAGGTCGCGTCAATGGCGACCTGATCCGCCGAGGCCAGCAGTACGTTCTTCTCGTGCCAGTGCATCGCGCGCGGGCCAGGGCCATCGCCGGCGAAGGTCCCATCCATCACCGCGAAGAGGCCCGGATGGATGTCCTGCTGGATCGTCAGCAGGTCCACCAGCGTCTCATGGATGACGCTGTGCGTCCAGTGGCGCTTGCGCCCCAACAGCCCGCCGAAGGCGTTCTTCATCGCCCCGGTGATGGTGGTGAAGACGTGCGTTTTGACCGTGGGCAACTGGATGATGTTGTTGCCGATGAGCACTTCCGGGATGTACACACCCTCCGGGTAGATATCGCCCAGCACCAGGAAGGGTTCCTTCGGCTCGTAGCGCACCCACTTGGCCTCCGGTTTGTAGATGTAGGTGCAGGGGACGCCGTACTTGTCGGTGACGTAGCGTTGCTTGTTGTTGGCCTCGCCGTCGGCGGTATCCACAACGACCGTGTCGTTATGCACGCCGACCAGGTCGGTGTAGCCATCGGCGCGCAGCTTGCGGATCACGCCCTCGAGCTGCCACGGGGTGGTGGAGCAGGCTGGATACCACGTCTGCCAGGAGATATTGATCTTCAGCAGCGTGGTCTTGCCGGCGGGCAGGGCCTCTTGATAGCCTGCCAGGTCCAACAGGCGTGCGTAATCTTCCAACACTGTTTCGGGACGGGTGCGGACAATCGCCACCCGCCCACGTCCGGGATAGTCTTTCTTTATCATGTCGCCTCCTCTATTGAAAAGGGGTACGTTCCAACTTTACAAGCAAAGTATACGGGAATTGGGGGTTCTGTCCAGTTCAGATTCCAAGGATTTGAAAGAGTACCGCTCTTGTTTCATCGTGGTTGAGTATATCTTCAACCGCGAACCAATAATCAATGTCGTTTTGATGAATCTCCAACTCGCGTTTTGCCTGTTCGGTTATGGAGACCCT
>DAOTXC010000138.1:0-7914 GCA_034435555.1 Anaerolineae bacterium
AAGTGATAACACTTCGGGAGGCTAGAGATGATCCGCACACAGATTCAATTGACTCAAGAACAGGCCCGCCGCATCAGAGAAGTCGCAGAACGGGAAGAAATCTCTATGGCCGAGGCGATCCGCCAGGCCATAGACTTGTGGTTAGCCTCTTACGGCGATCTTCCCAGCGAGGAGCGCAAACGCCGGGCCTTGAACGTCGTAGGACGTTTTCATAGCGGTTTGGGGGATGTGGCGCAGAACCACGATTACTATGTGGCCGAAGCCATGAGCGATTATGAAGCCCGCAACGATATTCCTTGACACCTCAGGTCTCATTGCCGTCCTCGACGCTGACGATCGTGCTCATGCGGCAGCGCATCCGGTCTGGAGGATGTGGGTGGAGCAAGATACTCCCTTGCTCACCAGCAACTATGTCGTGGTCGAAACACTAGCCGTTCTTCAACGGCGTTACGGCATGACCGCCGTGCGCGCTTTATATGACGAACTTCTGCCGGTAGTCTATGTGGTATGGATTGATGCGCCTTTACACACCCAGGCAGTAGAACAATTTCTTATTGCCAACCGCTACCAGCTCAGCCTGGTGGATTGCACCAGCTTCACGCTGATGCGCGCCCTCGGCCTGCGCCACGTCTTCACCTTCGACGCGCACTTCGCCGAGCAGGGCTTCACCTGCTACCCATGATCACCCTTGACCTCTCCGCCGCCGTTCACCGCCGGGCGGGATTGGGCCGCTACGCCGAAAGCCTCGCCCGCGCGCTGTACGCGCTCGTCCCCGAGGAACTCGCGTGCTTCTACAATGCCGAGCGCGATATCGCGCCACTCGCCGGGCTGGAACACCTCCCCACCCATACCGTCGCCCTGGGCTACAAACCCTGGCGGATGCTGATCTGGGCCGGGCAGCTAGCGCGCATCCCCTTCAACCGCCTGATCCCCGACGCGACACTCTTCCACGCCACCGAGCACCTGCTCCTGCCGTTGCGCAACATCCCCACCGTGCTCACCGTCCACGATCTCATCTTTCGCCATCTACCGGAGCACCACAAGCGGCTTAACCGCTGGTATCTCAACGCCACGATGCCCCTCTACTGCCGCCGCGCCAGGCACATCATCGCCGTCTCCGAAGCCACGCGCCAGGATTTGATCGCCGCTTACGGCGTGCCGCCGGAGAAAATCACGGTGGTGCTGGAAGCCGCCGATCCACAGTTCACGCCGCAGCCGCCGGAGCGCATCGCCGCTGCCCGCGAGCGTTACGGGCTGCCGGAGCGCTATTTGCTCTTCGTGAGCACCATCGAGCCGCGGAAAAACCTCACGCGCCTGTTGCGCGCCTGGGAACCGCTATATCTGGCGAAGGAAGCGCCGCCGCTTGTCATCGTGGGAAAGCGGGGCTGGCTTGCTGAGGATTTCTACGCCGCGCTGGAAGCTTCGCCCGCGCGCGAAGGGGTCTTGTTCACCGGCTACATCGCCGATGGCGACCTGCCCGCGCTCTACAGCGGCGCGACCGCGTTCACCTTCCCCAGCCTCTACGAGGGCTTCGGCCTGCCGCCGCTGGAGGCGATGGCTTGCGGCGCGCCGGTGTTGTGCGCCAACACCTCATCGCTGCCAGAAGTGGTGGGCGATGCCGCGCTAACGGTTGACCCCACCAGCGTGGATGCGATCCGTGATGGTTTACGCCGCTTGCTCAGCGACGCCGAGCTGCGCGCCGACTTGCGCACGCGGGGCATAGCACGCGCGGCGCAATTCTCGTGGGAGCGCGCCGCGCGTGAGACGCTGGCGCTCTATCGCAGCATCAGCGGCTAAAACGCCAAACGCCCCCGACATGGGGGGCGTTTGTTCTGATACAGGTGCTCCAAACGGTGTATCTACTCAGGCTCTAGCCGGATCGTCAGATCCGGCGTGGAGGCACAAGTAAATTCCAGGCTGCTATACAATGTGGTCCTAGATAATTCTGACTTGACGGGGATCTGACGATCCCCTTGGAGCCAGGATGAGTAGTTATCAACCGGCGTCAAGGTGATTCCACCGGGCGCGCACCCAACCGCACCCGCATCTCTCGCACGCTGCCATCGCGCTCGATGCGCAGCTCCACCCACGCCCCCGGCTCCAACGCCGCGATGTGTCTATCGAGCGGATGCGCCGGGTTCACGCGCCTGCCATCCACCGCCTGGATCAGATCGCCCTCGCGCAATCCGGCCTCGTCCGCCGGGCTGCCTGCAACGACTCCACGGACGAGCGCGCCGCGCGGCGTGGACTCAAAGTTGACTCCTAACCACGCGGAGGTTGGCGACAAGGGAACAGACGGCGCGTCTGGTGAGGGTGGGGAGACCCGAATCGACGCGGGCGGTGCGGATTGCTGCGAAGTTCTACTCCCCAGCGTCAACCCCAAACCCAGCCCCCAGCAACAGCCCGACATCAACAAGAACAACGCCACTAAAATCCCTGTCAGGGCAAACGTCGTCCACTTCCAAACATTCTCATGCTGCGTATTTTGTGTCTCGTTCATTGCGCCCCCTCTGCCTCTCTGTACACCCGTCTGAATTCTTCCATATATAGCCGCGCCGCGTCCGCACTGTGGATGATCAACACGTTCTCATCATTGTAGCCGGCGGCGCTCGCCGTGAAGTTATACGATCCGGTGATGACAATAGCCTCATCCACGATGATGACCTTGTGATGCATCATGTCGGGGTTGCCATCTGACAAGAGATCAACCCCCGCCTGCCGTAGCGCATCGTAATCCGATCCCATGCTATTGATGTTGCGCGCCTCCATCACCCCGCGCACCTGCAAACCCGCGCGCAACTTGCGTACCAACAGCTGCGCGATCTCGTCATCGGTAAAAGCGAAGGCCATGAAGTGAATGCTTTCCTGCGCCTCCTCCAACACCGCCAGAATCGCAGCCTGGGGATTATCCTCCGGCGCGAAGTAGTTCTCCACCAACACGTCCCCAATCTCGATGCGGGGATGCGGCGTCCGGTGCGGCGAGGTCGGCCCGAATTGCCCCGCGAGGAACATCTCCTCGAACTCCGCTGTGTAATTTTCGGCCAGCGCCGGCGAATGGACCACCACCACGTTATTATCGTTGCGGAAGGTCCCGTTGAAGGTGAAGTTCCACGAGCCGGTCCACACCTGCGCCTCATCAATGATGACGAACTTGTTGTGCATGATCTGCGTGCGCGAATCTTCCACCACCTCGATGCCAGAGGCGCGGAGCGCGGCGATCTGGGGATGATAGTTGTTGTCGGCGTCAATCACCATCCGCACCGTCACCCCCGCCGCGTGCGCGCGCAGCAGCGCATCGGTCAACGACTGCAAGTTGAAATCATAGGCCGCGACGTCCACCCGCGTCTGCGCCCCATCAATCGCCGCCGCGAGCGCCTCATCCAGCCCGCCCTGCCGGTTGGCCGCATCCGGCAAGGTGAAGGCGATCCGCAAACTGCTGTTCGGCTCATTGACCACCGTGGCGAGATCCGTGCGCCCCGCGAAAAATTGCTGCGTCGCCCCCCCTATCACGATCACGAACAGGGCCAGGAGCAGCTCCTTTAAGCCGAAATTTCGCCCGCCTTTAGGCTTCAAGGTCATCCTCAGCCTCCTCTGCGCTCGCTGCCTGGGGATAGAGCGTCCAGCGCACCGCCTGCACGGGATCGGAGGTCAGCGCGCACGCGCGGGCCGCCTCACGAATTTCCTGACGCAGTGCGTGCAGCTGCGGCCCCAACTGCGCCCACGCCGCCTCATCATCGAGATCCTGAGTCGCTTCGACCAAGCGCCGCACCTGCGACTCGCCCCAGGCCAGCAAGAGCTGTGCCGCGTCATCTTGCAGCCAGGCCGTGAGCGATTCGTCCTCTGCCAGCCGTCCCGCCGCCAGCTCCAACCGCGCTATCAGACTTGCATCTTGTTCCATCAGCGTTGCTCCCAATGACGTGCGAAAGCGTCAATAAACGCGATCTGCGGCGGCGTGGGCCGGATGAAGGGGCGCACCTCGCGGATGGTCGCCCATGCCTGCGCCGCCGTCATCCCGGTGGTGATGAGATAAGCCGCCACCATGAGCGGCGCACGCCCCACCCCCGCCGCGCAGTGGATGTAGACGCCGCGCCCGGCGGCGCGCTGCTCTGCGATGAAGGTCGCCGCCCGCTCCAAATCCTCGAAGGAAGGCGTGGCGTCATCGGTGGTCGGCAGCCAGAAGTAATGCTCCAGCGCCACGCCATGCGCCGCGTCGTCCGCTTCCTCGCGCATGTTGACCACCGCGCCGATCCCCCACTCGCGCATGAGCGGCAATCCGTGGGGGCGCTGCTGCCCGCCCACGAACAGACCCGGCTGCACCTCGCTGATCTCCCTCGGCGAGACACCCAGCCGCCGCCGCATCACCTTGTCCTTGAGCCACAAAGAGGTCCGGCGTAGCCCCTGCTCCCGCAACCGCCGGTAAATGATGTAGGCGAGTTTCGCGGGAGGGAAAATGCTCAAATCCTGATGCCGTTGAAAGACTGCTTGTTCCAAGATGCCCCCTTCGAAAATAACGTGTGAACGTTTGAACGTGTACACGTGCTCACGTTTACAAATCACAAGCGTAAAGTGTAAAACATGAGGTTTTTACGTCATACGCATGACGTTTTACCCAAACAGCGCCTTCGCCGCATCGGCCAGATCAATGCCCTTGCCTGCGATCTCGCCGTACAGGTCGTGATAATCGCGCGTGCGCACCACAATCGGCATCGGCACGGCATGTCCCAGGATGAGCGCCTGCTGCTTCGTCTCCAGGCGCGCCAGCACCTCCCGCAGCGCCGCCGACCCCGCCACGCCGGTAAAGACGGCGCGGATATCGCTCTCCTCGTCGAGCAGCGCGGTGATGCGCGTCCCCACCTGGCTCATCACCTCCGGGTCAATGCCGCTGGGCCGCTGATCCACCACGAGCAGCGTCACGTTGTACTTGCGCATCTCCCGCGCAATCGTCCCGAAGATCGTGTGGCGCGCGATGGCGGGATCGAGGAACTTGTGCGCCTCCTCAATCGTGATCATCAGCGGGCGCGGCTCCTGCCCCTGCCCGCCCAGGTACGCCTCCTTGCGATCCACGTAGGCGCGGTGGATGCGCCGCGTGATGTAGTTCGCCACCAGAATGTACGCGACGAGATCGTTGCCGTAGCGGCCAAATTCCAACACCACGCTCTTATTGCTGTTGAGATAATTCAGAATGCGGCTGATGGGATCGTCGTCGGCGCGATCCACCAGGAAGCCAAAGCGATGGAGCTGCGAGAGCTTGCGCTGAATCGCGCCCAACGTCCCCTCGTGGATCTTCCCGCCCTCGACCAGCTCGATCAGATCGGCGTCCGGCTCCTCGGCAAGCAGACGGCGCACCCAGCCGCGCCCCAGACGGCGGCGCAACATATAGAGCGCGTTCGTCTGCACGTCGGTAAAGCCGAAGAGCGGGGCCAGCATCTCCAAATCCTCCGGATCGAGCTGCTCGTAGCCGATGCGGACGGTGTAATCCACCTTGCTGCCGCGCCGCCGCGACGATTCGGGGTCGAGCGTGAAGACGCTCACGCGCCCATCCGCGAAGAGCTGGCGCAGCCCCTTGACCTCCTGGCGGCTCTCGTCCTCGCTCTTCCAGCCGTACTCGTTATGCATGTCGAAGATGAGATTGACCGCCGCGTCCTCCAGCATCACGCCGGCGAGCACCATCCGCGTGAGAAAGGTCTTGCCGGTGCCGCTCTTGCCAAAGATGCCGCTGGAGCGCTCCACAAAACGGCGCAGATCGAGCGCGATGCGCGTCTCCGGCATCTCTGGCGGCGCGCCGATGAAGAAGCGACCCGCCTCGTCGGCGTCGCCGAAGATCTCGGCGACCTCCTCCGGGGTCGCATCGTAGACGTGGGTAAAATGCGCGGGGACGGTCTTGGCGGGGCGCACCTCGCCGGTGGGATCGAGCACCAGCATCGGCGTGATGTGGATGCGCCCGTAGGTCAGCGTGCCCCGGTAGACCTGCGCCAGGAAGCCATCGGGGCTTTCCGGCGGCGATTGGGCCACCTCAGGATGGCGCGTCTCCAGCGCCACATCGGTGATCATGCCGAAAAAGCGGCGGTCGGTCTGCCCCCGCACGACGACGTAACGCCCCACGGCCAGCCCCTCGATCAGCCGGTCGGCGGCGAGCTTGACCTCCAGCCCCTTGCTCAGACTGCCGGCGACCACCGCGCCCAGCGGGGCGCTCTCCTGTGGCGCAGCGCGCGGGAACCAGGCATCCAACTGCGTATCACTCATCGCTCATCCTCCCTGGGAAGTGTGGCAAAATCACCGGGGCAGCCCTTCCAGCACTTGGGCGAAATAGGCCAGCGACCAGCCCCCCTGCACGCGGATGCGCGGCCAGGTGTAGCGATTGTCGAGGCGTTGCGTCGCGCCCCACTCCGTGGTCACCGCGCCCAGATAGCCGGCGCTCTCCACCACAGCGAGCGTGTTCGCATCATATCGGCCCGCCGGATAGCAGAAGAATGTGACCGGCCTGCCGGTGTGGGCCTCCACCGCCTCTTTGATCCCCAAAATCTGGTAGACGAGGAAGTCGTAGGAGCGCCCGCGCAGATCGTAGTGGTCGCGCCCGTGGCCCTGCATCACCATCCCCGCCTCGGCCATCGCCGCGACCTGATCCCAGCTCATGTAGGCCGCCGCCTCGTAGTGCGCGGGGGTCGCCAGCACGAAGAATTCACCCACGAAGCCGTACTGCAACAAGAGCGGCAGCGCCTCGGTGTAGGCATCCACGTAGCCATCATCGAAGGTCAACACGATGGGCTTCTCCGGCAACGGCTTGCCCTCCGCCAGCGCCGCGTAGACATCGGCCAGCGTCACGGAAGTGTAGCCCTGTTCCTGGAGATAGCGCAATTGCGCCTCGAAGATCGCCGGCGTGACCGTCAGCCCGCGCCGGATAGCGTCGGCGTCGAGCGGCAACTCGGAGATGTAATGGTACATCAGAATCGGCACATGGACTTCATCTGGGGGCGGCGGATAGGTGGGCGTCGGGGTGGGCGCAGGGGTCTCGGTTGGGGTAGGCAGCGGCGTTGAAGTCGCCGTCGGCTCCGGGGTCTCGGTCGGGGTGGAAGTCGCCGTCGGCGCAACGGTGTGGGTCGGCGTATCGAGCGCCACGGATTCCAACGCCGCCGCAGCCGTAGGAGTCGCTGCCTCCGTAGCAAATAGCCCCGCCTGTGCCGGGAGCCAGGCCGCCAGCCCCAACAAGAGCAGGAAAAGCGGGAAGAGCAGAGCCACCCAGCGGCGCTTCATACGGCAGATTCCTCGTGCGCGGCGCGCCACGGGGCCAGCGCCAGCTCCGTCGCGCGGAAGGCCAGCGGCGGCAGGGAGGCGGCAGCGAAGAAGCCCACAGCGTCCGCGTCATCGTGGGCCGCGAGCGCGCCGCCCACCACGCGCCCCCGGTAGACAATGACCACATCCGCGCCACGGGGGTGTTCGCGTCCGGCGATGACATCTTGCAAGCCGATAATCTCCGTCTCCAGGCCGGTCTCCTCGCGGCACTCGCGGATGGCGGCATCCGCCGGGGCCTCGCCGAAGTCCACGAAGCCCGCCGGCAGGCTCCAGCGCCCCTGATGCGGCTCCCAGGCCCGCCGCACGAGCAGCACGCGCCCCTGGTCATCTTCGACCAGCAGCGCCGCCGCGATCTTATGGTCGCGGAAGACGATCAAACCGCAATCAGGGCACACCCTGCGCAGCCGACCGAAAGCCTGTCGGTCGACGAGGGTGTGCCCGCAACGGGGGCAGAAGTTTAATTCCAATATTTTTGAGTAGGTACGCGCGTGAATTTCCGGCAGTTCGGTCATAGCTCCTTCAAAAATAGCGAATCTGCGAATGGTGAATGGCGAATAGCCAAACAAAAATCTGCTAAATCCGCTCAATCTGCTGACAAGAATTTTTGTGCTGGATGGTGTGCGC
>DAOTXC010000139.1:0-4339 GCA_034435555.1 Anaerolineae bacterium
GTTGCTAATAAATTTTGATTATGAAAAACATTAACATTATTTAAGGTAAATTCAAAAAACCTTTGCGACTTGGCGGCTTTGCGTGAGGTCTGGGCTTTTTTCAGTAGAGCCAGTAATGGGTTACGAGAAAGCCCCATTACCCATCACTCGTTACAGTTCTACCCAAAAATCCAGCCGAAGATCAGACCCGCCAGCGTGCTGAACACAGCCACGAACCCCACATAGACCCAGGTCTTCTTCTTACCGATGATTTTCTGCGTGATGAGGATAGATTGCAGGCTCAGCTCCGGGTCGGAGAGCAGGTAGGCCAACAATGGCCCGCGTTGCATCCCCAATGAGAGGAAGGTCTGCGCGATGGGCACCTCCACCAGCGTGGGGAAGTACATAAAGACGCCAAAGAAGACGCCCGCCATATTCGCCCACACGGTATTGTTGCCCGCCAGCGTCGTGATCCAGGTGGCAGGAATCAGCACCCGCGCTGCGCCGGCGATGAAGACGCCCATCAGCAACAGCGGCATAATTTGCTTGACGAAGCGCCACATCTCCCAGAGCCATTCTTGCATTTCGTAGACTTCAAACTTCTTGAGCGCCATCCACCAAACGCCACCCAACAGCGCAATCTCGGCGAGCAGCTTGCCGGTCACGCCGATGGTCAAGCCCTCAACATTCACGGTGACGCCGAACGAAGCGACCAGAAGCGTCAGCGTAATCAGGCCCAGCGCGGCAAACGTCCAGTTGTTGAAGCCTTCATCCACACGATCCAGCCCCTTCCAGGCGGTCACGCCGATGGTTGCCAGCAGGCCGATGAGCAGCACACCCTGCACGCTCACCCCCTCGATGCCCAGGGACGGATTGGGCGGGACGAGGCTGTTCAGCCAGGTTTGCAATGCGTAGGCCCAATGCGCGGGCGCGGGCGCGTCACCTGCAGCCAGCGCCGCAGTGGAGCGCCATTCAAAAGTGAGATAATTGTTCGTCAACACGCCCACCTGCAACGTCCCGGCGATGAGGATCCCCAGCAGCAGCGCGAAGAAGACCCATGTCCGCGCGGGGACCACGGCGCCCTGCGCGAAAGCATCCTGCTGATTGGTCGCCTTGTCGTGGGCCGCATCCGACTCGCGGAAGAACCAGGCCATCAGCAGACCGATGCCCACGCCGAAGATAATCGAGAGTACCACACGCGCCAGCGCAATATCCATGCCGATGGCAACGCCGGTGAAGGAGATCGCCAGAATGTTGACCGCCGGGCCGACAAAGAGAAAGGTGATCGCCGGGCCAAGCCCCGCGCCCTTCTTGTAGATGCTGGCGAAGAGCGGCATGATGGTGCAGGAACAGACCGCCAGCACAAAGCCGCCAATCGCCGCCGCCGGGTAGGAGATCCACTTCGGCGTGTTGCGGCCCAGGTACTTGGTGATGGCCTCTTTGGGGACCAGCGCCGAAAGCGCCCCCGCGATGAGGAACGCCGGCAGCAAGCACAACAGCACATGGGCTGCCAAATACGCGGCCAGGCTGCCCAGCCCGGTCTGAAACAGATTACCCAGATATTGCATGATATTCAAAGGATGCCTCCTAAAGTGATATTCGGTTCTGCGAATATGAACGGGCAGAAAAGATATGATTACCGCATCACCCAATTATATTCAACGAACTGAATATATTTACTCCCGATAGCACAATTTGTCAAGAGGGTATCCATATAGCCCTTATCTCAAGCGCGCTTTACCGCAATCGCTATCTCGGTCTCAGCGTGGATATTATCGGTCACCGGACAGCGCCGCTCAGTCTCCTCGACCCAGGCACGCAGGGCCTCTTCTGTGGCATCGGGCGCATCGGCGATGATCGTTACTTCGATACGCTGGAAACCGGCCCGCGCCTCGAAGGAACGTCCCAGGAAGGCGCTGGGGTCCAAGTCCCCTGATATTTTGATCTGCATCCCCTGGAGCTCCAAGCCCTGCTGTTGCGCGACCAGATGCCCGGTCACGTTCAGGCAGCCCGCCAGCCCCATCAACAAGACCTGCACAGGGGTAGGGCTGGCATCCGTGCCGCCCATGCTTTCCGGCTCATCAATCACCAGCTTGAACTTCCCCGAAGTCAGATTGAGGCGCGTCGCGCTCGCGCTCTCTCCATGGACGATAACCTGAATATTGTTTTGATTGTTCATCGAGATTTTCTCCTTTTCTTCTTTGAGTGTTGGGGATGTATCCTTGCCTCAGTGCCAATGATGATCCCGAAGCGGGGATGCGCTCACGCCAACCACAGACAAAAGGCCGCTGTTCAATAAAATAAGTAGTAGACCGATGATACAGAGTGAAATTTGGGGAAATTCATAACAACTTCTTGAAATGTTTTCTTTTCAGACCGTCAGGTTTCAAAAACCTGACAGGTCTCAGTCACAACAGGGCGATACCGCGTTTTCTGGAGATACCAGCGCGCACTCGCCCAGGGTATCATGGATCGCTTCGGCCATTTCCAATAACGTATGCACCTCTGGGCGCGCGATGCGATACCACACATTCCAGCCGTCCTTGCGGAAACAGACCAGCCCCACCTCGCGCAGCAGCATCAGTTGTTGCGAGACATACGCCTGGCGCAGATCCAGCGCCTCTTCGATGTCACAGACGCACAACTCGCGCCCTTCCAGCAAGCGCAGGATTGCCAGCCGCTTGGGATGGGCCAACGCTTTGAAGAGGACGGTCAGTTCATCATTGGTAACTACGGATGGGGAATTAAGCGCATTGGACATAAAACATTCTACCCGTTAGTGTTGTTCGGCAATGTGCGCCGCAATTTCCGCATCGCCTTGAGATTCTCATCCATGAGATACCCGTTTGCGCCGGCGCTTGCTCTTTGAGCGCCTACCAGAGCGCACCTCCGCTTCTGTACCGATGACGATCCCGAAGCGCGGCAACACCACGCGATGCACGAGCAAGATCAACAGTGCCACGCCAAAAGCCACGCCGAAAATAATCACGGAACTGCGCAGATCGTTCATTAGCGCAGGATTGATGAGCATCACCGCAGCCAGGGTCAGCATCAACGTCCCGCCGATCAGCTTGAGGATGCGCCCGTGCTTCTCCTCCAGCTTGCTGGCGCGCAGCGTCACGACGGCGACTATGAAGATACCCAGTTCATCAATCTGGTAGATGAGCATGTAGAGCAGCAACAGCAGCACGAAGGTCAGCGGCGTCACGTTTTGCGCAGCGACCAGATTCGTCCACAGGACAGGGAAGCCTGCCGTACAGGAAAACTCCACCAGCGAGACGCCCACCGCCAGCCCTATCGTCGCAATCACCAAAGCGCCCAACGAATCCCCCGCTTGCAACACCCGCCGCATCCGCTTGTAAAGGCCCGGCTTCTGCGCATCGTCTATCGTAAACGAGAGGCCCTCTTTGTACCAGAAGTAATCCTTGATGTTGATGAGCGCAAAGAAGAGCGCCAGCAACGAGACCGCCGCCTGAATCCAGCCCAGGAAGCTGATGAAGGTGAGCATGGTGAACAGCCCGGCGATGAAGAGCACGTAGACCAGCGCCGTCACCGTGATGAAGGTCAGGCCGATGATGAAGATCTTCCTGCGCGATCCCGTGCGCAAAGTAAGCGCGATAAGGATGGAAAGCACCCACAGCGAGCAGGGATTGAACCCATCCACGAAGCTGATGAGCGCCGTGCTCACCCATAGCGATTGCGCGCCCAAGTCCACTGTGCCCAGCAACGGCACGGTGATGACGCTTGCGGCAACTTCGGCGCCGGATTCCGTCGGCGCGTCGCTGCTGGGGGGCGCGGCCTCCCGTCCAGGAATCACCCCCACCCCGGCATCGGGACAACCGGAAAGACTACAGGCCATCACCTGCGCCTCAATCTCCTGCGCGGTCACATCAGAGAAGCCCACCCAGTAACGCTCCCCGATGATGGTAGTAGGAACGCCCCGCGCCTCGAAGCCCATGGCGGAGGCCATGTTCATGAAAACAGCACGGTTCGCTTCGACGTTGTAGATTTCAAAAGCCAGCACTTCGAGGTTGGGATAGCGCTCCGCCAGTTCCTCCAAAAAGGGCTTTTGATGAGCGCAGTGCGGGCAACCATCGCCCCAAAAGAAGTAGAGGTAGACAGAATGATCCGCCTGTTGCATCACTGGCGCAGCGCGCACCATTGCAGGCGCGCTCATGGTGAGGCTCAAACACACCGACAAAAATAATAGTATTCGCACAAAACTTACTTGCTTCAAGGCACTCTCTCCTATCGGTAATGAATAGATAGATTTTTAGTATCTACTCAGGCTCTAGCCGGATCGCCAGATCCGGCGTGGAGGCACAAGCAAATTCCAGGCTGCTATAACAATGTAGTCCTG
>DAOTXC010000140.1:0-10633 GCA_034435555.1 Anaerolineae bacterium
AAAAAAAACCTAGCGTCCTGGCGGCTTTGCGACTTTGCGTTGAAGAATCAGAACTGCCGCAAAAACCGCAAATCGTTCCCATAATACAGGCGGATGTCGCTCACGTCGTACTTCATCATCGAAGGGCGCTCGACGCCCATACCGAAGGCGAAGCCGCTCCACTCGGCGGGATCGTAGCCGCCGTTCTCCAGCACCACCGGATGCACCATCCCTGCGCCGGCGATTTCCAGCCAGCCGGTGTACTTGCAGACGCCGCAGCCCTTGCCGCCGCAGAGGATGCAGTTCGTGTCCACCTCCACGCTTGGCTCGGTGAACGGGAAGTAGGAGCTGCGCACGCGGATCTTGCGCCCCGCGCCGTAGAACAGCTCCGCGAACTGATGCATCGTGCCGATAAGATCGGTCAGCGTGATGCCGCGCCCCACGGCTAGCCCTTCCACCTGATAGAACTGGTGCTCGCTGCGGGCGGTGATCTGCTCGTAGCGATAACACTTGCCGGGCAAAATCACGCGGATCGGCTCCTGCGCCGCCGCGCGCTCGCGCATGGCGCGAATCTGCCCCGGTGAGGTGTGCGTGCGCAACAGCAGGCGCGGCTCACCCGGTGGGGTCTCCACCCAGAATGTATCCCACATATCGCGGGCGGGATGATAATCCGGAATGTTGAGCAGGTCGAAGTTATACGCTTCCAGCTCCACGTCCGGCGCTTCGTACACCTCAAAGCCCATCATGGCGAAGATGTCGTAAATCTGCCGCAGCGTCCGTGTGGTGAGGTGCAGATGTCCCTGCGCGACGGGCCGCCCCGGCAGCGTGACATCAATCGCGCCGGATTCCAGCGCGCGGGCGAGCTCCGTCTGCTTGATCGCCTCGGCGCGGGCGGCGTAGGCGGCTTCCAACGCCTGCTTGATCTCGTTGACGCGCTGCCCAAAGGCCGGGCGCTCCTCTTTGGGGAGCTGCCCCACCGCGCGCGTTTGCAGCGTCACCGCGCCCTTGCGGCCCAGGTAAGCGGCGTACCAGGCTTCCAGCCCCGCCGAATCCTCCGCCGCATCCAGTGCCGCCGCCGCTTCTGTGTACACCTGTTCCAAATTGTCGAATAAGTTCATGTGCATTACCTCCTTGTTGCTATGCCAGAAGTAGGAAGTAAGGGAGTAGGAAGTAGAAACCTTGCACTACGCCTTACTTCCTTACTCCCTACTGCCCTACTCCCCAAACACAAAAACGCCCCCATCCCTTGCCGGGACGAGAGCGTAGTTCTCGCGGTACCACCCTGCTTGGCCGAAAATCGGCCCACTTGGTCCCACAGCCGTATGGCGATGGGCTGCCCCGATAACGCCGGGCCAGGCGGAGCATCCTACTTACATACTGCGTAATGCGTACTGCGTAAAATCTGTATCATCAACAGCCTTTACGCATTACGAAGTACGCATTACGTTTTACGTTTTACGTTTCAGATGTCAGCTCCGGGGCGAACTTCGGCGAGTTTAACACCGAGCGGGGCTTGCAGTCTATGACCCCGCCTCCCTGGCGGCTCCCCTCGCGTACTTTTCCCCTTCACAGCTTTTGTATATGTGCCTACACCCATTATCTCCAAAAGCAAACGGTTGTCAAGCGATTTTCAACCCACGTTCAATTGCGCTGGCGATGATTGGTGCTACACTGCGAAACAATCCATCATTGAAAGGAGAACCCATGGAAAAGCGGTATCGAGTTCTGCGTTTGATTGCGGTTATATTGAAGGTGATTGCCTGGATCGTCCTGGTGCTGGGCGTGTTAGGCGCTCTCGGCATCTTGATCGGGGGCATCGTCGGCGGCGGTTCCGGCGTGTTGCGCGAGTTGGGACTGCCAGCGATGGGCAGTACGATTGTGGTAGCCGTGATCGGCTTTATCAGCGCCGTTCTGTTCGCGGTGCTCTATTTCCTGGCGCTCTATGCTGTAGGCGAGTTCATCACGCTGGTGATCAGCATCGAGGAGAACACCCGCATGGCGGCGCTGTGGATTGAATCGTTTTCAGCGCCCGCACAAGGGGCCATGCCGGATGCGTATGGGCCAGGCTATACGGCCCAGGCCATGACCCCGCCGCCCCCGCCAGCGGATTGGTCACCCGGCGGCTGATTTGATGGCAAAAGCAAGCGCGGCCCGGCAAATGCCGGGCCGCGCTTCTTGTATGTGCATGTCACTCAGGGTAGGATGAACGCCTCGCGCTCCGGGCCGACGCCGATGAAGGTGACAGGCACGCCGACGAGCGCCTCCAGGCGAGCGATGTAGGCGCGGGCGTTGCCCGGCAGGTCCTGGCGATGCCGCACACCGCTGATGTCCTCCTCCCAGCCGGGGAGCGTCTCGTACTGCGGACAGCAGCGTTCTAGCGCCTCGCTGCCCCACTCGGCGGGGAAGTGCGTCACACGCTCGCCATCAAGCTCGTAGGCCGTGGCGATTTGCAGCTCCGGCATCCCGCTCAGCACATCGAGCTTGGTGAGGGCGATCTCTGTGAGACCGTTGAGCCGGGCCGCGTAACGCAAAATGACCACATCGAGCCACCCGCAACGGCGCGGACGCCCCGTGGTAGTGCCGAACTCGTGCCCGATCTGACGCAGCCGCTCTCCAACCGCATCGTGCAACTCGGTGGGGAAGGGGCCGGTGCCCACGCGAGTGGTGTAGGCTTTGACGACGCCGACGACCCGCGCCACCTCCTTCGGGCCGAAGCCCAACCCGCTGAGCGCGCCCCCACTCGTCGGTGAGGAGCTGGTGACGTAGGGATAGGTGCCGTGGTCAATATCCAGCAGGATGCCCTGCGCCCCCTCACAGAGCAAGTGCTGCCCCGCAGCGAGCGCCTCATGCACCAGCTGTGTCCCATCCGTGACGTGAGGGGCCAAACGTTGCGCAGCAGCGCGTAACTCCGCCACCAGCGCCGTGGTATCGGCTGGCGGCAAGCCGTAGAGCTTGGCGAGCCTATGGTTGTGCGTGGTGATGAGCGCCTCGGCGGCGTGGGCGAAGCTCTCAGGATCGCGCAGCGCCGCTGCTCTCACACCTACCCGGCGGGCCTTATCCGCGTAGGTCGGGCCGATGCCGCGCTTGGTCGTGCCGATGGCCTGTTGCCCACGCTGCTGCTCTGATGCGCCATCGAGTTGGCGATGAGTCGGCAGGATGAGATGGGCAGCGGCGGCGATCTTGAGCCGATCCGGCCCGGCGGGGATGCCGCTGGCGACCAGGCCATCGAGCTCCTGAATCAACGTTAGCGGATTGACAACGGTACCAGCACCGATCAAACAGCGCGCCTGGGGGTAGAGAATCCCGGAGGGGATGAGGTGCAGGGCCAGTTCGTGCCCCTCGGCGACGACGGTGTGCCCCGCATTGTCGCCGCCGTTGAAACGGGCGACGAGATCCGCCTGGGCTGCAAAGTAATCCACAACGCGCCCCTTGCCTTCATCGCCCCATTGTGCTCCGATCACGATTGTTGCTGGCATGGTTAACCTCCCTTTGGTGTTTCAAGTTACCGCCCTTGTTCTATCACAAAGTGAGGAGGATGCAATTGGAGTAAAATTTCGGAGAACTAACATTCCCCTGAAAGTTTGGAGAATTTGGCTCTAACAAGTATTAAACAGAATCTCGTAAGCGCGAACCAGAAACCTGTTTTGGGTTATTCTAAAACAGGTTTTATACTTTAGTAAAATCCAGAATAGGAAAAATCCATGAAAAAATCCATCTTCTCACAAGAATATGACATACTTCGCCAACTGCTAGTTACAGCCAGACAACAAAAGGGACTTACCCAAAGTGATGTAGCGTCTGCTCTCAACAAACCGCAATCATTTGTTTCCAAATACGAACGTGGTGAGCGCCGGCTAGATGTTATCGAATTCTTAAAAGTAGCCGATACATTGTCACTCAATCCCGCATCAGTAATTAAACAACTCAAGAAAGGAACTTTGTTTGAAGAGAATATTACCGAAGATGTTCTGAAAGATTGGGGGATAACACCCGCTATTCTAACTAAGTTGCTGAATCAAAATCCTAGCTTGCGGGGCATGTTGTTTGGCTATGTTGCGGAACTAAAGCTTGAGGAACTATGGCTAAGCCATCCTGAAATCACTGATTGTACCAAAGATGATGATCATGACCGACGTAAAAAGGGAGACCGTAGGATCGTGTACAAAGGTCATTCTTTTGTCGTGGAGGCTAAATCACTGCAAGCCAATTCGATTAAGTACAGAAATGAAAGCTGGTTTGGCAAAGCTCAAGTGGATGCGAGTGACCGACGTGAAATCTTCTTACCAAGCGGCGATAAAGTAAATACCACACTTCTTCTGGTTGGTGAGTTCGATATTCTAGCAGTCAATGTCTATCCTTTTGAAGGGAAATGGGACTTTGTTTTTGCGAGGAATCGAGATCTTCCCCGCACTACATACAGCAAGTATACACCCATGCAACAAGAATACCTTCTAGCATCTTTGATCCCAATAACGTGGCCGCCTCAACCACCATTTGTAGATAACTTGCACAGCTTGCTTGATGAGTTGGTAGAGGAGCAGATTAGGAAGACTTCATAGACTTGACTGTTTTACCCTCTGGAACTTTCACAAAAACGAGAAAATAAGAGTGATTTTTTCTTGCATGCACCTGTTTTTTTATTCGACTAACAGCGGGTCTATTATGTCTGACTAGAACAAATAAATCTTTAGCATAGAATCCTATTCTTTCGTACTCAACAATAATTTGGACATGAGTAAGGTGTTGCCTATTTGCGCTCACAGCATCCTGACATTTGACAATCAAGGTCCCCCCTGACCTCAAGACTCTATGGGCTTCTTTGCCAGATTCAATGTAGAAGTGTAATACCGCATCTTGCCATTTTGGGCCCTGTACGTTTGGCTTTTCGGTACCGTTTGAATAGTGGTCTCGAAATGCATTGTAAGTTCCTGATGCTGCTTTTTCCCCTACATTCCGATAAAACCCTTCCATGTAGGGTGGATCTAACACAACACAGTCGAACATTCCTGATTTGTAGGGCAACCTTCGGCAATCAGTACCCGTGGCAATATCAGAAGCTATCACGGTATAGTTTTCTTTAGGAACTTTTCTCCAGAACACTCCCTTACCAAAAGTTACATCGGCTACAAGAGAACCTATTGGTACATGTAGTTCCATTATGTGGGGAAAAAGATCGTCATTCGTACCTATATGTGCCGATACGAAAAGATTTGATGTTGTTCTACCTCCCTGGATTCGCCTACCGTTTTTATCTTGATCTTCATCCAAGATTGGTAATCTAGCTTGCTGGACACTGACCATAGCTACACCTCGTTAAAATATCCCAAAACGGGTTTCTACTTGTAATGTACCACAGATTTGACATATTGGCAACGCCATAAATGTAAACGCCCAGCTATAGATTAAGCGGATCTAATTAGATTGTAGAATAGTTCAATCCAGTCTATTTCCTCATTGGCGCCACGCGCTCGAAAAGGGGCAGCGTCTCCAACGGAGCGGGATACGCCGCCAGCAGCGTCGGTCCGGTGATGGTGTCGCCCGTCCAGTAGTCGCGCCACGTCCCCGGCGGGAAGTAGATGTCGCGGGTGCGCTGGCCTTCATGTACCACCGGCGCGACGAGCAGGTCATCCCCCAGCAAAAACGCATCATCGCACAACAGGGCGCGCTCATCGTGGGGAGCCAGCCAGAAGAGCGGGCGGATGAGCGGCGCGCCCGTCTCAACGGCGGCCTGCGCCAGCGCCAGGATACGCGGGGCGAAGGTCTCATGCAAGCGCGCGTATTTCCGACAGAGCGATGCGCATCGCTTCCCAAAATTCCACGGGGCCAGGCTGAACTGCATCGCCGGCAGCAGCGCGTTCACCTGCGTCCAGCGGATCAGCAGCTCCGCCGTGGGATAGCCGAAGCGCGGCGATTGCTCAATCCAGCGGGGTAGCTGCAGGCCACCGGTGCCGAAGGCCCCCCCATCCGCCGAGGCCCGGCGGGCTGACCACGGTTGGATCACGCGCGCGATCAACCAGCGCCACAGCCCGCGCTCCGGCAGCGTGAAGTAGGCATTCCCGCCCACCATATCCGGCAGGATGAAGGGATAGCCGGTGAGCGAAAGGCTCAGCGCGGAGGGGATGATCGAGCGCAGCCCGTTGGCGTGCGACCAGGTGCTCGTCTCGTCCCACAGGCGCGAGAAGATCGGCGCGCGTTGGTTGAACCATCCGGAGCGCACTTCGCACAGGCTGAAATTCGCCCCAATCCACACGACGTAGCGATGGGTAAAGTCGTTGCGATGGGGCAGCGGCGTGTGCGTGACGGCGTCCTCCGGCAGGAAGCAGGCCTCGCCCGCGTCGAATTTGTAACCATCCAGCCCCGTCGCGGCCTGCAACGCGCGCAGCCGCTCGCCGAACCAGGCCAGCGCCTCCGGGTTAGTCGCGTCGAGGAGATAGCCCTGTCCCTGCCACCAGTTGATCAGATAGGGCGCGCCATCGGGGCGGCGGACGAGGTAGCCCGCTGCTGCGCCCTCCCTGGCCGCCTCCGAATCCGGGTGCAAAAAGGGCATCGTCCACGCCGTCACCTGGAAACCGAGAGCGTGCAGCTGCGCGATCATCCCTGCCGGATCGGGGAAGCGCTGCGAATCGAAGGTAAGGTCGCCGTACTGCGTCTGCCAGCGGTCGTCAATCTCCAGCACGCCGTGCGGGTACTCGTGCGCCACGATCTCGCGGGCAAAGCGCAGCACCGTCTTCTGGTCAATGCGATCCTTGTAGCGCGCCCAAGTCGTCCACGTCGGCAGGGTGAAGAGCCGCGCCGGGGGTGTCTGCGGCGGATGTCCAACCTGCTCGACCAAGGCCGCGTGCGCGGCGGGCAGATCCGCCGTAACGGTAAGCGTGTAATGGAGGTCATCGCCGGTCAGCGTCAGCAGCCCGTCGCCCTCGCCGCCCGGATCGCGGGCGGGGCGCTGCTCCGCCGGCCCCTGTTGCGCGCCGAAGTCCCACACGTAGCGCGGGGCCGATGCCGGTGGTTGGTTCAATCCCACCGCCAGCGGCGAATGGGCCAGCACGAGTACCCCCGTCGAGGCCAGCCACGCCGGGGTAAGGATGCAGAGCAGCCCCGTCGGGCCGTTGTCCATCGTGATGAAGTCCGTCTGTTGCAACATTACCTGGTTGAGCGGCCAACGCTGATGGATCAGCTCGCCCATCCCGTACCAGTGGCCCTCCAGCGGAATTTGGTTGACGATGCCCGCACCCTCCCAGCGCACCGTCACCTGCGAGGCAGCGAAGGCCAGCGTCAGCCGCGCGGTGCTCTCCACGAAGGTGAGGCGCAACACGCCCCCCGCCTCTTCCCAGGTGGCAGAGGCGACCGTCAGCGCGGTATTGACGCGGACGCATTGCTGCTCTGCTTGCGCGAGCGTGAAGCAGAAGGGCGCTTCGGTGAAGCTGAATTCATAGTGCCGGGGTGACGTTTGCATAAGCATCTCCTGCGCGACTCAGTGATATAAAATCGCGGGGGGCGACGGTGAGCTGGCGGCCCGCGTGAGTGAAGCGCTGCGGCTGATCGGTGAAGTTGAAGACGAGGCGCTGTTCTCCGCGCTGCAAGGCGACCAGTCCCTCCGGCAGCTGTGGGCCGCGTTCGAGGCTGCAGCCCCGCGCCAGATAGATCAGCAGCGCGCGCGTTTGCTCCAGCGTGGGCCGCCAGCCGAGATAGAGCGCCTGTCCGTTCCCTAGCGGCTGCCGCGTCAGGGCGGCGTAGCCCTCCCAGGGGCCGTCGCTGTACGCGACCAGCGTCTCCGTCTGCGGCGCGCTAGGGGCCAGGCATTCGGCCCAGCCCGTTGCCATCCCGGTCAGATTAGGGCCAAGGCTGCGTAGCCCGTAGGAAGCGCCGGGGGGAAGGCTGTGCCACGCGACCACAGTCGCCCCAACGAGCGCGCGGAAGGGGCCGGGCAGCGGATCGGCGGTGACGAGGTTCTCCGGCGTCTTGAAGCCGGAGCGCGCGCCCAGCAGCAGCGCCCCGCCCTGCTCGACGTAGGCGGTGAGCCGCGCCGCCCGCTCCTCCGTCCCGATGTGTGCCGAGGGCGCGATCACCAACGGGTAGGCGCTCAGGTCAGCTTCGTAGGGGAGCAGCGCCACGGTGAGGCCCAGTTGGGTGAGCGCGCGGTAGTAGCGGAAGTGTTCCCGCAAATAGTCGTAGTCGCGGTGATGGGGCTGCAAGCGCAGCGCCCACCAATCGTCATAGTCGAAGAGCAATGCGACCTGCGCCGTCACCGGCGCGGCGGTGAGCGCCGCGAGTGGCTCGCGCTCATCCTGCAGGGCCAGCAGTTCGTCGTAACCGGTATCCAGGTTGCTATCGTGATGCAGCAGCCCGGAGTGGTACTGCTCCTGCGCGAAGCGGCAGGCCCGCCAACGGAAGTAGACGACCGCATCCGCGCCCGCCGCCGCCGCGTGCCACGTCCATAGCCGCAGCGCGCCGGGACGAACGCCGGGGTTGTAGCGCGCCCAGTTCACCTGGCCGATCTGTTGCTCCATCACCCAGAAGGGGTGCTGTTTGAAGCCGTAGGTGAGCGCGTGGCAGAAGCCGGTCACGTACGGATCGCCCAGATCGTAGGCCCAGGGGCCGGGCGCGTCGTCGGAGCCATAGAGCGCGCCGTCGAAGTCGCCGGCGGCGAACTCGGCGTAGCCGGTGGGGTAGGAGTCCCAGCAGATGAAGTCGAGCGGGCGGGCCAGGTCGTAGCCGTTGATCTCCGGGTATTTGCCCAGCAGGTTGTGGGTGACGAAATGCGTCGGCGCGATGTGGGCGCGGAGGATGTCGAGCTGGCGCTGCTGGTAGGCGACAACGGCGTCCGAGGCAAAGCGGATATAGTCGAGAGCGTGGCTAGGGTTGGGGTAGGCGGGAGCGCGGTGGGGCAGCGGAATCTGCTCCCAGGCGGTGTAGGTCTGGCTCCAGAAGACCGTGCCCCAGGCGGCGTTGAGCGCGTCGAGCGTCTGGTAGCGCGCCCGGAGCCAGTCGCGGAAGGCCGCCGCGCAGCTGTCACAGTAGCAATAGACGGTATCATGGCAACCGAACTCGTTGTCAATCTGCCAGCCGACGACGGCGGGGTGGTGTCCGTACCGCTCCGCCAGCGCGCTCACGATGCGTTCGGTGTGGCGGTGGTAAGTGGGCTGTGTGAAGCAGTAGTGGCGGCGCGCGCCGTGCGCCTGCGCCCGGCCCTCCGCATCAACGGCGCAGACTTCGGGGTAGGCGTGCGTGAGCCAGGCAGGTGGCGCGGCGGTCGGCGTGCCGAGGATCACCTGCAGGCCCGCATCGGACAGCACCGCGATGGCCTCATCGAGCCAGTCCCAATCGAAGGCGCCCTCGGCAGGTTCCATGCGTTGCCAGGCGAACTCGGCGATGCGGACGTAGGTGAGGCCCGCCTGCTGCATCAACTGCGCGTCAATGGGCCACCGTTCTCTGGGCCAGTGTTCGGGGTAGTAGCAGATTCCCAAGTGCATCGAGTGCCTCCTATGCAAGTGAGCGAGTCGGCGAGTCAGCGAGTGAGCGCGCTGTAGAGTGTTGCCATTTGTTCCGCCTGCGCGTCCAGGTTGAATTGAGCGGCGAGTGCGCGGGCGTTGTGCGCCAATTCAACGTGCCGGGTCGCATCGGCCAACAAAGCCGTAACGCGCTGGGCCATTGCTACATCTGTATCTGCCAGATAGCCATTATACCCGTCTTTGACCAAATCCGCATAGGCGGGATCGCGCCGCGCGACAATGGGCAAGCCGGAGGCGATGGCCTCGAGCACGGTCATGGGATGGATTTCGCTCAGCGAGGCGGTAACGTATGCTTGCGCGCAGGCGTAGACGGCGGGGAGCTGCTTCCACGGGAGGTAGCCCGGCAGTCGCAGCTGGGACGCGACGCCCAACCGCTCGGCTTGGCGAGTCAACGCGGCGCGCTGAGAGCCATCGCCCACGAGAGCCAATATCACCTCAGGCTGATGGTGCAGCAATGGCGCAAGCGCCTCGAGCAGCGGAAGGACGCGCTTTTCCGGGGCCAGCCGCCCCACGTTGAGGAGCACCCGCTCGGCTGGCGCAACGCCCAAGGCCGCCCGCGCGCGAGCCAGATCAGCGGGGGTGAGGCGCGTCGGCGCGAAGCGGGTCAGGTCAAGGCCGTTGCCGATCACGGTGGTGGGGAGCGCGGGCGCGTGCTGCTGGAGATAACGCTGCATCTTCGCCGAAGGGCAGATGATCGCGGCGTAGTCACGGAGTCGCCGGAGCAGCCAGCGCCGCACCCAGGCGCGGGGGATGAACCGACCAAGCGGGAGGTAGTGGCGGTAGTCCTCGTAGTGGGTGTGCAACGTGTGGACGAGGGGTAGGTCGAATTGCCGGGCTGCGCGCTGCGCCGCGCGCGCGAGGCTGAACTCGGTGTGGGTGTGGAGCAATTCCAGCCGCTCGGCACGGACGCGCTGGTTGATGGCCTGCTGGCTCACCATCCCCAGCCGCAGGCCGATGGTCGCGTCGAAGGGCAGCGAGGGGAAGCGATAGATGTCCAGCTCGGTTTCGACGTGGCCCGGCATCGCTACGGTGAAGAGGAGCACGCGATGCCCGCGCGCGGCCAGCCCGGCCTTCAGCTGCGCCAGCGCGGTAGTGACGCCGTTCTTGGTGGGGTGGTAGCAATCGGAGAACAGGCCGATGCGCAT
>DAOTXC010000141.1:0-8932 GCA_034435555.1 Anaerolineae bacterium
AGCTTACTATCATAAAGTCAAATCCTTAGATGAATAGACGTGCAAGCACAACTCGGAAAAAAGATGACTTTCGAGTCGAAGGCAACTATGTACCGAACGGGCAAAACTGAGCAACTGAATAGCAGCCAGAAGAAGATGCCAGCGATCCAAAGGCAGCGACGGGCGCTGTTAGCTCTATCCTGGTATACGAGCGTGCAACCTGCCTGCGCAGGCAGAGAAGCAGAGACTCAACTTACGTTATCCAGAGTTTCAGCGCCACGGCCTGGGGGCGATCCAAGCTTGTGTACGAGGGTCTGGTTAGCCTCAAGGAGCAACACGGTCGGCCCCCAGTCCGCCTGGCACGCTGCACCTGGCAACGCAGCAGTTGCAAAGATTGCGCGTGCGGAGATAAACCCGCGACGCGAGCAAGGGCTAAGTGAGTTACATAGTTTCACCTCGCTTGAAAATGAGCGCAGCCGAGTGTTGGTCGCGCACCACCGCCCACAAGATCCCCAGAGCCCGGCGGGCAGTAGCAACCCGCGCCACGCCAGCCGGTTTGGAGCGTTTGAGCTTGTGGTAGTAAGTGCGCAGCTCGGGTTGGTGCATGATCAAAGTAGCCACGATGGCCAGCAAAGCGCGGCGCAAATAGACATCACCGACTTTGGTAATGTGCTTGCCTTTGCCTCGGTGCTGCCGGATGCCCGAATCGTCACGGCCGCACACCAGGCCGGCCCGACGAAAGACTTGGGCGGCGTACTTGTAGTTAGCCGGATCGCCGGTAGCAGCAGCCAGGCTGGCAACCTGGATAGTAGAGAGCCCCTTGAGTTTGGTCAAGATGAAGTAGGGAGTTGTGGTCAGCAAAGCAGCCAAGCGTTCTTCCAATTGGGCAATATGGAACTCAACGGCTTCCAGCAAAGCCAGGTCGTGCTGCAGCAGTTCGCAGCGGATAGCGGCCAGCTCGGCGTCGGGCAGCAGGATTTTCTGGGCATACGCGATGATTTTGGCCGCAGTTTTGCGTCCCATAGCATAACCCTGGGCGTGAAAAGCAGCGATCAGGTCTGGAACGGCCAGCGCCACCAGGTGGTGTGGATTAGGGCACACGCGAATCAGATGTTGCAAGGTCTTGCAGTCCCAGAAGTCGGTGGCGAACAAGGGCGTGTAGCGCTCTTGGGCGGCATTGCCAATGATGAGCAAACCGGGAAAGATGCGATCCAAATGGCCGATGATTTGGTTCTGCAACATCGTGCGGATCTTGACCTTGCTCAGGCGCACGCGGTCCAGGTGCTGCATTTCCAAATAGACCCCGCTGGCTGGTTTGTAGGGCGTACCCTCTCCACGACGCAACAAATCGCCGATGGCCGCCGTGTCGATCTCATCATCTTTCTCCCGCTGCATCAGCTGTTGGTCGCGATTCTTCTTGACAGCGTAACTGTTGATCAAGGTCACCGGCTGGGAACGGGCTTGCAAGTGCCGGGCCAGATTCTCGAAATAGTGGCTGCTGGGTTCCATGCCCAACAGCACCACCTGCGCTTGGATCTGCGCGACAGCAGCATCAATGGCCTGACACAACTGCTCGAATCCGGCCTGATAAATGCCGATCTCAAAGGTAGGCGTCACGATTTCACCCAAAGCATTGTGCATCATCACCACGTGGAAATACTTATGCACATCCAGGGAGACGCACAGAATACGATCCATCGGGATACCGCGAATCTTGTCGGCAAAGGCCTGTCCGCGCTCACCGCGCAGGTGAGTACGTTTTCGTTTGGGACTCATGTTTTGTACCTCCTGTGTTTGATTATCCCCCTCATTGAGGCCAGAACGGAACTTGATCCTTGTGCGTCTCCCGTTCGTATCAACAGGCTCCGACCTCGTTGTAATTCGGGGTGGGCGTACTTTATCAATTGCGGTGGTGATGTCAACCACCGGCGAAATCTATAAATCTATAATACCAGGAGCATTCAATGACTAACTTATCCAAAACCTACAACCCGAAAGAACACGAAGACCGGCTCTATGCCTGGTGGGAATCGCAGGGCTACTTCGAGCCTGTCCCCTCCACCGGCCCGCGCTTCTGCATCACGATGCCGCCGCCGAATGTGACCGGCATCCTGCACCTGGGCCACGCGATCACCGCCGCCGTCGAGGACCTGATGACGCGCTACTACCGGATGCGCGGCTTCGAGACGCTCTATCTCCCCGGATCGGATCACGCCGGCATCGCCACGCAGAATGTGGTGGAGCGCGAGCTGGAGAAAGAGGGCCTGACCCGCCACGACCTGGGCCGCGAGGCTTTTATCGAGAAAGTCTGGGAGTGGAAGGAGAAGACCCACGCGCGCATCACCAACCAGCACCGACAGCTCGGCATCTCCTGCGATTGGGAGCGCGAGCGCTTCACCCTCGATGAAGGGCTGAGCCACGCCGTGCGCTTTGCCTTCCACACCCTCTACGAACGCGGCCTCATCTACCGTGGCCCGTACATGGTCAACTGGTGCCCGCGCTGCGAATCCGCCATCTCCGACCTGGAGGTGATCCCCCACGAGCACGACAGCCACCTCTGGGTGATCCGCTATCCCCTCCTCAACGCCGATTGGGATGGGCCGCGGGCAGAGTGGGGGAGCGGGCGCTGGGCCGAGGGCGCGACGCAGTTCATCGAGATGGCGACCACCCGCCCGGAGACGATTCTGGGCGATAGCGGCGTCGCCGTTCACCCGGAGGATGCGCGCTGGGGCCAGTTCGTCGGCCAGGCCGCAATGCTCCCCGCCGTCGAGCGCCGCATTCCCATCGTGGCCGATGAGGCCGTGCAGCCGGAGTTCGGCACGGGCGCGGTCAAAGTCACGCCCGCCCACGATCCCACCGACTACGAGATCGGGATGCGCTGCAATCTGCCGCAGATTGACGTGATGACCAATACCGGCCACATGAACGACGCCGCCGGCCCCTACGCCGGCATGGAGCGTTACGAATGCCGCCGGGCCATCGTCGCCGATTTCGAGAAGGAGGGCCTGCTCGTCCGCATTGAGGACTACCACCACACCGTGGGCCATTGCGAGCGTTGCGACACCATCATCGAGCCGCGCATCAGCACCCAGTGGTTCGTCAAGGCAAAGCCCCTGGCCGAAAAGGCCATGCAGGCCGTCCGCGATGGCGAGATATCCATCATCCCGGAGCGCTTTGAGAAGACCTTCTTCCACTGGATGGAGAACATCCGCGACTGGTGCATCAGCCGCCAGCTCTGGTGGGGCCACCGCATTCCTGTCTGGTACTGCGATGATTGCCATCACCAGTGGAGCGCGCTGGAAGACCCCGCGATTTGCCCTGAGTGTGGCAGCGGCGCTATTCGGCAGGATGAGGACGTGCTCGACACCTGGTTCTCCTCCGGCCTGTGGCCCTTCTCCACGCTCGGCTGGCCCGACGAGGACGCGCCCGACCTGCGGCGCTTCTTCCCCACTGACATGCGCGAGACCGGCTACGACATCCTCTTCTTCTGGGTGGCCCGCGAGACGATGCTCTCGCTGGAGCTGATGGGATGTGTGCCCTATCGCTGGGTCTATCTGCACGGCCTCATCCGTAACGAGCACGGCCAGAAGATCAGCAAATCCATGCCCGACGCCTGGAAGTACGACCCGCTCTACATCATCGAGGAGTACGGGGCGGACGCGCTGCGCTACACGCTGACCACCTCCTCGACGCCGGGCAACGATATGAACCTTGACATGCGCCGCATCGAGGGGGCGCGGAACTTTGCCAACAAGATTTGGCAGGCCACGCGCTTCATCCTGATGAACCTGAAAGATGCAGACCTGTCAGGTTTGCAAAATCTGACAGGTCTGAACTTACTTTTGGAGGATCGGTGGATTCTCAGCCGCCTGCACCGTCTCACCGGCGAGGCCTTCGAGCTGATGGAGGCCCATCAGTACGGCGAGGCCGGGCGGCGCGTGCGCGATTTCCTGTGGGACGAGTTCTGCGATTGGTACATCGAAGCGGCCAAGGTCCGCCTCTACGATGACGCCGCCGACAAGACCGCCCCGCTCGCCGTGTTGCTCACGGTGCTGGAGCAATCGCTGCGCCTCTTGCATCCCTTCATGCCCTACGTCACCGAGGCGCTGTGGCAGGCGTTGCCCGCGCTGGCGAAAGAGGGCGAGGCGCTCATCATCGCGCCGTGGCCGCTGCAAGACCCCGCCCGCCTGGATGACGAGGCCGAGGCGCAGATGGCCGTGCTGATGGAGCTCATCCGGGGCATCCGCAACGTGCGCGCCGAGTACAACGTCGAGGCGGGGAAGCGTATCGCCACGACGGTCGTCGCGGGCGACTTTGCGCCGGTGCTCGTGACGCGCAGTTCGGTGCTGGCGCTGTTGGCGCGGCTGGATGAGGCGCAGTTGCACATCGTGGCTGCTGCCGAACCGCTGGAAAAATCCGCCTCGGTGGTGGTGGGTGACGTGGCCGCGTACCTGCCGCTCGCCGGGCTGGTGGATCTAGATGCAGAACGCGCGCGCTTGCAGAAGGCGCTCGCCGAGCTCGAGGGACACATTCACAGCAGCCGGAGCCGGCTTGCCGGGCCATTTGCGGAGAAGGCTCCCGCCGATGTGGTCGAAGCCGCGCGCCAACGCCTCGCGGAGATGGAAACCGAGGCCGCGCAGTTGCAGGAGCAACTCGCGCGGTTGGCTTGACAGAGTAAGCAGTACATAGTGAAAAGGAGATTGAATATGCCTAAAAGTATTCGTCAAAAAAGAAGAGAACGCAAGGCAGCCAAGCGGAAGAAGCAAAAGGCGCAACGGGGCAGCAGCCGGTCTTCAAGGGGAATGAAGGCGCAACTGCGTGAGGCGGCTAACTGGCCTGTGATGGAATGTTGGGTCAATGAAGAGTGGCGCGACCCAATGCAGCTCAATCAGGTGGTGCTGGCGCGACGCAATCCCAGCACGGGAAGCGTGGCGGTAGCCAGCTATCTGGTGGATCGCGCCTGTTTGGGCGTCAAAAATGCGCTGGTTGCCAAGTTCGCTACGGCGCACGAGTATCGCACCGAATTCTTGCAAGGTGTCCAGATGAGGCAGGAGATGATTCGGGTGGATGTGGATCTCGCCGCGGCTATCGTCAAGGCGGGGCTGGATTACGCCGCCAGCCTCAAGTTCCGCCCGCACCGCGATTACGCCGATGCAGCCATCCTGTTGGGCGATGCCGATCCTACCGCCGTCACCGAGACGATTCCTGTGGGGGGGCAGGAGGGCAAGCCCTTCTTTGTGGCTGGCCCGTATGACAATGTGGATAAAATCGTAGCGCACTTGGAGCGCGTGCTAGGCCCGGGCGGGTTTCACTTTATGGCTCCTATAGATCCCGAAACCGGAGACTGGCTTTCGGAGGATGACGAGAACTGGCTTGAAATTGACGATGACGAGGATGATGTAAGCTAGCGGTTGCGCTTGCTGATCCAAAACATGGGGCCTGAGACGCGAAAGATCGCGTTTCAGGCCCTTTTAGATGTGCGGCCCGTAACTACTCACCCCGGCTCCGAGGAGTCTGGCGATCCGACTAGAGCCTGAGTAGATACTGCGGCTCTCAAGTTGTGATAATTTCCACCAGCGGCAGGTCGAGAAAGGCGGCGATGCCCTCAGCCTGCCGCTCCACGGCTTGCTGGACGTGACGCGGCAGCGGCGCGAACGGCTCCAGCGTCACAATCAACCCGCCGCCGGCGCGGTCGTAGCGCCACGTCCCGGCGATGCGTCCGTGTTCCAGCAGCGTCCCCTCGATGTGTCCCGCCGGTCGCCACACGCGCGGGTAATGCGCGGCATCAATCAGCCAGCCCTTGTCCTTGTGCGCCAGCAGATAGGGATCGAAGCGGTAGAGCAATTTGACGGGCCAGCCATCGCGCTCCGGTGGGATGGTGTGGAGTGCGTCGCGCGCGTCGCGGTGGACGAGCTGGGCTTCCCCAGCGACGTCCACCATCTCCAGCGTCTCTCCGAGCGCGGCGATCCAGCGGCGGCTGTGAGCGGCCCGCGTGCCGCGCCAATAGCGGAAATCCTGCTCTGTGGCGGGGCCGTAGCAGCGGAAGTAACGCTCTGCCAACATCCGATTGGCCTGTTCGGGGTCGGGCGGGTTCCAGGGAAGGTCGGGGAGCCAGTGGGGGCGGTGGGCGAAGCGGCCCGCGCTGCCCTCCTTGCCCGCGTGGCAGGCGATCCCCCGGTGGGTGAGCTCGCCGAAGATGCCGCCCCACGAGGAGTGATAGGTCTCCTCGAGCTCTGGCGCGAGCTGGCGCAGCGCCGTGCGGGTGAGCGTGCCGTGTTCCTGCAGCAGCGCCGCGACGCGCGTGATGGTCGCCTCGAAAACGGCATGCTCGTCGCGCTGTTTCGCCTGTCGTTCCCACCAGGTAGGGTGGATGCTTAACGCGCTGCACAAAAGCGGCCAATCTGCGCTGGGATAGAGGTGCAGCGTGCCACGTTGCCCCCACAACTTGACGAGCGTCCGCGCGGTGTGGAGCCGTGCATCGAGTGCGGCGTAGGTGAGGTCGGGCGTCCGCTGCCAGAGCGCCAACCCCGCCGCGACGAGAATCTGCGCCTGGATGCCGCAGTGCGCCTCGGCGGCAGCTTCCGGCGTGGGAAAGGGTGTAAGCAGTTCTGCCTGCCGCAGGCGGAACCAGCGGACTTGTTCGGTAGTAACGGCCATGAATGCTCCTTGCGCTCGGATGGGGGATGATAGCGTGCATTACCTCGCAACCAGTGGTGTTGGTATAAAAGTACTGTTGATTTTTTAACCGAATTACACTATACTTGAATGTATGGACAGCGAATTGTGGCTACCAGGCAAATGGTCGTTGTGCTCACGAGAGCAGCAGATCATTTTGGCGAACCGGGGTACAGAGCCGCCGGAGCAGTTGGTGATGAAGGCGCTGCTCTGGGCGTTGTACCTGCCGGACTATCCCGCGCTGGGTGTGGATCTCTTTGTAGATCATCGCTATCGCCCAGGGGTGGCCGCAGTGGATGGCAGCGATGACCCGCAATTCTGGGGCGAGGTGGACGAGATGAGCGGCGATTATTTGCGCAAAGTGCTTAAACGCTATCGCCATACCCACTTTGCCTTCGCGCGCTGGGAAGCGGATGAGACGCCGCTGCTGGCACGGGTGGAAAGGGCCTGTCGCAAATTGTCCCGCAGCGCGCCTATTGACCTGGTGATTTTTCCCGTAGATAGCTACCCCCGCTTCATCAGCCCCACTGGGGAGATTACCATCTCCCACGCGGATCTCCAATGGCTCCGGCTGGATTAGGGCGCGAAAATATCAATGTAGGCAAACCGCTCCCCTAGCAGCTGTACCACCACCACGCTTTTGTTCGGATCGCCGCTGCCGGCGCGATACTCGATGATGCCGGTGACGCCCTCGTAGCGACCTTGACTTACCATCCCGGCGCGTAACGCCGCTGCGTCGAGTGTGCCTTCTGCAATGGCCGCGCTTAGCAACACCTGCATCGTATCGTAGGTCAGCGCTGCCGCACTGGTGGGCTGTTGCCCATAAGCCTCTGTGTAGGCTGCGACGAAGCGCTGAGAGGCCGCCCCGGCCACATCCGGGTGCCAGGAGGCTGTCAGGAAGAGGCGGCTGAGTTCGGGATATTGATTGGGAACGAGCTCGCTTAGCGCATCCCCGCTGATGATCGTCTGGTAGATCCCCATGCTGCGCGCCTGGGCAACCTGTTGTGAGACCTCGTGCGGGAAGTTCGGCAGAATGATGACCTCCAGACCCGCTTCCAGCATCCGCTCAAACTGTGCGCTGAAATCGGTCTCGCCAGTCGTGTAGCTTTCATAAAGCACGAGATTTCCGCCGGCGCTCTCGTAGACCTGGCGGAAGATCTCCGCGATGCCCACACTGTATGGATCGGCGATGTTGTAGAGCACGGCAGCGCGCGCCAGCGTCTGCGAGGAGAGGTTTTCAAAGGTGAAGCGCGCCATGATCTCGCCCTGGAAATCGTTGGTATAGGTTGTTCGGAAGACATAGTCGCGTCCCAGGGTCGTCTCTGGATCGGTGGAGGTGGGGGTGATCATCAGGATACCGGCGTTTTCTGCCACCCGCGCCACGGGGACGGCGGTGCGGTCGAGCAAGGGGCCGATGAGTGCGTCAATGTTTTCCTGGTTGATGAGCTTCTGCGCGGCGGCGACGGCGGATTCCGGCTGGCTGGCGTCATCCTCCACCACGAGGACGATCTGGTACCGCTGCCCATTGAGCGGCAACCCGCCGCGTTGGTTGATCTCCTGAGCTGCGAGCTCTGCGGCGTTGCGCGCCGATTGGCCCAGCGGGGCCATTTCGCCGGTCAGGGGCAGGATCATGCCAATGCGGAATTCGGGCAGTGCGCGCCGGCAGGCGGTGAGGCTCGCCAGGGGGAGCGAGAGCAGCACGATCATCAATAGCAGTGTAGCAGACTTCTTCATCACTTTTTCCTTTCGGTCAGGATTAGTCTCATTCGGGAGCTGTGGTGGCCTGGATTTCCAAAATCACAAATTGGCGCCGCTGGATGATCCCAATGATGTCGAACCAGAGTCGCCGTAGCCCGTACTTCTTGCGGAGTTGCGCGTTGGCGTGGCGGATTGTCGCCCGCTCATCTTCCGGCACGAGGCGGACCTGCGCTTCCACCCACGGCCCATGCACATTGCCCCGCATATCGCACGGGGCGATGCGCGCGTGCAGGTTGCGTCGCAGCCGCTTGACCTTCCAGGAGGAGACGATGGTGCGTGCATAGAGCCGTTCGCCATCACGCGCAAACCAGACCGGCGTCTGCACCCCGCTGCCATTCTTGCGGAAGGTCTCCAGGTTGAGATAGGATTCGTTGTTGAAATGCGCCAATACGTCTATGGTCATCGGTCTTCACATGCTAATCGAATTGTGCGTAGTGTACAATGGATTGAGGGGGAGGTCAACTCTGGGGTGTTGAAAGATCATCAAACGTAACTACTCAGCTTGGCTCCGAGGGGATCG
>DAOTXC010000142.1:0-22019 GCA_034435555.1 Anaerolineae bacterium
CGGCGCAAATTGCCGATCCAACAGCCACCCTACCCCAGATGCACCCGAACGCTCAAGCCCCCATGCGCATCACATGAGGGCTTTTCCTTTCCCTATTTCCATTATAAGAGAGGCGACATGAGAAGTCAACATTTTGCGCCCCGCCTCCCAGATTTACGACTTGTCGTACAGCCCCCCGCGCACGTTGCGGCGGACGCGCCACACCTCCCCCACCATGCGCACGGCGTCGCGCAGCGGGTTGATGCGGCTGCCTTCCCCATAGTACCAGGGGATGCCCACCTCGAGGATCTGATAGCCCCAGCGTTGCGCGATGGCAAGCACCTCCACATCGAAGGCCCAGCCGTCAATCCGCTGGACGGCAAAGATCTCGCGGGCCACCTCGCGCCGCAGCGATTTGAAGCCGCACTGCGTATCCTGGATGCGGGGCACGGCCAGCGTCCGCACGACGAAGTTGAAGACGCGCCCCATCAAGTGGCGATAGTGCGGCTCGTTGAAGCGTTGGGCGCCGGGCGCCTCCCGCGAGCCGATGGCGATATCGTACGCGCCGCCCAGATTTTGCGGGAAGAAGCGCGCCAGCTCCTCGATGGGCATCGCCAGGTCGGCATCGCAGATGAAGATGTACCGCCCCCGCGCCTCGAAGACCCCCTTGCGCACCGCGGCCCCCTTCCCCTGCACCGGCTGATCCACGACGCGCAGGCTGGCGTGCGTCGCGGCGAAACGATCCGCGACCTCACGGGTGGCATCGTGGCTGTTGTTGTTCACCACCAGCACCTCCAGCGGCTCGGCGCAACCATCCACAAAGGCGAGCGTGCGCTCGAGGGTGGCGGGCAGGCGGACGGCCTCGTTGTAGGCCGGGATGAGAATCGTCATCAGTGGTTGTGCGTCGTTCATGCTTCCTCCGTAGCCGGGGAGAGGAGCGCGCGGGCCTGGGCCTCGGCGTTGTAGGAGCTCCGCACCAGCGGCCCGCTTTCGACCCACTTGAAGCCCCGCGCCAGCCCCAAAATTTTCAGCGCCTCGAACTGCTCCGGCTCGTAATAGTGCGCTACGGGCCAGTGATCGCGGCTGGGTTGCAGATATTGCCCAATGGTGAGGATGTCCACATCCGCGGCGCGCAGATCGTCCAACGTCTCCAAAATCTCGTCCCACGTCTCGCCCAGGCCGATCATCATGCCGCTCTTGGTGAGCGCCCCCGATTGGTAGCGCCGAGTATGGCGCAGCACAGCGAGCGCCCACTCGTACTTGCCCTGCGGGCGCACCTCCGGGTAAAAGCGGCGTACCATCTCGATGTTGTGATTGAGAATATCGGGATGCGCGTCGAGCAGCGTCTCCAAGGGGGCCGGCTGCCCGCGAAAGTCAGGGATCAGCACCTCGATGGTGCAGTCGGTCGCGGCGGCGCGCACCTGCCGGATCGTCTCCGCGAAGTGCGCCGCCCCACCGTCGGGCAGATCATCGCGATCCACGGAGGTGATGACGACGTGCCGCAGCTGCATGGCGGCGGTCGCCTCCGCAACGTGGCGCGGCTCCTCTGGATCGAGCGGCGCGGGGCGTCCGGTCTGCACATTGCAGAAGCGGCAATTGCGCGTGCAAACATCGCCCATGATGAGGAAGGTCGCCGTGCGATGCCCCCAGCACTCACCCAGGTTGGGGCAATGGGCCTCCTCGCAGACGGTGTGCAGACGGCCCTCGCGCAGCAGTTTGTTGACCCAGGCCGGCGCTTCACCGGCGGGCAGGCGCACCCGCAACCAGTCGGGCTTGCGCACGTAGCGCCGGGGTGATTTTGATGGTATCTCTAAAGGTTGCGTTCCCACACTAATACCTCAACTTCTCTGTAGTTTGTCATCAACATTACAGTGGCATCCAGCCGGCGACCTGCCGTTGGGCGAAGTAAGCCAGCCGCGTGAACCCCGCCGCCAGCGCCAACTCGCGTGCGGCGGTGAAATGCCGCCCCACATGCTCCGGCAGATGCGCGTCAGAACCGAGGACGAGGAGTTCGCCGCCCAGCTCGCGGTACCAGCGCAGCACGGCGAGGTCGGGCAGCGGGCCGGGCAGGCCATATCCCGCCCCGGAGGTATTGATCTCCAGCCCCTTGCCGCGCGCGATCAGGGCCTGCAACGCGGCGCGGATCGGTTCGGCGTAAGCATCGAGCGGGAGTGCCTGATGAAAGAGCGCGTGGCTGTTGCGGCGCACCAGATCCAAGTGGCCCAAAATATCAAACTCGCCGTGGGTCGCCAGATGGATCAGGTCCTCAAAATAGAGCGCGTAGGCAGCCTCCATCCCGGCAGCGAAGGTCTCGCGCCGCCAGCCCGGCGCGCCGCCCGGCCAGTGCAGCGAACCGATGACACAATCCCACGGCCCGGCGGCCAGCAGCGTCGCGGCCTCTGCGGGGAAGGTGTGCGGATTGCCCAGCTCCACGCCAGCCAATAGCGTCAGCGCGCCGTTGACCTGCGCCCGCGCCGCCTCCAATTCGGCGAAGAAGGCGTCAACATGCAAATACTGGTAGGCCCCATCGTCAGGGAACCACTCGACATGATCGGTGAAGGCGATGCCAGCCAGCCCGGCCTGTTGCGCAGCGACGGCCAGTTCCAGCATCGTCGCGCGCGCGTCGCAAGAGTGGTGCGTGTGCGTGTGCAGATCAAACATTGCTCAGGCGGCTTCTTTGATCTCCCAATCTATCCCGTCCCAGTCGTCGTCATCATCCCAGTCGTCCCACTCTTCGTCATCCCAGTCATCATCGAGGAGCAGCTCTTCAAACAAGGCCGTTATATCCAGATTGCCCAATTTCCCGCTCTCTAGAACCTCTTCGATGTCCAGATCTTCAGGTCGGAGGTCGCCCAAATCCAGGTTATCGAATGCGTCGCTCGCCATAAACCGCTGGAAAAGCTCTATCGCGCTTTCCGTCATGGGCAAATGATCCCGACGTTTGAGCGGCACGCCCAAATGTACGAACGGCTGGCTCAGGAGACGATACAGGCGCTCCGTCGCCACGAGGGCGCGCTTGGGACGCAGGTTGAGCTCCTCGAACATGGCGAGCACCTCCAGATGGAGCGAGCGCAACAGCTCCTCCTGCGAAGGTTTGGCGATCAGCATCCGCTGCCCCAACATCATCCCGGATTCACTATCGCCCAACGTCAGCAGATAGGGCAGGTAGGGCGGCAAAGGGCCTTCCTCCACCGGGGCGGGCAGGACGGTCAGATGCACCTCCATCACAACATCACTCTTGGGAAGACGTCGCCCGCGCTCTTCGAGCAAGGCGCCATCCACCGGATATTCATACTCCGGGAAGACAGGGTCGGGCACATCCCAACGCAAGGCCCAGACATCGCCATCCATATAGCGCACCGGCAACTTGCCCGACAATTCTTGCGCGTTTTGCTGATACTGTGCATCAACCCAGTCCAATTGCTCGATGAAGGCCAGGGTTTGTTCCAAACAGACGGCGAGGATGCGGGCCGTTTCTGGGGTGATGAACCAGGGCGCGCGCCCTGGCTCAAAATTGCGGAACATAGGCCAATTCATCCGCCCGCGAAAACGCAGGCCCAGACTCTTGATGACCTGCAAATCCTCCGGGAAGAGGTACTGACGATCCTCAAAGGAGACCTGTACCTGCGGAGCCGTCATCATAGAAAAGCCAGCGTCCATCTCCTCCAGCGCACCGACACAGGTCTGCATTCGCCGAATGGCATCAAAGTACTGCCCCAGCCCTTCCGGGCCGAGGGTGACGATCAGGGCGCGGTGCTCGTCCAACTCGCCCGTGACCATGCAGTAATTGACCACACCGGTGACAGGGTCCTCAACGCCGAAGAGCTCATCTTCGGTCATGAACTCCCAGGGTTTGGTATTTCGATAAGCAACCGCCAGACTATAAAGCTGCTCCCACACTTCTTGCGCGATAGCTGGTGACTCTTGCTCTTTTTTTCTTTTGCGTGCCATCATAACTCCTTCAAAAATAGTAGTCGTAAGACAGGTTGCCAACCTGTCTTACACTTTTGTGCTGGATGGTGTGCGCCATCACCGGTGTCTCCTCTAAAATTTTGTAAATCAGCAAATCTAAAAATCACTTATCTACTCAGGCTCTAGCCGGATCGCCAGATCCGGCGTGGATGCATAAGCAAATTCCAGGCTGCTACACAATGTAGTCCTAGATAATTCTGACTTGACGGGGATCTAACGATCCCCTCGGAGCCAGGGTGAGTAGTTACAAAATCACTTATTTTGCAAACGTAGCGCGAGCTGCACATCCCACTCTACAGGCGCGCTTCTGGCGACTTGGTGAACAGATCGTCCGGCGCCTGGGGCGGGACGAGCAGGCGCAAATTACCCGGCTCCAGTTTGATGACCGCCGGCGTCTCCCCCAGCGGATCGCCATCGAGATGCACAGCCACGGCGGGATGGGTCTCGATCTGCATCTGGCGGGTGAGGATGTGAATGACGCCGGGGTCGCGCAGGTAGCGTCCGCTGAAGATATGCAAGAGATGGCGAAAGGCATAGGCAAAGCCCAGGCCCTTGAAGATGAAGATGTCCAGCAGGCCATCGTCCATTTTGGCGTGACGCGCAATAGAGAAGAAGGCAGCATAGAGCCGGATGTTACTGGCGAGGATGAGCAGGGCGCGGGTGCTGAATCGCCGGTCGCCCACCGAGATGCGCGCGCGAAAGCCCCGGAACTGAGAGGCGACAGAGAAAGCGGCGATGATATAAGGGATGGAACCCAAGTGCTTGGCGTAGCGCGGGCGAGGTTCGAGTCGCGTTGTAATTTCAGCGTCGAGGCCGGCGCCGCCCCAGCAGAGAAACCGCCGCCCCCCGATATTGCCCACATCCACCCGCTGGACGCGCCCGGCCAACAGCGCCTCGGTGACTTCCGGGACCTGAAAGGGCACGTTGAAAGAGAGGATGGGCATCTGGAGCTGGTGCGCCAGCACATTGCCCGTCCCCACCGGCACAATGCCCATCATGGTATCGGCGCCCGCCAGCCCGTTAACGGCCTCGTTGATCGTGCCATCACCCCCGGCGACCAGCACAATATCCAGGCTGTTGCGGACGGCCCGCTGCGCGTACCAGTGGGTGTCGCCCGGATGCTCCGTCTGCACGAATTCCACAGACCAACCGGCGTCTTGTTCCAGATCGGCGGCCAGGCGCTTAAGCGTGCGGGTCATATCCCACGGCCCGGCGGTGGGGTTATAAATCAGCAGCGTGCGATATCCCATAACGTCCCTGGCTCAATCCGCCTGCCGTTTGATCTCGCGGATGATGTAGAGCGGGCGTCCGCGCGCCTCGTCGTAGTTGCGGCCCACGTATTCGCCCAATATGCCCAGCATGAGCAGCTGCACGCCGCCCATGAAGAGGACGAGGCTGGCGGTAAGCCCCTGCCCGGCCAGCGGCGCGCTGCCGTTGAGGCGCAAAATCAGCAGGACGAGCGCCAGCAGCAGCCCGGCCCCGGTCGCCAGCGCCCCGCTCCAGGTCGCCAGCTTGAGCGGCACGAGCGAGAAGCCGGTAATCGCATCGAGCGCCAGCCGGAACATCTTGCGGAAGGGGTACTTGGTCTCACCGGCGACGCGCGCATGGCGCTTGTAGGGCACGCCGACCTGCCGGAAGCCGATCCAGGCAACCATCGCCCGCACGAAACGGTGCTGTTCGCGCATCTGGCACAGCGTATCGAGCGCCTTGCGATCCAGCAGCCGAAAATCCCCCGCTTCCATCGGGATGGTCACATCGGTGAGCGCCTGAATAATGCGATAGAAAAGGCGCGCGGTAAAGAGCTTGAACCAGGTTTCGCCCTCGCGCTCGGAGCGGACGGCGTAGACAATATCGTAGCCCTCGCGCCACTTGGCGATGAGCTCCGCGATAACCTCCGGCGGGTCTTGCAGATCGGAATCAATGATGGTGACGGCGTCGCCGCGCGCGTGATCCATCCCGGCGGTGATGGCGAGCTGATGTCCAAAATTGCGCGCAAAGTGCAGCACCACCACATGTTCGGGGTCCTGCTCATGCAGAGCATCCATCAGCGCCGGGGAATTATCACGGCAACCATCATCAATGAGCACGAGCTCCCAGGGCGCATCCAGCCCTTCCATGACCTCGCGCACGCGGCGGTAAAACTCATTGACCAACTCTTCTTCATTGTAAACGGGCGCAACCACTGAATAACGTGGCTTCATGTTCACCTCATCAGATTACGACGTATACGGTGAGTATAACACTTCTTGGGGGTGAAGCAACCTGTCTCACGTAGCGCGGATGGTTGAATCGGCGCAGCACACAGAGCAGCCGCTTCACGCCACGGTCAGTTACAGAGGGAATCAACCGCGTACGAGTTGCGTCTGTTGCGCGGCGATACCAATGGTCGCACGGACACCAGCGTTGAAGGCCAGATAATCGGCCTCAACGCCGTCGCTGAAGATCACGCCATCGCTGGGCATCTCGGATTCGAGCACGAGAGGGCGCTCGCGGGTAATCTCGCCGCAGACGAGGGTCGCGCCGGAGGTCTTGCTGATGAACGGCTCGCGCACGACGTAGATGAGGCGGTCGGTGTCCCAGGGCAGGCGGCGCGGCGGGAGTGCATCGGGCGCTGGCTCCGCACCGAAGTGTTGCAGCATCCCCTGCGCCATGTTGAAGAGACTGCTGAGCCAGCCGGTGGAACCGGCCCCGGTGGAGATGATGATACCGCTGGAGGAATGGCGCTCGGTCCGCTCGCCGCTCTGGATGTGATACCGTGCAGAGATATGGCTCCGCACGCCGATGAAGAGATCGTTGAAGGCGAGGAGAGTCTGCCCATCGTTGAGGCGGGCTTCAGCCATCGTGATGGGAGTGGCGGTGTATTGTCCGGCGAGCGCCCGCCGCACAACAGGGAGCGCGCTGTCTACGGTGAAGGGCAACAGGATGCCGTCAATGTGGGCCGGGTCGGGGTTCACGGCGATGAGGGGCTGGCCGTCGAGATACTTGGCGGTGTTGACGACCAGCCCATCAATGCCAATGGTAACAACCAAATCCTGTGGCGTGAAGAGGAAGTTGGGCAGAAAGCCGCGCTCGATCACCTGAATCTTGGCAAGCCGTTGCAGTTGTTGCCGCAGATCAGCGAGCGCGGCGTGATAGGTAGCATGTTCCCGCTCGTAGAAGACAAAATCGCCCCCGCTGTGTTCGATGTAGAACCTGGCCTGGGCCTGAGTGTTGAAACGTTCGATCAACCCCTCCAGCCGAGTCTTACGGGTCACCAGGACGATTTTTTCGTAGCGCATGGCGGCGGAAATCGGCGCGGAATCACTCGCGCCGCATGAGCTCGGCCAGTAGATCGGGCGTGATGTTGAGCTGCCCGATCTTGCCTGCGTTCTCGGCGAGCTCGCGGAAGGCGAGCGCGAGCGCGCGCTGCGGATCGGTGCTCTGCACGGCCAGGAGCTCCAAGACCTGGCGATCCAGCTTGTGCAGCGGCTTGAGCGAGGCCTCGACCTGGTAAGCAGCAGCGTCGGCAAGGGTGCGCGTGTTGACTGCCTGCGCCTCGACCAGCTGGCGGCGCTCCGCCTCGAGCCTGATTTGCCCGGCGAGCTGCGCCTCGCGGAGCTGCTGTTCCTTCGCCTCGACCGCCAGATCGGCATCGGCTCTGGTCTCGCGGATCTGCCAGCGCTTCTGCTCCACGGCGATTTCGGTATTGAGCTCGTTCTCCTTGATGCGACGCTCTTGCTCCACAGCAGCGTTGCGCCGCTCGTAGAGGGCCTCATCCGATTGGCGCAGCAGAGCCTCGCGGGAATCGGCCTCCAGCGCCTTGCCGATCTCCGGCGTGGGGCGGATGGCAAGGATGACAAAGTACAGCACCTCGACGCCGAGCGCGGTGACAGCGGAGGCTTCGGCCAGCTGCGCGCCGACGACGCGGGAAAGCTCATCGGTGGCCTGCAAGGCCGCGCGCAGATCGAGCTCGCCCAAACGGGCACGGACGAAGACCTGGGCCAGATTGATGAGGCGCTGCGGCAATTTGTCGGGGTCTTCGCTGATGTAGTGGTCAACAGCATCGCTGATAGTGTAGTTGAGCAGGCCCGCCGCGCCCTCTGGATCGGCGATGCGGTAGGTGAGCTGCCCCTGAACGCTCACGGACTGAAAATCGGCGGTCACTTCATTGAAGATGAATGGGGCGTCGGCGCTGCCGATGGGCACAACAACTATCGAGGAAGCGGGTTGGTAATAGAAAAAAGCCAGGCCAGGCCAGGCCAGGCCCGGCACGTTTCACTTTACCATTCTGGAAGTGGATGATGTACTGCGTGGGATCAGCTTTGATGTACTTTATCCCCAACATGCGACCTCCCTGGTTGGTTAAGTCCTCTGATAAGTGGAGTATAGCATGATCAATGTGGTTTACAATCCAATCGGCGGGCCAGCACTACCCGTTATAGAGGCCCTTCATATAAGAACCGGCCCTTGTGCAAAGGGCCGGTCGGAATAGCGCCTGTTACGCCCTTTACGGATTGACCACCGAGTAGAAAACTTCCACGCCATCCATATATTGAGTGATCACCGCGCTCTTGATGGGATCGCCCGTTCCGGCAAACTGGATCGTGCCGGTGACGCCTTCGTATTGCATATAGGCCAGCGCGTCGCGGATCGCGTCAGCATCGGTGCTGCCCGCCTCCTGGATGGCCTGCAACATCATGCCCAGGGAGTCGTAGGTCAGCGCAGCGGTGTCATTGACATCCGCTAACGGGAGATTGTAGGCTTCCCGATAGGCAGCGACAAATTCGATGGAGGCCGGCGTGGTGCTGGCCGAGTGCCAGTGACGGCTGGTGAAGGCTCCCTGGACTTCGGGGACGGATACCAGCGCCATCGGTTCCCAACCATCGCTGCCCAAGAAAGGTGTCGTCATGCCCATCTCGCGCGCCTGTTGCGCCTGCAATAGCACATCATCGGAGAAATTGGGGAAGAACAATACATCACAGCCTTGCGTCTGGATGCGGGTGAGATGCGGCGTGAAGTCCGTCTCTCCCGTGATATAGGACTCGAATGCGGTGACAACGCCGCCAGCATTCTCAAAGACCTGTCTGAATACCTCTGCAATCTCCCTGCTGTAGGGGTCGGCCACATTGTAGAGCACCGCAGCCCGTTGCGCTCCCAGCTCCGACAACGCAAACTGCGCCAGGGCCAGTCCCTGGAAATCATCGAGGAACCCAGCGCGGAAGACGTAGCGTTTATCCAGGGTGGTTTGTGGATTGGTGGAAATGGGGCTGATCATAGGGACCCGCGCCTGTTCCGCGATGTGCGCCACAGGGATCGCCTGGGAGCTGTACTGTGGGCCAATCAGCGCGATCACATTCTCCTGGTTGATGAGCTGACTCGCTGCGGCGACGGCCATCTCAGGAGTAGCGCCATTGTCCTCGACGACCAGCGTGATCATATATCTACGCCCCGCGATCTCCAGTCCGCCAGCCGCGTTGACCTCATCGGCCATCAAACGCGCGGCATTCACCGTGGGGATGCCGGATACTTCGACATCACCTTCCGAGAGAGTTGCCAGGATGCCAATCCGGAGCTCATTAGGTTGGGAACGACAGGCCGCCAATCCCAGGCTCAAGATCATCACCACAACTACCAACAACGCCATAGTATTGTTCTTGCGCGACATGTTCTCCTCCCTAACTGATCTCAAAGCACACCCACCGCTATCATAGTTATCTCTATCATGCCTTACTCTTACCAAGGGATAATAAACAGAATGTGACAACTGTGTTACACTTCTTAACTTTTCGCAAGCGCCAACCATCAGACCCTGTTCACAGAAACCCTGTGATGTTTTTCTAGCTCAACACCCACGTCACAATGGAGACAATCAACAAAAAGGTCACCATGAGCAGCAAGCCGCTGCCCAACCAGAACCCGGTCATCCCGAAGATCAGCGCCAGGAGAGTCACGGGGGCCGTAGCCAGCGCCAGGTAATCAACCCGGCGCAGATACGCACCGTGCTGGCGAGCGCCGGTAATCCAGAGCGCAGCGCCGCCCCCCATCAGCAGGAGGGTGAGCCCGATCACGAAGCCGGTGATTTGCCCGCCGGTTCCAAAAGGCAGATCAACAACGAGTATCCCGCAGCTACTGGAACGCGCCGGCAGCGGATTGTTCCGCTGCACGTCAATGCGAACGAGAATCAAGCGCCCCCAGGCGGCATCCTCGGCTGAGATCGGCCATTCGAGGGTGTGCCTTTCGCCCGGTTCGAGATCAAAGCGCGCACGCTCTTCACGCACAAGCAAGAGGAAGCCATGGCTGATGCGTGCGTCAACCGTGCGGCGACGCGCCACATCTGAGGGGTTGCTAAACGTGGCCGAAATCATGCCCGTCTCGTGCCGGTTCAGCAGCGCTGGGCAGCGCAGGCTTTCAAGATTGATCGCGTTGGAATCGCGCTTGGCATCGAACAAAAAGCCCTCGAGATCCGCCCAGGCCAGCAATCCCGCAAAGATCATGCCTAAAAGGACGCCCAAAAAGAAAATGTATACTCCCAGGGTGCGCTGCCATCGTTTTGGTGTTTTGATCATGTTTCTTCTCCAAAATAGTGATGCGTGGGCAATGATGAGCTAAGCATAGCACAAAGCCACGGACAGGCAACAACCCCAGCGGCAAAAACGGTCTGGCATCTCGTTTCCTTTATGGTACAATGCCTGCATAGCTTAGTTTGAGGAGGCAAATATGCGCCATTTGATGGTCACAGGCGGGGCCGGGTTTATCGGCTCCAACTTCGTCCGCTACATGTTGGAGAAATACCCCGATCTCGCGATCACCGTCTACGACAAGCTGACCTACGCGGGCCGGCTGGAGAATTTGCAGGATGTGACGGAGCGCTTCCGCGATCGGTACACCTTTGTCAAAGGCGATATCTGCGATGCGGAAGCCGTCGAAGAGACGCTGCAACAGCAGCGTATTGATACTATTGTCAACTTCGCTGCGGAGACGCACGTGGATCGCTCGCTGATGGAGCCAGGCTCGTTCATCCAGACCGATGTCTACGGCACCTTCGTCCTGCTGGAAGCCGCCAAGAAATTCCGGCTGGAGCGCTATCATCAGATCAGCACCGATGAGGTCTACGGGCAGGTGTTGGAGAATCGCTCCCGCGAGACCGATCATCTGGAACCCCGCAGCCCCTACTCGGCCAGCAAGGCCAGCGGCGACCTGATGGTACTGGCCTACTTTGAGTCGTGGGATCTGCCGGTCACGATCACCCGTGGCTCGAACAACGTCGGTCCGTACCAGTACCCGGAGAAAGTCGTGCCGCTCTTCGCTACCAACGCGATGGACGATCAGCCATTGCCCGTCTACGGCGATGGGATGCAGATGCGCGATTATCAGTACGTGCTCGATCACTGCGAGGGCATTGACGTCGTGCTGCAACACGGCAAGCCCGGCGAGATCTACAACGTGGGCACCGGCGACGAGATGACCAACCTCGAGATGACCCAAATCGTGCTGGCGACGGTCGGCAAGCCCGAAAGCCTCATCAAGCACGTGGAGGATCGCCCCGGCCACGACCGCCGCTACGCGCTCGACGTGAGCAAGCTCCAGGCGCTCGGCTGGGAGAGCCGCCACACCTGCGCGGAGGCCATCGAAAAGACGACGCGCTGGTATATGGAAAACGAGGGGTGGTGGCGTCCCATCAAGAGCGGCGATCTCTACCGCGAATATTATCAACAACAGTACGGGAAGCGGCTGAGCGAATAGGCGAATCGGCGAGTCAGCGAGTCAGCGAGTGACACGGAACATAGTATGGCGACCCCGGAATCCATCGCACGCTACTTGCTGAAGTCCGTCAACCGCGCGGTGCGGGAGTTCGAAATGCTCGCCGACGGCGACCGCGTCGCGGTGGGCGTCTCCGGCGGGAAGGATAGCCGCACCCTGCTGGAGCTGCTGGTGCGCGGGGTGGACATTCCCGGACATTACGACGTCGTTGCTATCCACGTGGATGGCAACGACGTCGGTTTGCCGGATCAGCGCCCCGCCCTCGAGCCGTGGTTTCGTGCGCTGGGCGTCCCCTACACCATCGCACGGCTCGCCCTCCCAGAAGAGGAACCGCTGCCGCTCGATTGTTTCCGCTGCGCCTGGAATCGGCGCAAGGCGCTCTTCCTCGCGGCGGAGCAACAGGGCTGCAACAAGATCGCCCTGGGGCATCACGCCGACGATGCGGCGGTGACGACGCTCCTGAGCATCCTCTACAAGGGCCGCATCGAGCCGCTGTCGCCGCGTCGGGAGTACTTCGACAAGCAATTCCTCGCCATCCGCCCACTGATCTACGTGACCGAGCGTGACATCCGCCGCTACGCGCGCGCCTGCGGCTGGGAATTCCCGCCGGAGCTGGACTGTCCGCAGGGCGAGCAGTCCAGCCGCGTGCAGGTGGAGCGCTTCCTCGCCGGCCTGCCGCTACGCGAGCGGAAGCAGATCTGCACGAATCTCTGGCGGTTGAGCCAGAAAGACGGGGAGGCTCCAGGTGATTGTTGAGCTATTACAACAACGGCGCAGTGTCCGCGAATTTGAGGCGCGTCCGGTGCCGCAAGCCGTGATCGAGGCAATGCTGGAAGCGGGGCGGCTCTCGCCCTCCGGCGGCAACGAGCAGCCGTGGCGCTTCGGCGTCATGACCGACCGCGCCCTGATTGGGCAGCTGGCAGAGGCGGCCTATCACCAACACTGGATCGCATCCGCGCCGCTGGTCATCGTGCTCTGCACCACGCCTGTCGCAGACGAGCGCGGCGCGCGCGACATCCAGCAGCAGCGCTTCCCCCACCATGCCGCCGCCATCGCGGCGCTGGATCGCGCGCTGTACGTCGCCCTCAACCAGGAGGAGCATCAGACGAAGATCGCCGGGGCGCACATGGCCCTGACCGCGCTGGAAGAGGGCGTCGGCTCGACGTGGGTCTCGCGCTTCGAGGTGGCTGCCGTGGCGCGGCTCCTCAACCTGCCGGCCCACATCCTGCCCACCGAGCTACTCGTCTGCGGGTATCCGGCGCAGCCTACCCCCACCCATCCCAAGAAGCCGCTGGGGGCGTTGGCCTTTCGAGAGCGCTTCGCGCCCAAGGAACAGCCGCAACGGTGGCTGCTCCACATCGCGCCACGGGTCGTGTGGGAGGCGGCGCAGGCGGCAGGCGTCTATCGCGGCGACACGCTCGCCGCCGAGGGGTTCATCCACTGCTCGTTGCCGGAACAGGTGTTGGGCGTCGCCAACGAGCGCTATCGCGGGCAGGCGGGGCTGGTGCTGCTCTGCATTGACGCCCACCTCGTCACAGCGCCCATCCGCGACGAGGACTGTTACGAGACGGGCCAGCGCTTCCCGCACATCTACGGGCCGCTCAATCTGGAGGCGGTGGTAGCTGTGAAGGAGTTCCAGCCTGCCACCGATGGGAGTTTTCGCCTCCCGCCGTTGCCATAATGCACACGTAGGACAGGCGCGCCTGTCCTACGTGTGATAGCATCGCACTGCCGCGCCGTCTTATTCCTCTACGGGGGCTTCCGGCGCTTCCCCTTTATCACACTCTATGCTGGCCCTTACAGCATCCAGCGTCTCAATTATATCTTTGGGGCGGAAGAAAGTAAAATTGAGAGCAGTACGCTTGAGCACCTCAATACAGCTAATAATGATTAGACGCGAACGTAATTTCTCGTTCTCTCCTGCGACATTACGCAATTCTGTTGCCGTCTGCCGGAGAATTTGACTGCGTACCTGTGCTCGCGCCTCTTCCAGATATCTAGTGCGTTCAGCAAATCCTTTCGAAATCTCTACATTCATCTCCCGTGTCTTCCGCGCGCGCCACAGATCAAGCCACTGCTTGGGAATGTCCCCTTCCAACTTGATATCGCCCAGCTCCACGCGGAGAATCTTCACGCCCATGTCTGCCGTTTCTCGTATCAGGTGTGCCAACAGTTGAGATTGGAGCTTGGCCCGTGTTGCTACTTCGAGTAGCTCATCCAATCGATATCGCGCCAGAATCGAACGGAAACCGCCCTCGGTGTGGCTGATGATCACCCGCTTCGTCCAGATCATCCGCCGATCGGGTTCGGTGCGGTTTGCGTCGCGGACCCACTGGCTCTTCGCAGCCTCGAATACGGCTTTCTTGAGCAGCTCACGCTTCGCTTGCTTCTCTTCCTCCGGCGCCGGCCCCAGATCAGCGTGGGCTATCTGAAATTGCACATCAGCCTCATAAGCGATGGGGATCCCGTCGTAGGTGATGGCCTTGACCTCGAAGACCCACCGCTGTGGGCGCAGGTCAATGATGTCCCAGACCTTCTCGAACGGCTCCAGGCTGACGAAGGCCGGCCCCGGCTCCACGCGGGTAAGCACCCCGGCGCGTTGCAAGATGACGGCGCTATCGCCATAGACGATCAGCGAGCCAGGCCCGCCGATCTTTTCGACCACCTCCTCGCCAAAGGCCACCTTCCCACCCTCGATGCGCGCAAAGGGCTTGAAATCAGGCTGACCAAAGAGCTGCCGGGTGAGAAAGCCACTGGCGGCCTCACGGCTCTCCAACTGATAGAAGCTCTGGATGAACTGCGTCACCAACGCCCAGGCCAGCCAGATCGCCAGGGCCGCCGGCACACAGGCCAGAAGCAAGAGGAATAACAAAGCCCCACCCCCAGCCGGCCCCAGGGAGATCAGCCACGGCCCATTGACCAACACCACTGCAAATCCGCTGAGGATGAAAATGACCACGATCACCGGGAACACCCGGCTCCAAAAGCGGGTTTTGTAATCTGTGACGCGTTTCAGATTAAACATGGCTTCCTCCTTACCGTCCCCGGCGCCTGAGCGACCAGGCAAAATCCGGAGTAATCCCCTGGACATTCTGGGTTTCTGGAGGCTCAGCCCCCAAGGCTTCGACCAGCTGGAAGGCTAGGACATCCTCAGAGATCTCTCCAGCCAATTTCAAGATACCGATGAGCTCTTCCATGACTTCGATTTGCACACTGGCCCAGATCGGTTCAATATGCTTGGTGATTTCAGCCTCCTCGAGGCCCACCTCGATCTCGATGCGGCGCTTCCAATCCGCCGCCCAATTCTCAAGCAATTGCTCCTGCGCGCGCTCATCCAGGTTGATGTTGCTGATCCCGCCGCCCACCAGTTCGATGCCGAGTGGTTGGATGCGTTCAGTGAGCTTCTGCCTGAACGCCTGGGCAATCTGCAGGCGCGGGTCGCCCTCGCCGAAGAGCTCGGTGCATTTACGCTCGACGATCACCTCTTTGAGCGCGGGCGGCCCATACACCAATACCAGCTCGTACCAAGGGATACGAGACATCTCTTCGATGACTGCGCCATCTTCCTCCTGCCACCATTTGTGATCAACGTAAGATTGTCCACAGACCGCGCGCAACACGGCATCTTTTGTGTAGGGATAAGAAGCCCCTAATCGAGGTTCTTTTTCAGGCGTCTGCGTGCGATGCGGCATAAAGACGAGCGTCTTTGTCAAGATGCCATCCTGAGTCTCGGCAGGTATGGTGCAAACTCGCAACTGCGGGCGCAGATCCACCACCGCGTAGAGCTGCTCGAAAATGTTCGTAAAACTCACCCCCGGTGGCGCGACGCGATACTTGAACCCATCCCACACCACAGCGACGTGCGTGGCGTCGTTGTAGATGATCCCCGGCCCGGAGAAGAACTGCCGGAAGACCGACCCTGGCACGCACGGCTTGGGCAGCGTCTGGTCATGATTCTCCTGGGTCTGCCAATCCTCGATCAGGTAATAATCAAAGTTGTTGCCCAGGGCGAAGGTCAGCATACTGCGGAAGCCCAAACCATGCTGATCCGCGGTCAGCGGCAGCGCCTTCTGAGCGAAGATGTAGAGAGCAACGCAGAAAAAACCGCAAGCGGGCAGTGCCAGGAGCAGCAGCCCGAGCCGCCCCGCCGCCACATAGCTCAGCAAAAAGATGCCATATCCAACCACCCAGACAAGTTGCCAACGCCAGGCTTTGGTAGAGCGGGCCAACTTCGCCAGGGGAAGCGCGCCCACCAGCCCGATCACGAAGAAGGCCGCCGCCGGCAGCCAGAAGAGCGTAGACAGGACCGAGATGTTGAGCAGGAAGATGAAGATAAGCAAGAGCAGCGTGCAAAAGCTAACAAAAAGCGCCAGGATACCAGCACCGATTTTCCTGTTGAGCAGATAGCCGAGCGCAGCGGACAGCGGCAGCGCCCAGATGGCAAACTCCAGCGCCAGACAGGCGAAGCCGAAAGCGTTAGAAGGATACCACCAGGATAACGATCCCAGGTGATTGAGGGGGAAATAGCCGAAGATATAACCGGCAAACGCCACCATCGCCAACAACAGATCAAACGTCAGCGTAATGCCCAACACGGTGAGCGCGCCGCGCGGCCCCGCACCATCCTGACGTCCGATCAAAAATCCTAAAAATGCGGCCAGCAGCGCCGCCAGCACAACTTCGATCAGGAGTAATGTGATCATATCTGTCCTTTCTGTGGCTGCTCTAACCAATTCATAACCTAATGCGGGGTCGTCCGCGTGTAACTTAACCTCATTATAACGACTTTCTGGCAAAAGCACAATTGCATGCATGAAGGTGCGAGTGTGTGGAAAGCCCAACAAGAAGAGGCCGCCGGGGAATCCCGACGGCCTCTGAGTTACCTGAGAATGCTCAGGTTAGGGGACGGAGAGGGCTTGGGTGACGAGGGGGAGGTAGAGTGTATAGGAGGGTTCGGGAGCCTCGCCGACGATGATGTCATGCGTCACGACCTGGAAGCTGCAAGCATTGGTCGCCGTCATGACGACGGTGTAGGTTCCGGTCATGGCGTAGGTGTGTTGCACCGTCATGCCCGTGCCAGAGGTCGCGTCGCCGAAGTCCCAGCTGTAGGTGATGGGGGCATCGCCAGCGGTGACGCTGCCGACGAAGGTGACCGCCTCATCCGTCACCGGGTTCAGCGGCGACCAGATGAAGGCCGCGCCCTCGACCTGCACACAATCCAGCGTGAAGGTCGCGGTGACGATAGTATCCGCCATCATCGTGATGGTGATGACCTCGTCGGTGCCGAGATCGCCGCTCCAGCCCGCGAAGACCCAGCCGGGATCGGCGGTTGCTGTGAGCGTGACCACGTCACCGTAGTGATAGGTGGCCTGCTCAGGATCAACGTCCACCGTGCCCTCACCGACGATGTCCACATCGAGCATGTACTCATCCAGCATGAAGGTGGCGGTGATCGTCATGTCGTGGAGCATCTCGAACGAGACAGAGATGTCACCTGATTCCATGTCGCCCCACCAGCCGTCGAAGTGCGAACCGGTATGCGCCGCAGCCGTGAGTGTCACCCACTCACCGTGCGTGATCGGATGCACACCGACCGTCGGCGTGATCACACCAGCGCCGTCGCCATCCATCGCAAGGGTCAGACGGTAAGCCGGCGGCAGGATGGTCATCGTGACCGGCACGTTGACGCGCGGGTTCACAGGATCGTTGGTGCGGATGACGAGGGTGGCGTAGTGGGTTCCCAGCGTCATGGTCGGGAGTGCGGTGAAGGTGACCTCCACGATTTGCGTGTCACCCGCGGCTACCGTGCCCGTGATGGGTTGCTCGGAGAGCCAGGGGACATCTACGATGTCAGCAGGCACCTGTATCGCACCTTCGAACTCACCGAGCGGGTTGTCTGTGGCCAACGGCGTCACCGCGCCAGTAGCCAGGTCAACAGTACCAAACACGTTCGCTCCGCTACCAATGTACAGGAAGACATACAGTGTATCGTCGCCAAAGTCGAAGTCCATACCCTGGGCAAAATTGGCATTGTAGCCTGTCGGGCCGACGAGTGTCGCAGCGCCGGTTACAAGATCAATCGTGTAGATTGAATCTGTGCCGATGTCGTGCCCGTACATCTGACCCTGAGAGTTGATAGCAATATCAATCATCAGAGTCGTACCGAACGGACCAATCAGTGTAGATACACCCGTAGCTGGATCAATAGTATAGAGGTTGGTAGCCGTCGAGGCGTAGAAGGTGCCATCTACAGCAATTGATAGGCCTGTCCAGTTCGCAGCGCCGCCGCCTGGCGGACACGCTACGAGTGGCGTGAACGCGCCATTGGATAGATCAATTGTGCCCAATTGATCCGTTGTATCATTCAGCGCGTACAAAACCGTAGCCGAAGGATCAAAGTCCATGCCATAGTAAGCATTCGTACTCGTACCCAACACAGTCTGGCCGGGGAAATCGTTTAGCACAAAGTTGACGAAGTTGTCGGATATGTAACCAATATCCTGAGCATAGCCTATGTCAGTCGGAGCAAGAATGTTATGGCTGTGAACGGAAGCAACCGGTCGCACTGTACAGCTTGCCGCAACCTCCAGCAGTTCAATACCGGTATAGTCCTCATAGGCACTACAGTCTACTGAGCCATCCGGCAAGCGCATCACTTCAACGATCCTGGGAAGCGTCTGGCTTTCACCCGTTACCACCGGTGCAGCCGTGTTCCCACCCAGGAGCGTGACCGTGCCGCTGATCTCGCGGATCTCGAAGTCCATCGCTACCGCGCCGAGGTTGTCCAGCGTGAGCTCCAGGGTCTCCTCCCAACCTAGCGGGAGTTCGACCGAGAGGCCCTCAGGTGTGACCACACCACACGGCTCCAGCCAGCGCAGGTCGAAGTCCACCTCTGTCACCACGTTCGCGGTGAGCGGTACGCCTGTCGCGATGCCCGATTCGTGCCCGGCAGCCGTCACCGTGACGGTGAGCGGCGCGTGGCTCGGATCAACCCACAGCGAGTACCACCCATTGACATCGGTGGTGCGCGTCCAGGTCATGCCCAGACTGCTCTCGATGAGCACCTCCGCGCCCTCCAATGGGGCGGGATCATCATCGCAGTAGCCCAGGCCGGTGACGATACCCTCGACCTTGCCCGAATCAACCAGGAAGACGGTCATAGTGACGGGGACGATGAAGGGGTCGGTCGGGTCGTCGGTGCGCACCTGGAGCTCGGCCATATACTGCCCCGGCCCCGCGACCTGCGCCGCGTCGAAGACGACATCCACCAGCACGGAGCCGGTATCCGCCACCAACGTGCCGGTGATGGGGTCTTCAGAGATCCAGAGGACATCGGGAGCTGCCAGGAAATCGAGAATGCGCCCAACCAGCTCGGTGCGATTTGCCTCCCCGGCCACATCATCGAAGTCAAAGGCCGTGTAGATGGCGCGATAGTCCTCACGCTCCACAGCCACACCGCCAGCATAGTCGGAGGTGGTGAACTTGAAGATGCGGACCCCCTCAGCGCCCACGACGAAGTCATCGGGGTAAGGGTCAGCGGAGATATCGAGATCCAGCCCGGCCATCAGATCTTCGCCGGTCAGGTAATCACCGCCGTTATCCGCATGATAGGTGGCCTGGAGATAGGTCTGGTAGAAGGCGGTGGCGTTGTTGCCATATCCCAGGTCGTTATCGGAGATGTAGAAGTTGCCGCCAGCATCCAGATAGGCCATGGCTTTGGCCCAGCTATCGGTGCTGTAGCCACCGGCGTAGAAGACTGCCCGATACTCCAACAGATCCTCCACCGGCGTAGCCTGGAAGACATCGCGCGTTACGCGCAGATAGGTGAGACCATTCGCCGTGAGCGCGGCTTCCATAGCGGTGGCAGCAGCAGTATCGTAAGCGACGACGAGTACATCCTCGCCAGCGGTAGGCATGTAGCCCAGATCCTTCTCGCGGATCTCGAAGTCGGTCCCCACCGCGCCGGTGTTGAGGAGTTCCAGCGTGGTGGTGAACTGTGTTCCCAGCTCCACCATCACGTCGAGCGCGAGAGGATCGGCGAAGACACAAGGTTGCAGCCAGCGCAGGTCGAAGTCCACCGTGGTGGTGGCCTGCCCTACGATAACCACGCCCGTTGCCATACCGGTCTCGTGGACGGGATAGGTGACGGTCACGGTGAACGGACTACCCGCCTCGTTGAGCCAAAGCTCGTAGTAGCCGGCGGCATCCGTGGTCACAGTCCACGGCCCGCCCGTCGCGCTTTCGATGACGACCTCCGCGCCCTCCAGCGGGGCGGGATTGTTGTCACAGTGGCCCAGGCTCATGACCGTGCCGTCGAGCCTGCCATCAGTGGCCAGCGGGTTGACAGTCATAGTGATGGGGATCACGAGCGCGCCGTAGGGCGTGTCATTCGTGACCCGCAACTGCGCGTAGTAGTCGCCCGGCTGGGTGACTTCGGGGACGCCCGCGTCGAAGATGACCTCCACGACTTGGGTATTGCCCGCCGCCAGCGTGCCGCTGACGGGGTTCTCGGAGACCCAGGGCACGTCGGGCGAACCCGTCATGCCGCTGCCACGGATCATCCAGTTGCCGGCAATCCCGAAACTGTCAATGATGCCCCACAGATCATCCGAGGGCAGCGTGGGCGGATCGGGAACGCCGGAGGTATAGGCGCCCACCCAGGAGCGCCCCTGGCTGGCTGTCTGATCTATTGCTGCCGGATGTGTACCACCGGCAGTCCCGGAGCGGTTGACCAGGCCGATCAACACATCCCCACCAGGGCCTAGCAGCATCACCGGGGCCGACAGCGTGTAGTCGTTCCAGGTCGCGCCGTCGTTATACTCCACCACCACATCCTGCGTGTGGAGCAAGTTCGCGCCGGTGCCGGGGTTGCCGTCGCCATCGGTATCTTCCCAGATCACGATCTGGATATCCTCCCCTACATCGGCGGTATCGCGGAAGAGAACCGAGACCTGATCGAGGTAGAAGGGGAAGTCCGCCGGGTTGGGGGTGAAACGGTTAAGCCACACGAAGGACTCGCCAGAGGTCAGCCCGACGGCGTTTTCAGACGTGCCATCATCCAGCAACAGCTGAATGACACCGTTGGGCAACCACGGATCAGCCTGGATGGCCTCCGCAGTGGGGGCCGCCGTCGTGATCCCCAGCTCGACCTGTCGCGGTTGCGGCGGGGTAACCGCGACCGCCAACGGCGCAGGTGTAAAGCCGCCATCCTGCTCCACAATCGCCCAGGAGGCCGAGCCGGAGCCGATGTTCTCCAGGGTGAAGGAGAGGGTCTCGGTCGCGCCCAGATCCACCGTCGCGTGGAGCGAGGTCGGGTCTGCGGTCAGATTGCCGACCGGCAGGTAGAAGTCCTGGCGCACGGTATCGCCAGCCAGGACCGTCACCGTCTCGATGTCCGGCGCGTAGAGGGTCATGGTCGCGGTGAAGACCTGAGCACCGGAGGGAGAGAAGAGGGTGTAGAAGCCATCGTCCACAGCGGGATCGTCGGGCGTGAGCTGCGAGAGCGTCGCCTCGCCGGTCTCGTTCTCCACCAACGCGCCCACGAGCGGGGCACTGGTCTCGAAGTCGTAGACGTTACCCACGACCAGGCCGCCATCAGTAGGAGGCAAGCAGGTTGGCGGACCAACAACGACATCGTCAACTTGCCACCAAAATTCCCAGCTGGCATTGTAGTAGTGGAAGCGGATCATGACATCTGACTCATTAGCCGCGATGGCCGAGATGTCAACAGATGCCGTCTGAGGGCCGCGGTCGCTGGCAGCGCCGGTGCGTTGCCAAACATTCGTCCATGGGCCGGCCGCGCCATTAACACTCACATCTACATTACCCACCTCGACCAGGCCGCCGCTATACGCATACCAATCGTACTTGAATCCCAGTATAACCGAAGCGTAGCCTGTAAAGTCCAGCACCGGCGTGCGTAACTCGGTATTCTGAGCGCCGCCACCGCCATAGTTGTCACTATCCACAATGGCGAAGTTGCCGCTGCCGCCAGTCAAATTGGAGCGTCCGCCAGGGTTGTTAAAGGCCCAAACCTGACTGTTGCCCTGATTATCTATCACTGTCCAGCCAGCCGGGATGGTAGTGGCATCGAATGACTCCACCAGACCACCAGTCTGATTGTATCCCGGCGCAACACAAGCGACGAGGTCCGGATCGAGTGCAACATCCACCACCGCATCGCCGGTGAGCGGGCCGACCGTGACGGCTGCGGGCAGATACCCGGCAACCCAGGCGCTGACGTTGAAGGTGTACGCGACGCCTTCCGGCAGACTGACGCTGTAGTAGCCGGTGACGGGATCGGTCCAGATCGCCGGGCCGGGGTAGCC
>DAOTXC010000143.1:0-5976 GCA_034435555.1 Anaerolineae bacterium
GAAGAGCCGTGGAGACCTCGCCCCCACGGCCCAGGAAGGAACCCGCCAACAAAAAACCGTGGATGCGAGTGCGCCCACGGCCCAAAAATAACTTGACATAAAAAACGAGAACGGGGCGCACCTAAAACAGATGCGCCGCCCCAAAGCCAACCACACCTCGCAATGTCACGGTTGATTTACCTGCTGCAATGATAATCATCTCTACTTGACCTCGTTACGGGGATATTATACCACAGTTCCACCCAACCTGTTTGTCACAAAAACCGCCCCAGGGATGGAAGATTCGGGCCTCAAATACAATCGACTTGTTCCTCAATAAGCCTTGAGCAGATATTGGACGCAGATTCACGCTGATTTCCGCTGACTTTAAGAACTATCTGCGTGAATCTGCGAAAATCTGCGTCCTGATCCCGATTGGCATTATTAGGGAACGACTCTAATGACTCTGAAGCCAACAGTTGCCGAAATCCCCAAGCCGCGTACACTCATAGCATCACAAACTGAGATAAGAGGAGGTCATATGTCCATCTGGCAATCCGCAACGCTGACCGTAGCGGGGCTACCGATTCACTATCACCGCACCGGTGGCGATGGGCCGCCGCTCGTGTTGGTGCATGGCTTCTCCGATAACGGGGCCTGCTGGACCCGGCTCGCCCGCGATTTGGCCGCGGACTACGATATCATCATGCCCGACGCACGCGGACATGGAGCCTCCGCGCGCATCGTGCCGGGAGAGGCCCCCGATCTGCTCGGCGATCTGGTCGGCTTCATCGCGGCGCTGGGATTGGAGCGTCCGGCGCTCCTGGGGCACTCGATGGGGGCGACCACCGCCGCCGATTACGCGGCGCACTACCCGCAGCAGGTCCGGGCATTGCTGCTGGAGGATCCGCCCTGGCGCGAGCAGGCCGATCTCGACGAGGAGGCGGAGACCCGCCGCGAAGCCTACCGCGCGCACCTGAAGGAGATGCAGGCCCACTCGCAGGCTGAATTGGAGGCGCTGGCCCACGCCCAGCATCCCGACTGGCACGCGCTGGAGCTCGGCCCCTGGGCGGAATCGAAGCGCCAGCTCGATTTACGCTTTCTCGACAGCCCGCTCGCCTGGTGGCGGCCCTGGCGCGAGGTCGCCCGTAAGATCGCCTGCCCCACCCTGCTCATCACCGGCGACATTGACCGGGGAGCCATCGTCACGCCTGAGATCGCAGCCGAGGCGTTGACGCTGCTGGCGCAGGGCGAGTTGTGCCACTTGCCGGGAGCAGGACACAGCATCCGCCGCGAGCGCTATACCGCGTACCTTGCCGCCGTGCGGGATTTTCTCGCCCGGACTGTCGAACTATAAGCGGGGGTGCGCTGCGAGGACGGGACAGGAAGCGCCGGTGCGCAGGAGCGCCGCCAGCGCCGCCTCATCGGCAGGCAGATATGGGAGCACATTGTAATGGCGACCCAACTCCTCTGGGGCGTGGGCGTCGGAGTTGCTCAACAACGCCAATCCCAGCCGTGACGCCAACGCACGAATCTGCGCGGCGGCAGTCGGTGGGGTGTTGCGCGAGTGGATTTCGATAGCATCGGGGGGGCGCCTGACGAGGTTCCGAGAGACGCCATGAAAGCGGAAGGGATGCGCTAACGCCAGAAAGCCAGCGCGGGCGCGCACGAAGGCGTGCAACCCGGCGTAGGTCCATAGTGTGTATTCCAGCGCGGGATCATCCATCCCGATGACGAGCAGGTGTTCAGCCTCCACATGCACTTCAATGCCGCCGTAGACACGAAAGGGGGCGCACTGCGCGTTGAGCGCCGCCAGCTCCGAAGCCGGCGTCAGACGGTTGTGATCGGTGATGACCAGCGCGTCCAATCCACAGGCAACCGCTGCCGTGACCATCTCCACGGCGGAAGCGTGCGCACAGGGCGAGCGCTCGGCGGTATGGATGTGCAAATCAATCTTGAAGCCCATGCCAGTTCCCTATTGTTACAAAAAGACGAGCGACCCGCGCGGGTCGCTCGTCTACGTGTTACATCATCCGCCGATTCGCTACTCCGAGATCAGCATGACGATCAAGAAAGCGCTGCCAGCGATGGGGTCCTGCGTATACACGACAAAGAGCGCCTGCTCGTTGTTGCCGGAGCCGCGCAGCCATCCCAGGCTGCTGAAGAAATCGCTGTCTTCGGTGAAATCAGCATCGAGCTTCCAATCGGTGTTGGCGAGCTCGCTGTTGTAGAAATCCCGCACCTGCGCCCAATTGACATCGGTGGGCAAGAGATACAGCTTCGTCTCAAACGAGGTGATTTCCACACCACTCCCGGATGCCACCTCCTGCATGCCCCCCTCTAATAATGTCAACATCATGTCGGCCATCTCGCTATCGCCGGGGGCCGCTTCGCGCGCGCCTGGGTAGACAGGAACATCGTTCATGGTAAAGGGCTTACCACCGCACCCTGCAAGGGCCGTCATCAACAGGACGCTCAACAGCGTCAAAGCAAGAATTTTGTTACGTCGTTTCACAAGTCTCCTCCTGATAAAATAATGAGGGGATTGATGGCGTCCCATACAATCCCCATAACATCCATCACAAAAACTATAGCATACCGCTGCCAGTTGTCAACGCCTCAATCTTGAGGAGCCTCCCCACGCGGCAGGGAGAACCAGAAGAGGCTGCCTTTCCCTACCTCGCTCTCGACGCCCACTTCGCCGCCGAGCTTCTCCACAATGCGGCGCACGATGGAGAGGCCCAGCCCATGCCCCCGCGCTCGCGTCTGATCCAGGCGCTCGAAAAGCGCGAAGAGTTTGCTCTGCGCGGAGGGCGTCAATCCAGGGCCGTTATCGCGCACCCAAAAGCGCACATGCCCATTAGCCGACTCGGTCGCGCCCAATGTGACCTGGGGCGAATCGCCGCCATATTTGAGCGCATTGCTCAAATAGTTAACCCACACCTCTTCAATCCACGGGCCATAGCCCAGGGCTGCCGGCCACGTTTCCGCCAGCACGACCTCAGCGTCCTCGTCAGCGATCATCTCGGCAAGCCGAGTCACCGCCTCCTCCGCAATCGTTGCCATATCGAGCGGGACGATGGCGACCTCCTCGACCTTGCGCACGCTCGCCAGGATCAGCAGCTCGTCAATGATGTTGCTCATCTTGTAGGCATTGCGCTCGATACGGTCAATGGTTTGGGCGATCTCCTCATCGCTCATCCTGGTGAAGCGGCTCCGCAACAGCCCGGCGAAACCCGCCAGCACGGCCAGGGGGTTCTTGAGATCGTGGGCGACGGTGTGAGCGAAGGCATCCAATTCGTCGTTGTGCGTTTCGAGCTCTTTGGCGTACTGGCGCAATTGCTCGACCAGGCGGGCATTTTCAATCGCCACCTCCACGAAGGCCGCCAGAGTCTCCGCGAGGTTGAGATCGCTTGCCAGGAAATCGCCGCTCAGCTTGTTGACCAGCTCCAACACGCCGATGATGTCGCCGCGCCCGCGCAAGGGCACGGCCAGCATGGAGTGTGAAACATAGCCAAAATGGGCGTCCACGCCAGAAAAGAAGCGCGCATCCTGCGCCACATCGTTGAGCAACACGCTCTCTCCGTGTTGTAAGACCCATCCGGCAACCCCCTGTCCTGGCGCCAGCCGCCAATCCACCAACGAGATGTCGGGGTCATTGGGGACATAATCTGAGGAGGCCCAACAAAAGAGCTCCTCGGTCTCTTCATCGAGCACCCACACCGAGACGCTCTGCGCGCCAATGATCTTGGTCGCTACCTGCGAGAGTTGCGCCGCGATCTGAGACTGATTCAGCGTCGCTGTCAACTTCTGCCCTAGCCAGTTAAGGTGCGAGAGCGCCTGCGTGTACCGCTCCAGGCCGCGCGCGGCGTGGTCGCGCTCCTGCTGCGCCCGCTCAATCGTCACCAACATCTCGTTGACGACGCGGGCCAGACTGGCGAGCTCGTCCTCACCAGCGTCAGGTACACGCTGTGAAAGATCACCGCTCGCGCTAATCTGCACCACCGCCGCGTTCAAGTCCGCCAAGCGGCGCAACACGGCCCGCTCCACCACCCACAACATCAGTGCGCCGAAGATTCCCCCCACCCCCAGCAAGGTCGCCAGCAGATAGGAAACGCTGCGCCGTCCCTGCGCGTAAATATCGCGGAACAGTTCAATTTCGAGCACGAGCGCCGGTTGGTTGTAGATATCATTCACCAGCACATAACTGACGATGGTCGCACTATCTACCGCCTGCACCACAATCCCATCCTCAGCATCGCGCATCATCAACTGGAACTCTGAAGCCAACGCCTCGAAGCGCAGCACCGAGAACGGCATCAGCGTCACTTCGATGAGCGATTCGATTTGCAATTCATCGAGATAGCGCGCTATCAACAGCGTGCCGCGCGCGGGGCCTTCGTTCTCACTCGTCAAGATAGGTTTCGTTGAGACCAACAGCGGACCTTCTGGCAACAGCAATATGCCCTGTTGCGCATTCGCCGCATCCGTATGCATCAACAACACCCCGGCCTCGGTCAGATGCGCCAGCAGACTTTCTGGGATGGGGAGGGGTTCCTCAGCGATATAGTCGTAGCCTTTGCCATAGACGAGCTCGCCTTCGGTATCGATAAAGATGATGAAGTTGAGCTCCGCCCCGGTGAAGGTACTATCAACCAGGTTGGATTCAATATAGATGGGGTCGCGCTCTAGCATAAAGGCATAGGTGTCATCCCACGCGGCCCAATCACGATTGAGCACAGCCAAAGCGTTGAGATCAACCTGCAGTGCGCTGGAAATACGCTCGGCGCTTTGGCGGGTGCGTTGCTCTTCCAGGCGGATGAAGCTCCCCAAGACGATGAACTGCGCGAACAGAAAGAGCAGAACGATCAACACCACAATCGTCAGCCCAATGCTTGTCAGGATACGTTTGCGCAGTGTCATCTCAGATTCGCTTCCAGTGGTCTCGCGTTCACACGGTTACTAATCCTAGCATATCACATTTTGGACAGATTCACCACTACCGTTCAGCCAATCAGAGAGCCGCGCGCCGCATCCCAGAGCGCACCCGCGCGCAGTGGCGCTTCCAGTCCTGCGACGAGGGCCGCGAGCGCCGGCAAAACATCCTCCCCTGCGCCGCCCGCCGCCGTCAACAGCGCATCGACTTCCGCCTCAAACTGCGCCGGCAACAACGCGCAATGTCGGCGCGCAAAGGTCAGCAGGCGCTTTTCGCCGGGGTGAGGCAGCCGATTGAGCGCAAAGAGGATATCGAAGTAGCTGGCAAGGACTGCCGCAACACGATGGTTCACGCTGACGCGATCCCCACGCTGCACGGCGGAGCGCAACTGGTGGTAGGTGTAGGAAGAGAGCGTATCCTGCAAGATGGGATAGTTCTTGACCACAATGGCCGCGCGCAACGGTTCGGGATAGGGCTGATCCGCGCGCGCCTGCAACGCAGCAAACCAACCGTCGCGGTCGAAGAGCACCTGCGAAGTCAGCACATTGTACCAAAAGCAGGTGGAGTATCCCACCCAGGGCTCCTGGCGCACGAGGATACGATCCATTTGTTCCTCGATCCAGGCGGGATCGCGGTACATAATATCAACGTGCAGGCCGTTGGCAGTGTGCTGCCATTCATCGCCCAGCTCCCAGTAGCGATTGTCCAGCTCCAACACATCAGCGAACTGCTCCGCAATCCGCCGCCGCGCCTCCAAGGGCGGCTCGGGCTGCCCGTAGACGTACATATCATAATCCGAGCGCACGTCCGTGGTGGCCGTAGCCCGCGATCCGGCCAAAGTTACCGCGCGGACTTCGGGCAAGGCGGCAAACTATGCCGCGATTTGTGCAGCAATGGTATTCTGTGATGGTGTGAGCATGAGATCTTTACCTCTCTCGGTTTGATGTGCAAGGGAGACGGCGGTGCTGGTGCACGCCATCCAGCACGAAAATGCTTATCAGCAGATTGGGCGGATTTAGCAGATTTTTGTTTGGCTATTCGCCATTCACCATTCGCAGATT
>DAOTXC010000144.1:0-3997 GCA_034435555.1 Anaerolineae bacterium
AATCTGCGAATGGTGAATGGCGAATAGCCAAACAAAAATCTGCTAAATCCGCCCAATCTGCTGATAAGCATTTTCGTGCTGGATGGCGTGCACCAGCACCGCCGTCTCCCTTGACAATGGCGCGTAAGACAGGCGGCCCGCCTGTCGGGACAGGCCAGCGGCCTATCCTATATTTTCATCTTCAATGAAATTGTACCACAGGGCATAGACGAAGCAACTGGGTTGACATCTCCGCTTTTGTATGGTAAAATATATAAAAATAGATTAAATGATCCACTTGGGAGGTAAAACAATGGTCGGCATAGGTGATTTGGCTCCAGAATTTACGTTGGTTTCCGATACGGGCGAAACAGTGCGGCTCTCTGACTTTCGAGGGCAGCGCGTGGTGCTCTACTTCTATCCCAAGGCGGATACGCCCGGCTGCACAAAGCAGGCGTGCGCGCTGCGGGATGTCTACCCGGAACTGGAAGGGAGCGACGTGGTCGTACTGGGCATCAGCCCCGATAACCCCGAGGACCTGGTGAAGTTCCGTGAGAAGTACCAGCTGCCCTTCATCCTGCTTTCGGACCCGGATCACGCCGTGGCTGAGGCCTATGGCGCGTGGGGTGAGAAGAAGATGTTTGGCAAAACGCACGAGGGGCTGATTCGGAGCCACTTCGTGGTGGATGCAGAAGGGCGATTGGCGGCAGGTGATGTGAAGGTAAAACCCCTCACCACCGCCGAGCTGGCCTTGACGTTGCTGCCGACCACCTGATTGCGGTGTCCCAGGCGTGAGCCTGGTCACATCTGAAGCCCAGGAGCGTGGATACTGTGGGAAACGAGCCTCCTGGGTTTCTGCTATTGGGAGAATGGCGTGTGAACGTGCGCACGTCAAAGTTCACGCTACTTCGCCAGATAAATGATTTTTAGATTCGCGGATTTTATAGGAGTGGTCGCATGGATCGAAAATTGAGTCGCCGTGAGTTGTTGCGCCTGGCCGCGAGCGGGACGGCGCTGGTCGCTTTGACGCGCTGTATGCCCCGCGCGTTGACGCCCACAGTGGGGCCGACATCGCCCCTGGACAGCACCTCACTGCCGACCATTCCACCCTCCCCCACCCCCGATGGTCGTCCGCGCCTGCTTGGCAACGAGAACCGCCCCGGCTTCTACATCCGCTACTACCGGCGCTTCGAGCCGGTGGATCGGGAGAGCTGGCGGCTGACGGTTGGCGGACAGGTACAAAACCCTCTGACGTTGAGCCTGGCCGACATCGAAACAAACTTTCCCTTGACGATCCAACGCTCGCGGATGAAATGCGTGGAGGGTTGGTCGGCTGCGGCACAGTGGGAGGGCTTTCTGCCACAGGAGTTGGTGGCGCAGGTCGCGCCGTTCCCAGAAGCGCAGTGGGTTCACTTCTACTCCGCCGATGATTATTACGAATCGCTGCCCCTCGATGAATTCCTCAGGGAGCGGGTGCTGCTGGTCTATCGGATGAACGGCGAGCCGCTGCCCGACGAGTACGGCGCGCCTCTGCGTCTGATCGCGCCCGCCAAGTACGCGTACAAAGGCCCCAAGGCGCTCACAGGCATCGTCTTTGCGAATGCGCCGCTGCGCGGCTATTGGCCCACGGTCGGGCCGTATAGCGAGGATGGCGAAATCGTCCCTAGCGGGGATTATGCTCTCGATCTATATGATGCGCGGCAGCACGGCGCGGGCGAGGTCTTCTACGAAGACGGGCTTGAATCCACCAAGATTTAGCGGGAGTCGAATCCCCAGGTTTTGCCAGAATTCGGCTGACGCAAACCACAGATAGATCGCCAGGCCCACGATCAGGCAAATCAACAGAACAAGAATGATAATGATCACGTAGAGCCAACGCGGGACATCCTCTGCCTCGATAGGAGGCGCAGGGGGCCGTGTGGGCGGCGTGGGCGTCGGCGGGGCAAACGGCGGCGGCGTTTCCGGCGCGGCGCTGGGGATCTGCATGGGTACGCCCTGCTTCGCCGGCGAGATGGGCCAGACGTGGGGTGTGGGCGCGGCAGATGCGTCCGTGGCGGCCACAAAACGGAATGTGACGTAATCGGCCAACGTGATACGCTCATCGGCGGAGAGGCGATGCGGGCCGGTGAGCAACGACCCGTTGACGAAAGTGCCATTGGTGCTGCCCAGGTCTTCGACCACAATGCCCCCTGGAGCCAGGCGCACGCGCGCGTGGTAGCGCGAGATCCGCGCGTCTTTGATGACAATGGTGTTATCGGGGGCGCGTCCGATGGTGAGCAACTCCTCCCCAATGGGATAACGCTGCCCCGGCCAAGGCCCTTCTACCATAATGAGCGCCCGTTCTACATCTCTTTCCATTCCTGAATCCTCCCCTGCGTGCTTGCCAAGGTGTATACTCGCATTATACTGTGCTTATGCAGCTTGGTAAAGGAGGCATTATGGAAACATTGCTCGTGGATGCGCACCTCGATATGGCGTACAATGCGGTAGTGTTGGGGCGTGATCTCCAACAACCGGTCAGTGAGATCCGCCGGCAGGAGCAGCAGCATCCCTTGCCAGATGCCAGGGCCGGCACCTCCACGGTGAGCATCCCCGCGCTGCTGGCCGGACGTGTGGCAGTGATTGGCGCGAGCCTATTCGTGGCTCCCGAAATTCCCCGCTTTGCTCAGCCGCAGGTCTATCGCACCGCCGACGAAGCCCATCAGCAAGCGCTGGCGCAGCTCGATTACTACCGGCGGCTGGCGGAGACGGACACGGTCACGTTGCTGGAGGATGAAGCGGCGCTCGACGCGGTGCTGTTGCGCTGGGCCGAAGGGCAACCGCATCTGGGCCTCTTCGTGGTGATGGAGGGGGCGGACCCCATCCGCACGCCGGCGGAGCTGCCCTGGTGGGTCGAACGAGGACTGCGGGGCGTGGGATTGGCGTGGGCGATGGGAACCCGCTATGCCGGCGGCAACGGCCGTCCCGGCCCGTTGACAGCGGATGGCGAAGCCCTATTGGACGCAATGGCGGAGTACAACCTGCTGCTCGATCTCAGCCACCTGTGGGAGGAGGCCGCCTACGCCGCATTGGGCCGCTATCCCGGCCCGCTCTGCGCCACGCACGCGAACCCGCGCGCCTTTGTGGATTCGCCCCGCTCGCTGTCCGACGCGCTCATCCGCCGCATTGCCAAACGCGATGGCGTGGTGGGCGTCGTCCCCTACAATCGGATGCTCGTCTCCGGCTGGCAGCCGGGCGAGCCGCGCCCCCCGTTGGAGCGCGTGGCCGAGGTGGTGGATTACATCTGCCAGCTGACCGGCAGCGCGGCGCACATCGGCATCGGTTCCGACATGGACGGCGGCTTCGGCATGGAATCCCTGCCGGAGACGCTCGATTCCATCACAGACTTGGGGCGGCTGGGCGAGCTATTGACGACGCGCGGCTATAGCTCAGCGGACGTGACCGCCATCCTCGGCGAGAATTGGCTGCGGGTGTTGCGGGCGGCGCTGGCGGCGTTTTGACAAAAACTCACACGGGTTTATACTGAAATTGTCCCACACCACCATCTCCGGCCAACGGTCAAGAGTCCGTGTGGGAGATTTGCATCTGCACGCTCGTATGACAAAGGAGGAGACAATCCATGAGCAAGTAACGCACCGTGATAGTTTTGTTAGTGTTCATGGTTGTACTTTCGCTGGCATGTAGTATAGGGGACATTAACCCTGCCTCAGACAGCACCCCAGCGCCAGGCACAACCGGTGGACAGCGCCTCGAGCAGTGGGCCAGCAATGCCCGTGCCAGCTCGCAGTATTCTGATCCCAACTGGGCTGCGATCCAGGCCACCGGCGCGCCCGACACAACTGAATGCGGCGATATTCCAACCGCCTGGGCCTCAGACGAAGCCGACTCGCCCTATGAGTGGCTGGAATTGACTTATCCCACGGCGGTCATCCCCGAAGAGATCAACATCTACGAGACCTATAACCCCGGTTCGATCATCCGCGTCGCCGTTGGCACGGCCAATTCCGAGCACACGATT
>DAOTXC010000145.1:0-22957 GCA_034435555.1 Anaerolineae bacterium
TTGGACTACTACACCAAGACCGTCTTCGAGGTCTGGGCGCAGAACATCGGCGCACAGGCCGCCGTCTGTGGGGGCGGGCGCTACGATGGCCTGGTCTCCCTGCTCGAAGGCCCTGACACGCCCGGCGTCGGCTTTGGCGCGGGCATCGAGCGCGCCGTGCTGGTGCTCAAGGAGCAGGAGATTGCGCCGCCGCCGCTCCCCAAGCCGCCCGTCTTCATCACCTTTATGGATGAGGAGACCCGCCGCGCGGCGGTGCGCCTGCTCGTCGAACTGCGCGCCGCCGGGATCGGGACACAGATCGCCACGGGTGGCAGTCTGCGCTCGCAGCTCCGTCAGGCCAACAAGCGCGACGCCAGCTTCGTCATCATCGTCGGCGCTGATGAGCTGGCCCGCAATGAGGTCACGCTCAAGGATTTCGAGGCCGGGGAGCAGAAGCCCGTCGCACTCGACGCCATCAGCGGCAGGCTCAAGGCGCGCCTTTCCTAGTCTATGGCGATGTTCGACACAGTGGGGCTTTACTACAACCCGCGCGCGGCGCTGGCCTATCCATTGGCCGAGGAGATCGCCGCCTGGCTGGACGCACGGGAGATTGCCTCTTGGATCTGTTCGACCCATGAGCTGCCGGATACAGAGGCGCACTTCGAGAAGACGGGATTGCTGATTGCCCTGGGCGGCGATGGCACGATTCTGCGCGCCATGCCACTCATCGCCTCGTTTGGCATCCCCATCCTGGGCATCAATCTGGGACGGGTGGGCTTCCTCACCGAGGCTGACCCGGATTGCTGGGCAGACTGTCTTTCGCAGATCATCGCGGGCGAGGGGGCATACGAAGAGCGCACCCTGCTCGATGTCGTCCTCATCCGCGAGGGCGAAGTGATCGCCACCGATCAGGCGCTCAACGACGCCGTCATCAGCCGTGGCGGCCTGGGGCGTACCATCCATCTCCGCGCCTACATCAACGAGGTGCCCGTGGCCTACTACGTCGCCGATGGTCTCATCCTCGCCACCGCCACCGGCTCCACCGCCTACGCCTACGCCGTCGGCGGCCCCATCCTCCCGCCCTGGCTCGACAATCTCCTGCTGGTGCCTGTCGCGCCGCATCTCAGCGTGGATCGCCCCATGGTGCTCGATCCCAACGCCGTGGTCGAAGTTCACGTCTTGGAGACCCGCGTGCCGGGGATGCTCACCGTGGATGGGCGTCCCGAAGGCGAGCTGTTCGATGACGACCGCATCCGCATCACCCGTAGCCAGCTCAAGGCCCACTTCTTGCGGCTGCGCTCGCCCGATGATTTCTACCGCACGCTGGTCAAACGGCTCATCCCTCACAATGGAGACCTGACATGAGCGCAATCCCACCTGAAGCGCCGCTTTACTGCCACTGGCATCCCCAGGTCGAAACCGGGCTGCGCTGTTACGAATGCGAGACGCCCATCTGCCCCAAGTGCGCCCAGCGGACGCCGGTAGGCTATCTCTGCCGCGATTGTAAAAAGGGGCGCAAAAGTCGCTTCGAGCAAGCCCGCCCCACAGACCTGCTAATCGCAGCCGTCACCGCGCTGCTGCTCGGCGGCATTGCCGGGTGGATCATGCCGATGCTAGGTTGGTTCACCATTTTCCTCTCACCGTTGGCTGGTACGCTCATCGCCGAAGCCGTCTGGCGGTTGGTGGGACGGCGTTTCAGCGAAAAACTCTGGTGGATTGTAGCAGCGGGCATCATTCTGGGGACGTTGCCCCTGTTCCTGTTCTCTATCATCGTTGGTCTGCTCTTAACCGCCGGGGATCCCCACAGCGGCTGGGGCTTTCTTAGCGGGCTGATTTGGCCTGCCGTGCATCTCTTCCTGACCGTTGGCTCCGCTGTGGCGCGCCTGCGCCTGCATTGAGATGGGCCGAATTCTCATCCTCGCGCCGCAAGCGCCCTTCCCGCCCCGGCAGGGGACCGCGCTGCGCAACTGGGGCATCCTGCGCGGACTTGCCGCGCATCACGAGCTCTCCCTGCTCACCTTCGCCGCCCCGGATCAGCCACAGGAACCCGCGCCGCCGCTCGCCGCTGCGCTCGACCGCTGCGCCATCCTCCCGCAACCGCAACGTACCTCCGCCGCGCGCCTGAAGACGCTGCTCACCTCCCGCCGCCCCGACCTGGCCCACCGCCTCGCCAGCGAGACCTTCGCCGCACAGTTGCGGCGCTGGCTGGATGAGATCACCTTCGACTGGATTCTAGTCGAGGGGCTGGAGCTCGCGCCCTATCTCGATGTGGTCTGGGCGCGCGAGGCACGCCCGCGCGTCGCCTTCGATGATCACAATTGCGAGTACCTGCTCCAACGGCGCGCCTTCCAGACCGACCTGCGCCAGCCGCGCCGCTGGCCCCTCGCCGCTTATTCCTACATCCAGTGGCAGCGATTGCGCCGCTACGAGGCCGACATCTGCCGCCGCGCCGATCTCGTCATTGCCGTCTCCGACGCCGACGCCGCCGCGTTGCGGGCGCTCGATCCCGCGCTCGAGCCGCTCGTGCTCAACAACGGGCTGGCCGTGCGCGAATATGCCGACTTCACCGAGCGCGCCCCTCTGGACATGCCGGCCTTCGTCTTCACCGGCACGATGGACTTCCGCCCCAATGTGGATGGGATGCTCTGGTTTGCCCACGAAGTCTGGCCGCAGATCCGGGCCGCGCTGCCGGAGGCCACCTGTTATGTCGTGGGCCGCCGGCCCCATCCGCGCCTGGAACCGCTGCGCGCACTGCCCGGCATGGTGATTACCGGCGGCGTGCCGGAGACCCGCGCCTACATCGGCGCAGCGACCGTCTACATCGTGCCGTTGCGCGTGGGTGGGGGGACGCGGCTCAAGCTGCTGGAATCCATGGCGATGCGCCGCGCCATCGTTGCCACGCCGCTCGGCGCGGAGGGCTTTCCCGCGCCCGAACGCGCGCTCGCGCTCGCCGAGACCGCCGATGACTTCGCCGCCGCCTGCATCCGCCTGGCGCAAGACCCCGCCGCGCGCGCGGCGCTGGGGGAACAGGCCCGCGCCTACGTCAACCGCTACGATTGGGAGGTCTTGCTCCCGCCGTTGCTGGCGCACCTCGCATGACACGTTAATTTAGGGTATAATGAAAGCAGGGATGGCTTAGCAGACTGGAGGCACAGATGGACCCCTTTATGCTCATCATTGTTGCTGTTGTCTTCTTGCTCATCATCGCGGTTGTGAGCCTGTTCCTGTACTTTCGTGGACAGGGCGCTGACAAATCCAACAAACCCACATCCGGTGATGCGGAGACGCCTGCTCCCCCGCCTATCGCCGAGCGGATCACCGAACCGCCGCCAGCGCCTAAGCCCACGCCCGCGCCGCCGATAGCGCCGCCGGAGATACTGCCCCCAGCCTTGCTCGCCGTGCGCCGCGATCCCTTTGGCGAATGGGACATCCGCATTCAGGGCGAACCCTACCCCCGGCTCGAGTACGTCGCCGACGATGCGGTGCGCCAGGAAGTGGTGCAGGCGATCCGCGCGCTGGCGACCTTCAGCCGCGATTACATCCAGCAGCACAAGGGCGTCGCCGCGCCGCCGGCGAAATCTGCGCCGCCTCCGGCCCCTGTCGCTACGCCGCCCCCGGTGCTCCCCGCCGATATGGGCATCCACACCCCGGTCACTTCCGCTACCATGCCCACCTTTGTGGATATCGCCCGCGAGATTCAGGCAGTTGTCGAACAGTTGCAACGTCAGGTTCCGCAACTCGCCGCCCACAGAATCCAACTGCGCAATGCCCCCACTGGCGGCGTGCTCTTCGTTGTAGATAACACCACCTACAACGATTTGGATGAGATTCCCAACGCGACCGTTCGCAAGCTCATCCAGGCCGCCATCAAGGAGTGGGAACGGCGGTAAAGCGCGTCCCTTGACCATAAGCCCATTGGCGGTTACAATGCCTTCCCATACTGGGGAAGGATTGTAAGAACTATGCGCTATCATATTTGGACGATTGGCTGTCAGATGAATGTGGCTGACTCGCAGCGCGTCGCGGCGGGGCTGGAACGGTTAGGCTATCAGCCCGCCGACCGCGCGGAGGAGGCCGATGTGATCATCCTCAACACCTGCGTGGTGCGCCAGCAGCCGGAGGACAAGGCTGTGGGCCGCTTGCAACAGCTCCGCAAGGTCAAGCGCCGCCACCCGGAGCGGGTGCTGGCGCTGATGGGCTGCCTGGTCGGCGTGAAGGAGACCGCCGCGCTCCAGGAACGCTTCCCGTGGGTGGATCTCTTCCTGCCGCCCTCCGACCCCACCGCGCTCTGGGCGCATCTCGCTGAACGGGAGCTGCTCGACGAGGCGCAGACGCTCATCGCCGACGCCGAGGCGCGCCGCCTGGCGCTGGGTCGCAGCGACACGATTTTGCCCCCTTCGGAGGAGGCCAACGTCGTCAGCGCCTATCTGCCCATCGTGCTCGGCTGCTCCCACGCCTGCGCCTACTGCGTGATCCCGTACCGCCGGGGGCCGGAGCGCAGCCGCCCGCTTGAGGTGATCGTCGCGGAGGCGGCGCAACTTGCCGCGCAGGGCGTCAAAGAGCTCACACTCTTGGGGCAAATCGTGGATCGCTATGGCTACGATCTGCCGGAGTTCGCCGGGGCCGCCGAGATGCCGCTGGTCACGCTACTCCGCCGCGTCCATGAGATCGCGGGGCTGGAGCGGATCCGCTTTCTCACCAGCCACCCCCATTGGATGAAGGATGCGCTGCTGGACGCCGTCGCCGCGCTGCCCAAGGTCTGCGAGCATATCGAAGTGCCCGTCCAGGCCGGCGACGACGAGGTGCTGGCGCTGATGCGGCGTGGCTACACCGTCGCCGACTACCGCCAGCTCGTCGCCCGCATCCGCGAGCGTATCCCCGGCGTCTCCATCGCCACCGACATCATCGTCGGCTTCCCCGGCGAGACCGAGGCGCAGTTCCAGCATACCTACGACCTGCTCGCGGAGCTGCGGCTGGATAAGGCGCACATCGCTCGCTACTCGTCGCGCCCGCTTACGCTCGCCACCCGCCGCTACGAGGACAGTCTGCCCCACGAGGAGAAGGAGCGCCGCCGCCGGCTGCTTGATGAATTGCAAGGCGAAATCGCCGCCGAGCTCAATGCCCCGCTGGTCGGTCAGACCGTCGAGGTGCTGGTGGAGGGGAAGCAGGCCCGGCGCGAACGCTGGTATGGGCGCACCCGCACCGACCGGCTGGTCTTTTTCGCCGATGATGCGGATTGGCTAGGCCGGATGGCCTCGGTAAAGGTGACGTGGGCCGGGCCGTGGTCGCTCGTGGGCGAGGTCGTTGCTTGACCGCCGAGCTGTTGGTCATCACGCCCGAAGCCGAGCTGGAGATGGCCTACCTCACCGATTTTCAGCGCCGCAAGCTCGTCCGTCAGAATCTTTTCTACACGCAGGAGGGCGCGCGCGCCTTCTACACCTACCGCAATCAGGATTTCACCGAAATCCGCTGGCAGGATGAGGTGGCGTTCTTCCAGCGGCAGCCCTTCTGGTCAGCCGAGGATGCGACGGCCTTTGTGAGCCTGGGGTGCGGCAACACCGCTGCCGAGCTGCCGTTGCTCCGGCATCTGCACGCCCGCGCGCCCTGGGCCTACTTCGGCGTGGATTCGTCGCGGGCGATGCTGGCGCTGGCCCAGGAGACCCTGCGCGATGCGCCCTTTCCCGCCACCCTGCTGCTGGCCGATTTCACCCATTCCGATTTCTACGCCGCGCGCGACTGGCTGCTCGCGCCCTACGCCACGCGCGTCTACGCCAATATCGGCGGGACCTTCGGCAACTTCGACCAGGCGCAGATCGCTGCCGCGCTGCGCGATTTGATCCCTGCCGGGGATTATCTCTACCTGGATGTCGTGCCCAAGCCGGAGGATGCTGAGGAGGTCGCGGCGCTGACCCAGCGCTTCACCCAGCTGGCGGCAAATTACCGCCGCTTCTTCGCCAGCGTGCTGGAGCGCCTCTGCATTCCCCAGGAATATGGCGCGGTCATCAGCGAGACCGGCACCGATCCCGATCTGGATACCGTGCGCTGCACCTTCCGCTTCCAGGCCCGCGAGGAATTGCGCTTCCCCTGCTTTGATGAGATGATCCCGCTCTATCCCGGCGAGACGCTGGAGCTCCTCACCATCCGCGCCTACGATGGCGGGCGACTGTGCGACTTCATGGCCGGCTACGGCTTCGCGCGCGTTGATCAATTCCTGCCCGACACGGGGAGCCTGAGCCATCGCTGGTTGCGGCTGCTTTTCCAGCGCGTTTAGCCATCCTTTCCTGAAATTTAGTGCCAGAACCCTAGCTAATGTGCTATAATTTGAATAGATAGGATAGGTTATCAGCCTGGCTTACAAAGAGGAGGGCTGCCATGCGCAAGACTGTAAACTGGCTTGGCGTCGGCCTGGGTGCATTGGCCGGGTATCTCACAGCCCAGCAACTCTGGGCCATCGCGCAGCTGGCGCGGGTTGATGTGCAGAAAAGCCTATTGCGGCATCGCAACGCCGCGCCGCCCGGTCGCGTTTTCCGTGAGATCCGCGAAAACGACGTTTACGTCCGCACCCACACCATCGAGGATGGCATCGAGCGGATCGTCTACAGCCCCAAACAGCGCCGCTTCGAGACGCCCATCGTCATGCAGCACGGGATGTGGCACGGGGCCTGGTGCTGGGAGCTCTGGCAGGCGCTTTTCGCCGCCTGGGGTTGGGAGACGCACGCGCACAGCCTGCCGGGGCACGGCGGTTCGCCCACTCAGCGCCCCATTGCCCGCTGTACCCTCGATTACTACCTGGGCTTCCTCCGCGACGAAGTCATCCGCCAGCCCTGCCCGCCCATCCTGATGGGCCACAGCATGGGCGGCGCGCTCACCCAGTGGTATCTCAAATATGTGAGCGATGATCTGCCCGCCGCGATTCTCGTCGCGCCGTGGGTCTCACACAGCATGTTCCGCGATGGCTTTATTCGACTGATCACCTACGACCCCGTCGGTGTTCTGCAGATGTTGGGCAGCTGGGACGCCACGCCGCTCCGCCGCGCCGGCCCTCGGAGCGCGGTGCGCTTCCTCGTCGGGCCACGGGCGGCGGTCCCGCTCGACGCGCTTCAGCCCCGGCTCGGTCCCGAATCCGTCATCGTGATGTACCAGCACAACCCGCCCTTCTGGTATCCACCAGAGCAGGTCAACACGCCTCTGCTCTGGATCGCCGGAGAGGACGACCCGCTGCTCACCGAACCGGCGGAGCGCCGCTCGGCGGCGCACTACGGCGCGGATTACCGGGTCGCGGCGCAGGCGCGCCACAACGTCATGCAGGAGCACAACTACCGCGAGACCGCCGCTGCAATCCACGCCTGGCTGGAACGGCAGGGAATCGCCTAGACATGCAAAAGCCGCCGGTCGTGATGACCGGCGGCTATGTTGTGGTCTGAATGGCTCAGTGGCTACACGAGCCGCAATTCCCGCCCCGGCAGGAGCCGCACCCGGCGCTGCCGCCGCTGCTGGCGCGCGTGCTATCGCAATGCGCCGCGAAGAGCGACAGTCCGTGCCGGGTCTGCATCCCCCCGCACTGCGGACAGGCAATCGGCGCGTCGGCGTCGCGCATGGCGCGGCGCGCATCGAAGCGCTGCTGACATTCCTGGCATGTGTATTCGTAGATTGGCATGTTGCACCTCGGCAGGGAAGCGACCCCTTACGCTTCCTCGCTGTTGATCAGTTCGGTGAGCTCTTCCGCGCGCGTGTAGTTGGTCACGATGATCTCCTGGCTCGTCACCCCCGGCACGGAAGCGACCGCCTGTTTGATATCGAGCGCCAGGCTCACCGCCAACGGGCAGAGCGGCGACGAGGGGCGGAAGATGTAGCGCACCGCGCCGGTGGTCTCGTCCACGGTCAGATCTTCGAGCAGCCGCATCCGCAGCACATCCACGCCCGTCTCCGGGTCAATCACCTCGACCAGCTTCAGCAGAATCTGCTCACGCAACGTCGCGTCCAGGCTCATTCTGCCTCCTCTGGGGACACTGGCTCCTCCTCCACATCCACGACGGTATCGGAGGACGCTGCCCTATAGTGCTGGCCCTCGAAAAATTCGACCAGTCCGTACCAGACCAACAGCACCGCTACCCCTTCGTCCAGGTTCCCTATGCCGGGGATGAAGTCCGGGATCAGGTCTACGCCTGCCGTTGGGTTTAGTATGTAGATAAAGCCGATAATGGCCAACAGATAGATCAGCCACACCGGCCAGCCCCGCAACGACAGCGGCGTCGTCAATACTCGCAGCTCTTCCTCGTCAATTTGAGGCGTCTGTTCCGCTCCCCGTGGTACCAATTCGCTCATTGTGACCTCCTCATATTACAGCGCCAGGTGCGCTTTGAGCAATGCCCAGGTCTCTTGTAATGCCTGGGACACGGACGCGCGCGCTGCGTAAGCAGTCACCGGCAGCCCGCGCACCATCGCTTCGGTCACAATCGTATCATAAGGCAGAGAAGGCGCAAGCGGCACACTCTCGGCCCGGCAGAAGGCTGTGATTTCGGCGGTGCGTGCCGCGCTGAGATCGGCCTTGTTCACCAGCACCATCGCCGGCACGCCGAAATGCCGCGTCACGGCGAAGATGCGCTGCAAATCGTGGACGCCCGCCAGCGTCGGTTCGACCACGAGCAACGCCAGCGTCGCGCCAGAAGCTGCCGAGATCACCGGGCAGCCGATTCCGGGCGGGCCATCCACCAGAATCAACGGGCGGTTATCATCCAGGGCGCGCAGGCGGGCCTGCTGCTTCACCAGCGTGACGAGCTTGCCGGAGTTTTCCGCCCCGGCGAAGAGGTGCGCGTGGTAGAGTGGCCCGTAGGCGGTGTCGGAGAGGAACCACTGGCCCACCTGCGGCTCGTAGGTGCGGATTGCCTCGACCGGGCAGCGATAGCGGCAGGCCGCGCAGCCCTCGCAGGCGATGGGGTCCACGCGGTAGATTTCACCGGGCACGATCGCGTCGAAGTAGCAGGCGGCTTCGCACTCGCCACAGGCGATGCACGCCGCCGGGTCAATCTCCGCCACCAGCCCGCTGGCGAAGTCGTGCGTCTCCAACCGCTGCGGTTCCAACACGAGATCGAGATTGGAGGCGTCCACATCCGCATCGGCGATCACCAGGGGGAGCGTCTGCGCCGCGAGATGGGCCAACGCCGCCGCCACACTCGTCTTGCCGGTGCCGCCCTTGCCGCTGAGGATGACCAATTGTTGGGGATCTGCTGTCGTCATGCGGACACCTCCTCGCGCAGGCGCGCGTAGAGCGCGCGGAAGGCCTCTCGGTAGGCGGGAAATGCCGTCACCATCGGGATACCCTCGGCGTAGGCCGTCGCCACCCGGCGATCTTGCGGGATGCGTAGCAGGATGGGGACGCCGGCCTCGGCGCAGAAGCGCGTCACGCCCTCGTCGCCCACGCCATCGCGGTTGATGACGACGCCGACGGGCAGCCCCAGCTCCTTGCGGGTCACATCCACCGCCACACGGAGGTCGTGCAGGCCGAAGGGCGTCGGCTCCGTGACGAGCAGGGCGAAGTCGGCCCCGCGCAGCGTCTCGACGACCGGGCAGGCGTTCCCCGGCGGCGCGTCGAGGATCTCCAGGGCCGCCGCTGGATCCGTTGCCGTCAGTTGTTGCTTCAGCGTGCGGATGATCGGCGTTGCCATCGCCTCGCTCACGTTGAGCAGACCCTGCCCAAAGCGCACGGTTGCGCCGTCTGTGGTCACCGTCCCCCACGAGATCGTCCCGGTGGGGCGCAGCACCTCATGGATAGCGCCTTCGGGGCAGTTGTAGGTGCAGCTGCCACAGCCGTGACAGAGTTCTGGGAAGATCAACACCTTTTTGTTGATGACTGCGATGGCGTGGAAGGCGCAGACCTCGGCGCACCGGCCACAGCCCGTGCATCTCGCCACGTCCACCTGTGGCATCCGCAGTCCCACAGTGGTCTCGTCCGTCAGTTCAGGATTGAGGAAGAGGTGCGCGTTCGGCTCCTCGACGTCACAATCCAGAAAGATCAATTCCGCCGGGCGGTCCTGTGCCGGCAAGCTCGCCACCGTCAACATCAGATTGACTGCGACGGTGGTCTTGCCGGTGCCGCCCTTCCCGCTGGCTACGACTAGCTTCATCAGTATAGTATCTCCTGGCTGGGGCGTTACTCGCCCAACCGCTGGCTGGCTTCGACGACCCGGTGGTGTAGCGCCGCGACCTCTTCCCGCAGGCGCTTGATCTCGCCCTGTTCCTCGTCGTGTTCGTGCGTTTCGGCGTGGTCGCCGTGGTGCTCCGTACAGGGGCGGGCATCCTCGAGATGTTTGCCGAAGTATTGTTCCAGGGTGTAACGTATGGTCCCCGCCGCGCCGGTGTAGGGCTGGATGCCGTGCTGCTCGAAGAGCGCGATGGCGCGCTGGCCCATTCCCCCAGAGATCATCACCTGCGCGCCCTGTTCGTTGATGAAGGCGGGCACGCGCCCTGGCGTGTGGTTGCCATAGGTGGGGTTGGGTTTGACCTCAACCGCTTGAATCTCGTTGTTTTTGACATCCACAAAGACGTAGTAGGGGCACCGCCCAAAATGGTGAGCAGCAACGCCCTCCAATCCACGGGTATCATCAGCAGCAATTGCAATACGCATGAGGTTATTCCTCCAAAGTATCAGTTTTTTAGATTGATGGCCCGGCGCTACCCCATAAGATAGGGCGCGCCGGGCCTGTGTGCAATTCGTAATTTTAACTTTTGACCAGCTGTGTGCCGCACTTCGGGCAGGTGCGGGTGTAGCAAGGAACGCCCCGCTGATGCGGCTCGGTGTGATCGCAGCTGGGGCAGCGGCAGGTGCCATCGGGGCCGGAGCCGGGGAGATTACCGCCCCCACTACCAGCGCCGCCGCCGGTCCCTGCACCCTGTCCACGCCCGCGACCATCTCTGTTACCACGTCCTAATTTCATCTTCGATCTCCTTTGACTATCCTCGACCACTGCGATGTCGTCGGCGATGCCCGCCGCCACCGGGACGCGCTACAGATGGCGCATCCTCCGTGGTGGCGGTGCGGACATTCAGCGTTCGCGCAGGCGATACCTCGCGCGCAGATTGACGCTCTTCCAGTATCAGCAGGCCCAATCGCAATACCCCTTGTAGCAATGAGAGTCCGCGTTGTACCAGCTCTGCCGCTGACGCCTGTTCAGGAGGCCTCGGCAACACGACCGGTTCCGATGACACTTCGATGATCTCTGCCGGGACAGGCTCCAGGGGAGCCGCTTCCCGCCGTTGCATCTCTGTTCCACTCATGTAGACCTCCTCTTGACCGATGCTGCACCAACCAGCTCAGGATTGGAGCAACTTTTCCACTTGCTCCAGCAACGCAGCGACCGCCTGGCGCAGTTCGGCGACTTCAGCCTTCAGCGCATCCAACTCATTGACGGGTTGCGCGGAGGGTGGGGGGGGCGGTGGTGCAGGTGCGCCTCGCATTCCGGCGTGGTCGGGCTGGGTGGCGCTGCCCACGGGCGTCAGCTGCCCGGATTTGAAGGCCGCGAGGGCCTCCCTGGCGGTCATCCCGCCGACCTGCAACACGGCTACGCCCGCCGTCTCGAAGACGCGAAAGGCGTTAGGGCCTACGTTGCCGGTGATGATCAGCTGCACGCCTTGCTGGACGATGATTTGCGCTGCTTGAATCCCCGCGCCGCCGCCGCTCATCGCGCTGGCGTTGGGAAGCGCCTCAAAGGCTTCCGTCTCAGCATCCACCAAGAGAAAATAGGGGCAGCGTCCAAAGCGCGGATCAACTGGCGAATCCAGGCTTGCGCTGGATGCACTGATAGCTATCTTCATAAGATTCGACCTCCTCGTTTGATGTTCATTCGATTTCTGACAACCGCGACAAAAGTACGCTCACTTCGTCGCGCAACGACTGCACCTGCTGGCGCAACTGCGCGATCTCATCATTGGCTACAGGAGCCTCGGTAAATTCCTGGGCTGCCATGTAGCGCTGATAGCCGGGGCCGCCGGCCCACCGCGACCAGGCGGGCCATTGCCCGGTTTGCTGATAGTGAACGTAACATGCGCCACGTCCCGTCCCGAAGCCAGCGCCATACCCTGGCCCAAAGCCGCTCCCGAAGCCACGTCCAAAGCCGCGTCCACGTCCAAATCTACGATTAAACATGCGTCTCACCTCCTTTGTGTTGTTTTGTCTGTCAACGGCGATAATTTTGATAAGCATCCAAGAATGTTTCCAACATCTGGCGCAACTCGTCCATCTCCAACGACCAGGCATCGAGTGCGACTTCTCCTTCTGGGGTGATGCGGTAGACGCGCCGGGGTGGCCCCTGCGTCTCCTCCACATCCCAGTCGGAGCGCACCCAGCCGGCCTCCTCCATCGCCTGTAATGCGCGATAGATCGTTTGTGGCGGCAAAGCGCTTACACCGAACGTGGTCGTCAGCGTATCCACCAGGGCATAGCCGTGACGCGGTTCCTGAGCCAATAGCAAGAGCATCATCGGCTCCACGACCCGCATTCGGCGTCCCCAGCGTCGCTTTCCATCATGACCTCGTCCCCAGTGTCCGGGCATTCTCACCTCCAGCTATGATTATAGCGTACTATTATCATTTTGTCAATAGTTACATTTAGGAAATAGATATGAGGGAGTAGGTCAGCAGGGGGACAGGCGCCTGGGGGATGCAAAAAGCGCCTCCGCAGAGGCGCTTTGAGGGCTAGAGCACTAACCGATGGGCCCACCAGGATTCGAACCTGGAACCGACCGGTTATGAGCCGGCTGCTCTGACCATTGAGCTATGAGCCCGCTGAGCGGGCGACGGGAATCGAACCCGTATCATTGGCTTGGAAGGCCAAGGTTTTACCATTAAACCACGCCCGCGCGTGCGCGTATTATACCATAGTTGCCTTAAGTTGCTACTGTTTCTTGCTAACCCAACGAGGCCGGGAAAACCGGCCTCGTTAAGTACACGCTGTATTAGAAGGGCCGTTCGGCAATGCCGATGAGATACCCGTATCGCGCCTTGAACTCCTCCAGCGTCAGATTGGTCTGCGCCGCCATGCGCGCCAGCAACATCTCGTCATCGGCGTGCTGTGGCTCGAAGCGGATCATGAACTTCCGCGCTGAACGGTAGGTAAACGAGTCCAGCTTCACCTGGCGCACCTCGGTGCGGCCCGTCTCCGGGTCCATCATTTGCGAGAAAGGTATCGGCGCAACCTGACCGCGCTGAATTGTGATGGTCGCATTGGAACCGCCCGCAAGTAGGAAACCGACCGCGGCCTCGCCCAGACTGCGCGTGTAGTCAATATCAAACGCAATCGGGTCAGCGCAGCGGAGCTCGTATCCCAGGTCTTTGCTCACGATGCGCGTGTTGATGCCCACCTCGTGCAGCGACCGGCGCAGCGTGCGCTTGAGCGTATCGGAGAAATTGATCTCTGAGAGTCGAATGTGCCCGTGAGCGTCGCGCTCGACGTTGTCCAGTCCTTCCAGATCATCCCGTGACATCTGCTCGACCACACCCTCGGCAATCAAGGCCAATCCGTAAGGCTTCCCTTCAGCCATGCGGCGCACCACGGATGTGACCAGGATGTCCACGACCTCTTGCAAACGGATTTCCCGCTTGTTCCACTCTTCGGGGATGAGCGTGACGGTCGCGCCGGAGCTCTTGCCGATCCCTAATGCCAGGTGACCCGCCTTGCGGCCCATCGTCACCACCAGGAACCACCGCTGTCCCGTCAGCGCATCCTCCATCATGTTCATCACGATGCGCGTTCCCAGCTCGCGTGCGGTCTCGTAGCCAAAGGTCTGGATATCTTCCGGCAAGGGCAGATCGTTGTCAATGGTCTTGGGGGCGTGCGCCGTCCGAATCTGGACGCCCAAATATTCTTCCGCGTAGCGCGCCACGCGATAGGCCGAGTAGGCCGTATCATCGCCGCCGATTGCCAGCAGGTACTTGATGTCCTGTGCGATCAACACCCGCACGCACTGCTCCAGCGTGTGCGCCTCTCTGGTGGGATTGGCGCGCGATGTGCGCAGGATAGAACCGCCGTCCAGGTGGATGCGGCTGATATCGTTGATCGTCAGTGGCCCCCCGACAAATTCGCCCTGCATCAGATGTTTGAAGCCATCGTAAATCCCCATCACCTCCAGGCCATTGTTGATCGCCTCGATGGTCGCGGAGTGGATCACCCCATTGATGCCCGGCGCAGGCCCGCCCCCCACGAGAATGCCTAACTTTCCGTTGCTCGTTTCTTTTTTCATGATGCCCCCTGTTTCGATAATTTCGTCCGGTTGTAACTACTCACCCTGGCTCCGAGGGGATCGTCAGATCCCCGTCAAGTCAGAATTATTCAGGACTACATGGTTATAGCAGCCTGGAATTTTCTTGTGCATCTACGCCGGATCTGACGATCCGGCTAGAGCCTGAGCAGATACATCCAGCTATTATGCTGCTTCATTATACTACCATCACCACCGAGTATACCCCCGGCTCGCCATCCCGTCAAAGAGACGCTTGCCTCATTTGTCATCCGTGATAGACTAACCTCCGCCAGGGAGGAAACATGGGACAAGCTCTATATCGCAAATGGCGCCCACAGACCTTCGATGAAGTGGTCGCTCAAGAACACGTAGTACGCACGCTCCAAAACGCGCTGCGGTTGGGGCGCATTCACCACGCCTATCTCTTCGCCGGCCCGCGCGGCACTGGCAAGACGACCAGCGCCCGGCTCGTGGCGAAAGCCATCAACTGCCTGGCCCCCGTCGCCGAACGTCCCTGCAATACCTGCGAAATCTGCCAGGCGATCCAAGAGGGCCGGCTGCTCGATCTGATCGAAATTGACGCGGCTTCCAACACCGGCGTGGATAACGTGCGCGAACTGCTGGAAAAGGTAGGCTTTCGACCGGCCCAGAGCCGCTACAAGGTCTACGTCATTGACGAAGTCCACATGCTCTCCACCGCTGCTTTCAACGCGCTGCTCAAAACTCTGGAAGAGCCGCCGGAACATGTCATCTTCATCCTGGCGACCACGGAGATTCACAAAATCCCGCCGACCGTCCTCTCCCGCTGTCAGCGCTTCGAGTTTCGCCGCATCCCTATCACCGCCGTCATCGGCCACTTGCAGAAGCTGGCCGAGGCTGAGGCGCTAACCGTCGAGCCTGCCGCGTTCGATCTCATCGCGCGCGCGGCCACCGGCAGCCTGCGCGATGCCATCAGCCTGCTCGACCAATTCTCTGCCGACGGCCACATCACCGCCGACTACGTCCGGCTGATGCTGGGCGCGGAGAGCCGCGAGGTCGTGCAGACTCTTGCCGAAGCCTGGCTCGCCCGCGATACACACCGGGGCCTGGAGACGATCAATCGCGCCATTGACGGCGGCGCCGACCCGCGCCAGCTCGCGCGGCAGCTGGCTGACTTCCTGCGCGGATTGTTGCTCATGCGCCTGGGGGCCGGGGACTCCTGGAGTCTCCCCACCGCCGAAGAGCGCCCGCACCTGCAAGAGCTGGCCGAACAGGCCAGCCCAGAACGGCTCACCCAGGCCGTCCAGAGCTTCAGCCAGGTCGCTGCCGAGCGCAGCACCGGCTGGCAACCACAGCTTCCGCTGGAGCTCGCCTTCGTCGAGGCGACGCTCGCTCCTACCGCCGCGCCGCAACCTGCCCCGACCGCCGCTCCTGCTCCCACCGCCGCACCGCCATCCCGCCCGCAACCGCAATCGCGCCCCACAACGCCAGCAGCCAAGTCGCAACCCCAACCCAGCGCCCCACCTCCCCCTGCTCCTGCCCCGCCGACCGGCGCTCTCACCGTTGCAGCCATTGAGGAGCGGTGGGAGCTCCTCCAAAATGCCTTGCGTCCCGTCAACCTCTCCATCTCCGCCCTCCTCCGCGACGCCACCCCCCTCGCTTTCGACAATGAGGGGCGACTTGTGCTCGGTTTTCGCCACGCCTTCCATCGCGGCAAAATCAACGAAGAGGGCGCGCGGCACATTGTAGAAGATCAACTGGCTCGGCTGCTAGGACAGCAGCTGCAAATTCGCTGCGAGCTCGCCAAGGAATGGCAATCCCAGGCCCCGAAGCAGCCCGCAGCCACGCCTGTCCAGCCGCCCGCCGATCCGCTGGATGAGGATGTCGTTGTCAAGCGGGCGGTGGAAGAGCTGGGCGCAGTTCCCAAAATCAGCGAATCTTAAATCACATAAGGAGAATTTCACTATGTCCAAAGGAAGAAGAGGCGGAATGCGTATGAACCCCAACGACCTGCTGCGCCAGGTGCAGAAGATGCAGGCCGATGTGGAGCGCGTGCAGGAAGAGGCCGCGCAACAGGTTGTCGCGGCGACCGCCGGCGGCGGCGTGGTCGAGATCGCCATCAACGGCGCGCTTGAGGTGCAGAGCCTGACCATTGACCCCGAAGTTATTGACCCCGAAGATGTTGAGATGCTTCAGGACCTCATCATCGCCGCCGTCAACGAGGCCATCCAAAAGGCCCAGGCCATGATGGCTGATCAGATGTCCGCCGTGACTGGCGGCATGGCTGGCCTGGGGATCCCCGGTCTCTAAGGTATGGGCAAGGCCGCCATCCCTCCCTCGCTCACGCAACTCACCGAGACCTTCGCGGAGTTGCCGGGTATCGGGCCGAAGACCGCCGCGCGCCTGGCTTTCTTCCTGTTGCGCGGCAGGTCTGAGCTGGCCCTGCGCCTGGCCGAGGCCCTGCAAGCCCTGGTCGAACGCACGCGCTTCTGCTCCACCTGCTACAATGTGACCGAGGAGGACCCTTGCCCCATCTGCGCCGATCCCCAACGCGACCACCAGCTGCTCTGCGTGGTCGAGGAGCCGATGGACGTGCTCGCCCTGGAGCGCACCGACCAGTACCGGGGCGTCTATCACGTCCTGCACGGCGCGCTCTCGCCGCTGGAGGGTATCTTCGCCGAAAATCTGCGCGTCAAAGAGCTGGAAGCGCGCCTTCAGCAGGATGATGTTGCCGAGGTCATCCTCGCCACCAACCCCACCAGCGAGGGCGATTACACCGCCGCCTATTTGGTGAATCGCCTCAAACCGCTCCAGGTGCGCATCACCCGGCTCGGACGGGGCCTGCCCGTCGGCGGCGATCTGGAATATGCCGATGAAGTCACGCTCACCCGCGCATTGGAGGCGCGTCAGGAGCTCTAAATGACTACCTGGGATCTCGAAATTCGTAAAGGGTGGGCCGTCGGCTTGAGCATCGCCGTTGTCTTCCTGCTGTTGACCACGGGCTTCACCCTGTTGGCCGTCACCCGCCCCGTCACCCTGTTGACCTTCATCCTGGGGCTGGCAGCCATCGCCGCCTTGCTGTGTGCGGCCGTGCTGGGCTACTGGCTGTGGGGCCTGATCAACGCCAGCTACGTGATGGATCGCAACGCTATCGTGATTCACTGGGGCAGCAACGAACATCAGATTCCCATGAACGCCGTGCGCGCCGTCAGCGCCGGCGCGGAGCTGCAAAATGTGCGCCTGCGTCGCGGCCTGCGCTGGCCGGGGCATTTCGTCGGCCTGGGCAACGCCGAGGGCCTCGAGTCCATTCTCTTCTACGCCACCGTGCCCCCGGCCCAACAGATCATCGTGCAGACCGAGACAATGGCTTATGCCCTCTCTCCTCAGGATAGCGAGGGCTTCCTCGCTGCACTGCTGGAGCGGTTGGAGATGGGCGCGACGCAAGAGGTGGAGGAGCTCTCCCACCATCCCGCCTTCCTCGATTGGCAGATTTGGCGCGACACCGCCGCGCTTGGCCTTCTGGCGGGCAGTGCGCTCACATTCCTTTTGCTTTTGGGATTGCTCTGCTGGCGTTATCCCTTCCTTCCGCCCAGAATCGCCATGCAGTTCACTGCAACCGGCGAGCCGCTTCTCATCGCCGATGCTGCGCGCATCTTCTATCTCGCGCTCATCGGCCTGATCTTCCTGCTCTTCAACGGAGGGCTGGGGCTTTTCCTTTACTACCGCGAACGCATGGCGGCCTACTTCATCTGGACCGGCCTGCTCATCTTGCAGCTAGGGCTTTGGGTCGCTGTCATTGCCATCTTGCTCTTACAATAAACGAACTTACCCAATGTCATTAAGTTAGCGTTTGCAGGCCGTCCTCGAATGGTTCACGAATACACGAATGATTGCCAAACAAGGTGAATTCGTGTATTCGTGTCGGGATTCGTGGACGGCAAGCGAATCTTGTATTCTTAACTTAATGACATTGACGAACTTACCGGAAGTGCTTAAACACCGATGATACGCCTGGTTGCTTTCGATTTAGACGGAACCCTGATCGGCCCGGACTTGAGCCTCAGCTCACGGGTGCGCCGCGCGCTGGATGCCGCGCGGGCTTGCGATGTCCACGTCACCGTCGCCACCGGGCGGATGTTCGGGGCCACGGTTGCCATTGCGCGCCAGCTCCAGCTCACCACGCCGCTCATCTGCTATCAAGGCGGCTGGATTCAAGCCCTGACCGATCCCGAACCTCGCTATCGTGCCTCGCTGCCCCAGGAGATCGCTGCCGAGGTGCTCGACTTGGCCGCCGAACGGCGCTGGCACACCGTGCTCTACGCCGATGGCGATTTCTACCTGCAGCAGCTCCGCTATCCGCAACACTTCTACGCCCTACTGCTGGGCGAGGACCTGAAAGAAGTCCCAGCCTGGGAGCCGGTGCTTGCCGCCCACACCCCCGATAAAATTCTCCTCGTGGTTGATCCTGAGGAGATCCCCGCCATCGCTGCGCAGTTACGCGATTGTGTTGCCGGACGCGCGGAGGTCGTGCGCTCCCACGAGCTCTTCGTTGAGGTCGTTCCGCAGAGGGTGGACAAGGGCGCGGGCCTGGCCTGGTTGGCTGCTCACCTGGGCATCCCCCGCGAGGAGGTGCTCGCTGTGGGCGACCACGAGAACGATCTGGCGATGATTCAGTGGGCCGGCGTCGGTGTGGCGATGGGCAACGCCGTCCCCGTGGTTCAGGCCGCAGCCGATTGGATCGCGCCCCCGCTTGCCGCCGATGGCGCAGCCGTCGCGCTTGAACGCTTCGTCTTGCAGGAGATCGGCTGATGGGCGACATCCTGCCGTTGCGCCATCCCCAGGCGCTTTCCCAGGCGCTCGCGGCGCTGGCCGCAGGGGAGCTGATTGTGATCCCCACTGAGACTGTGTACGGCATCGCCGCGCCGCTCCACAACAACGCCGCCATCGAGCGGCTTTATCAGGCGAAAGACCGCGTGCCTGAACCCGCTTTACCCTTGCTTTTGGCCGATGCCGGGGGCCTTTCCAGCATCGGACGCCCCAGCCGGGCGGCGTTGCGCCTGGCGCGCCGCTACTGGCCCGGTCCGCTTACCCTTATCGTGGCGCCTGGCCCTGACTTCCCACCGGAAATTGAGTTGCACCGCGTGGCCTTTCGCGTCTCGGAACTCCCCGAGTTGCACGCCTTGCTCATCGCTGCCGGGGGGATGCTGGTGGTCAGCTGGGCGGCGCGCTCCGGCAATCCCCCTGCAATCACCGCGCAGGAGGCCGCCGCTCAAGTGGGGGAATACGTGAGTCTCATCCTGGATGGCGGCCCCTCGCCGCTGGGCATCCCCTCCACCATCGTTGATTGCATCGAAGAGCCGCCCGTCATCGTGCGACGCGGCAGCCTCTCCGAAGAGAAGATCTGGGCCGCGCTCAAGTGACCGCTGCCGCGTATCGTTCCCCGCTGCGCTGGGCCTGGGTCGCACTACTGGTCTTGCTGTTGCTAAGCGCGGGCCTGCGCTTCTACCGCCTCGATGCCCAATCCTTCTGGAACGATGAGGGCAATACCGCGCGCCTTGTCGAACGCCCCATCCCGCTGATCATCGCGGGTGCTGCGGGAGACATCCATCCGCCGGGTTACTATCTGCTGTTGCACGCCTGGCGCGCCCTGCTCGGCGAGACAGAGTTCGCGTTGCGAGGCTTCTCCGCCTTCTGCGGCCTATTGACCGTCGCCGCCGCCGCAGCGATGGGGCGTCGCGTGGGCGGCTGGCGGGTCGCTGTGGGCGCGGCGGCCTTCGTGACCTTCCACCCGCTGGCGGTTTATTACAGCCAGGAAGCGCGCATGTACGCTCTGCTCGGCCTCGTCTCCGCCCTCACTTTTCTCGCCGCACTCGAATTGCAGCGCGACCTACGCGCTCCGCGCTTTCCCCTCCGTCCCATGCTCTGGCTCGCCTTGATGGTGGCGCTGGGGCTATACACCCAATACACCTACGCGCTTGTCCTCTTCGGCCTGAATCTGGCCTTCGGGCTGGATTGGCTGCTGCGCCGCCCCTGGCGCTGGCGCGATTGGCTCCCCTGGCTGGGCGCACACCTGCTCGGGGGGCTGCTCTTCCTGCCCTGGGCGCCTCACGCGCTCCGCGCGCTGCGCTGGCGGCCCCCCGATCTCGACACAACCGGCGCGCTGCCCGCGCTCTTGCGCACTCAACTGACGGGCCTGACGCTGCCGGAGAGCGCCGCGCCCTATCTCCTCCCGATGGCCGGGGGCCTTTTGCTGCTGGCGCTGCTGAGCCGCCCGCGCTCGCGGCTGGGGGCCTGGGCCGCTGTGGGTATGGCGCTGACGCCGCCGGTGCTCATCGCCGCGCTGGGGATCTACCGCCCGGCCTACCTCAAGTTCTTGCTGGCGACGCTCGCGCCGTTGGGCGTGTTGCTGGCGCTGCCCCTTTCGGCCCGCGACTGGCGCGCTCGTTGGCTGGCGATCACGCTGCTTGTGGCCTTGCTCCCGGCGCAGGGCATGGCGCTGTATCACCTCTACCACGACCCGGCTTATGCCCGCGACGACTACCGGGACCTGGCGGCGCACCTCGCCGCAGTGGGACAGTCTGGTGACGCGATCATCCTCAGCGCGCCGAACCAGTGGGAGGTCTTCACCTACTACTACCACGGCCCTGCGCCCGTCTATCCCGCACCTTATCACCCCACAGAGGAGGAGGCGCTGGATTTTGTGGCCGCGATTACGGCGGAGCACAGCCAGCTCCACGTCATATACTGGGGCGATGCCGAATCCGATCCGCAACGCCTGGTGGAAACGGCGCTGGCGACCCAGGCTTACAAGGCCGGCGAGGCGTGGCGCGGCACGCTGCGGGTGGCTCGCTACGGCGTGAGCGCGCTGCCGGTGACGCCGACCGTTGCCTTGCGCCGCGCTACGCTCGGCGACGAAATCGCGCTGCTGGGCTACAGCCTGCCCGCCACACGCTATCCCGTCGGCGCGGTGGTTCCGCTCACGCTGCATTGGCAGGCGTGGGCGATCCCGGAGGCGCGGCTCAAGGTCTTCGTCCAGCTGCTCAACGCCGAGGGGCAGCTCGTCGCTCAGGTGGATGCCGAGCCGGTCGGCGGGTTCCGGCCCACTACCAGCTGGCAGCCGGGGGAGCTGCTCCACGACCGCTACGGCGTACCGCTGCCCGCCACATTGCCGCCGGGAACCTACACGCTCATCACGGGGCTGTATCACTTCTCCGGCGAGCGACTTCCCGTCACGGTGGCAGGTGAACCGGCGGGCGATTACATTGTGCTTACTTACCTGTCCCTCCATTCCACGGAATAGCCCCTTTTTCAAGCCCCTGTTGTCAGCTTTCATAAATCGATTATAATTTAACATGCTAATCTTTTATGGGGCGTTTTGGGAAGTTCATTTATCGCGGACTCGTATTTTTTATTCATAAATACCGCCATCATCCAGAAACTTTCCCCTTATGACACCCCGGCCACAAGCCGGGGGTCTTTGCGCCCCTGTGATAAATTATTCTGTACCTTAAATAGGGAGGTTATTATCATGCTTCATTTAGTTACGGATACCACTGCGTATCTACCCGCGAGATTTACTGAGCGTTGGTCTATTCATACCGTTCCGCTCAAGGTGACGATGGGGAATCAGGCCATTGACGAAGATAAGGTGAGCTTGCAGCGTTTCTATGAACACCTGGCCGTCGTGGAAACAGCGCCCTTCACCAGCCAGCCCGCCCCTGGCGAGTTTATGCAGCTCTACGAACAACTCACCCGCAACGGCGACGAAGTCCTCTCCATCCACATCTCCAGTGGGCTGAGTGGTACGGCTCGGGTCGCTCAGCTGGCCGCAGAAGAGATCGCCCCCGATCGCATCACCGTTATTGATTCCGAATCCGCCACGTGCGGACTGGCGCTGATGTTGAGCGTTGCCGTGGAGGCGCTGGAGGCCGGGCAGTCACGGGCCGAGATCGCCGACCGCATCACCAAGATTCGTGAGATCTACGCCGGCATCTTCCTCGTCGAGACCCTGGAGTACCTGAAGAAGGGCGGGCGCATCAACGGCGCGGCGAAGTTCTTGGGGAATGTGCTCCAGCTGCGCCCGTTGCTCTATATGAACACCGGCAAGATCGAAGGGTTGACGGTCGCACGCACCCGCAAGCGGGGGATGCAACAGCTGTTGGACGAAGTCGAAAAGCGCGTGGGCAGCGGCCCGCTGCGGATTGCTGTCACCCACATCCAATGCGCAGAGGATGCGGAGCGACTGGCTGAGCAGGCGCAGGCCCGCTTCGACTGCGCCGATTTCTTCATCCACGAGACCGGCCCCGTCATCGGCTCGCATGTGGGGCCAGGCTTCGTCGGCCTCGCGGCCTGTCCTGCCCAACTGTAAAAGAATTTACCACTCTGCCGCTGAGCGCGTGATGCGGTCAGTAGGTGTTGTTGTGTGGTAAAATAGCTGAGAATGGAGTTTCCATGTTGGTTCACACACCAACGAGCGATGAAAACAGTGAGCAGAGAGAAGTCGGTAGATTTTTAAATTCTAATCCGTGGCTCTACTGAAAAAAGCCCAGACCTCACGCAAAGCCGCCAAGTCGCAAAGGTTTTTTGAATTTACCTTAAATAAGGTTAATGTTTTTTCATAATCAAAATTTATTAGCAACTTAAAATTCTTAGCGTCTTTGCGCCTTGGCGTGAGATTCCCTAGTTTTTTCAGTGAAGTCATGAATGAGAAGAGTCTGAAAAAAGGGCTACTCACAACTAGGGCCAACCAACAGGTCCTATCTCTA
>DAOTXC010000146.1:0-56485 GCA_034435555.1 Anaerolineae bacterium
CAACACTGTCACCCCTCTTGCCATTCGAGCTCATAATCACCGATGTGAACGGTGTCGCCATCCTCCACGCCGGCCTTCCGCAATGCCTTCAGCACCCCCTGACTCTCCAGGTAGCGATGCAGGCGCAGCATGGCCTCTTCGTAGTTGATGGGCGTGCGGCGCACGGCGCGCTCGATCTTGCCACATTCAATGCGCCAGACGTTCTCGCCCTCGCGCCGGATGATAAGCCGCTCCTCCACCACAGGCAGCGCGGTAATCACCGGCAACGCCGTCTCCACCTCCAACTGTGGGGGCGGCGCGGTCTCAAGCATCTGGTAAACGCGCCCCAAAAGCGCGCGCGTGCCCTCGTGCGTGAGGCCGGAGATTCCCATCACCGGGTAGCCCAACGCCTCGATCTGCGCCTCGAGTTCGGGATAGCGCTCGCGGGCCTCTGGAATGTCGAGCTTGTTGATCGCCACCAGCTGCGGCTTGTCCATCAGGCCGTGACCGAAGACCGCCAATTCCGCGTTGATCGTCTCGAAATCGTCCAGCGGATCCGGCGCTGCGCCATCGAGCAGATGCAGGATGACGCGCGTGCGCTCGATGTGACGCAGGAACTCCAACCCCAATCCCTTGCCCTCGCTCGCCCCTTCGATGAGGCCGGGCAGGTCCGCGATGATGAAGGTGTCATCCAGCCCCAGCGCCACGACGCCGAGGTTCGGCTGCAAGGTAGTGAAGGGATAGTCGGCGATTTGGGGGCGCGCGGCGGTGGTCGCCGCCAGGAAGGTGGACTTGCCCGCGTTGGGCTTGCCCACCAGGCCCACGTCGGCCAGCACCTTGAGCTCCAACACAATGTCGCGCTCCTCGCCGGGGTCGCCGTTCTCGGCGATACGGGGGGCCTTATCGGTGGGCGAGGCGAAGCGCTTATTGCCGCGCCCGCCCTTGCCGCCACGGGCCACAACGTAGCGCTGCTCGGCCTCTTTGAGATCGGCCAGGAGCTGGCCGGTTGCGGCGTCGAGCACCAGGGTGCCAGGCGGCACGGGAATTTCCAGATCCTCCCCATAAGCGCCGTGCATATCTTTGTTGCGTCCGTTGACGCCATTTTCGGCAGCGAACTCGTGCTTGTGGGCCAGATGGTAGAGCGTGTTGAGATGTTGATTGACAACCAACACCACATCGCCGCCCTTGCCGCCGTCGCCGCCGGAGGGGCCGCCATAGGGGACATACTTCTCACGCCGGAAAGCCACCGCGCCGTGACCGCCATCGCCAGCCTTGACGTGTATTTCTACGCGATCATAAAACATAGTCTAAATGAGATTACTCCAAATCGTGCAGATGTCAAACCTGCGCTTTTGCAGGGGGACAAAAAACGCCGGAAACCCTGATGATTCCGGCGTGTACCCCCGTCAGGACTTGAACCTGAAACCTTTTGGTCCGCAACCAAACGCTCTATCCAGTTGAGCCACGGGGGCAAATGCAAAACATTACTTTTTCTTGTGGACAGGTCGCGCCCATCCCTGATACAACCATACCCCCGTCAGGACTTGAACCTGAAACCTTTTGGTCCGCAACCAAACGCTCTATCCAGTTGAGCCACGGGGGCATCTCACAGCGGGGAGGCAGGGATTCGAACCCTGGGTGGAGCTATTAACCCCACAACCGCTTAGCAGGCGGCCCCAATCGTCCACTCTGGCACCTCCCCAGATGCGCATATTCTCTTTTCAAAGGCGGAGGGAGTGGGATTCGAACCCACGGTGACCTCTCAGCCACAACGGTTTTCAAGACCGTCGCCTTCGTCCACTCGGCCATCCCTCCGGGTCCGAGGGCAGTCCCGCTTCCTCGCAAGGCGAAGTATACCACGCACACCCGGTTTGTCAATCTTCTGGGGCGCGCGCAACTTCCCACAGCGGGGAACGTAATAGAGAATAGTAACGCGGAGAGGGTCATCCGGTCACGATAGGACCGGCAGAGAAACCCAATCGAGACTACGGGAGGTTACAATGAGACTAAGACGACAAAACGGCATCATCGCGGGCGTCTGCGGCGGGTTGGGCGCTTTCTTCGGCCTGCATCCCTTCTGGTTCCGGCTGTTGTTCCTGATCCTGCTGCTCCCTGGAGGGCTGCCGGGGTTGGTGCCTTACCTGATTTTGTGGGTGGTCATCCCACGCGAACGCCACTAGCACTCTCAAACAAAGTCCCCCGGCAAGGTCTGCCGGGGGACAAGACTATCTCCGCAAAAATCCTCTTACGACTGCACAATGAACGTCAGTTTGATCTCATCGCCGGCGACCTGCTCAAAGGATGACTGAATCACGTCAACGAGCTGGCCCGTCTCCAGCCAATCCTTGACGCGCTTGTTGGGCGCGGCCACCACCAGATACCCATCGCGTAACGTAACCGCCTTGGTCCCCTTGAAGAACTTAAACTTGTTGCTCCGCACCTGCCCTTCAATCGCCTCCAACGTCGCATCCCAGAGCGCCTCGGCTGAAGCAGCATCCGTAGCGGGCGCGGCAGGCGCTGCTGCCGGAGCGGGCTTGGGTTTGGCCGTGGGTGGCGGCGGCGTCAGATCGAAGTCGTCATCCTCCAACAGGCCCAGTGGCAGCGGCGGAACTTCTGCCAACAGGCGGTCGAGCACCGTCTGGAAGCGGTCGGGCGGATCGAGATGTGACATCTCCAGCCCCGCCGCGATCCAGCTGCGCACCGCCACCAAGGCGTTCAAGGTCACAGCCTCGGCCATCTGCGCCGCATCTGGTATTGCGACCTCCATCTGGGCGGCGAAGTCCACCAGCATATCGTAGGCCCGCTGCTGCTCGTCGGTCAGCGCCGGGCGTTCGGAGACCGGCTCCGGTTCCGGCACGGGCACTGGCGGGGCCTCCTCCGGAGCGAAGTCCGGTTCCGCCGGCGTAACCGTCATCGTCGTCGGCATCTCGAAATCGGCGTTGAGGGTGAAAGCGCCTTCCACCTCAGGATGGCGGATCAAGTAGCCGGCCAGCATACACTCCTCGATGCCGTCCTCCAACAAATCTTGCTCCTGGATACCGGTCTGAACCATCAACTGCATGACGCTCAGCCCCACCGCTGCCCGGCTCTCGCGGCGGCCCCAAGCCTGGCGCAACACCGCGCAAAGCACCTTCCATCCCTCCGGGGTCAACGCCGGCATCACCTGATCAAAGATGGCGTTTTTAATGACAATGGATTCGCGATACGGATTTTCGAAGACTTTGTTGCCCACAATGAACCTCCCCGCGCTGTGCTAGCTCTAGTATAGCACCACCTGGCACAACTGGCGAATTTGCAACCGCCGACGCGGGATCACGTCGCGGCCTCGAAGCGCGCCGGTAGGCGCATGATAAAGGTGCTCCCCCGCCCCTCCTGGCTATCAACCCAAATCTCGCCATGATGCGCCTCTACCACCAGCCGGCAAAAAAGCAGGCCCAGCCCCGTGCCCCGGCGACGGGCGCCTTTCACAATGACTTGCTTGAACTTCTGGAAGAGGTGTTTCTGGGCGGATTGGGGGATGCCCGGCCCACGATCCGTGACCCCCAACAACAAAATCGGCTCACGGGACGTAATGTCCTGGCGCGCCCACAGCTCGATAGTCTCACCATCTGGGCTGAATTTGATGGCATTATCCAGCAGATTGATCAAGGCCCGGCCCACCAGGTCTGGATCGGCGAACAGCACCGGCAGCGACGCCTCACAGACCACCTTGATTTGCAATTCCTCTTGACGGGCCAGCGGCTCCAGCTGCGCAGCGATGTCAGCTAACATTTTGGGGACGTTCAGCTCCTGTGGATGCACCGGCATCTCGCCCTCTTCCAGCTTGTTCACATCCAACAGCTGATTAATCAGATGGACCATCCGATCCCCACCCTGGCGCGCCAGGCCAACCAGCTTTGGAAGATCATCATAATAATCATCTTCCAAATCCTGCTGCATGATTTCCAGACTACTCTGCAACACCGTCATCGGTGAGCGCAAATCATGCACCAACATATTCGTGAATTCCTCGCGGAGATTCTCCAGCCGCCGCTGCTCGGTGACATCGTGGAAGATCATCAGCCAGCCGGTAATCTCCCCCTCCACATCGCGCACAGGGGCGAGCGTGCGCTCCACGTAACGCTGGGGTGAACCAGAAAGGACCAGCAGCTGCTTCTTGAGGGGAAGTCGCTCCTCTACAAGCAGTTGACAATCGGCGCGCAACGAGTCCAACGAATAGCCCGTATGTTGCAACAACGGCGTCCCCGGCGACGCAGGCGGCGCTTCACGCAGATAACGCCCGGCCCACTCGCCCTGCGCCACGCCCAGAATATCGGCCAGGGCGCGATTGGCGGCCAACACGCGCAACGGACGATCCAATAACAAGATTCCATCGTAGGCAGTGCGCAAAATCGAGTCCAGCTCCTGCACCCGCTGAGCTAACGCCTCGTCGGTGCGTGCGTACAAACGCGCATTCTGGATCGCCATGACCGCCTGCGAGGCGATGGTCATCAGCAAGTCCCGCTGCTCCTCGGTGTACATATCGGGGGTGGTCAACGACTGCACAGAGATCACCCCCAACACATCCTCCCCGGCCAGTAACGGCACACCCAGCCAACAGGTCGGGGGCCGCCCGATCAAGTCCAGCCCCATCGCCTGCAGCTCCGCAGTGAGGTTACGACTGATGAGAAGCGGCTTCCGTGTCCGCAACACGTACTCCGTCAGGCCATTTTTCCAGCCGCGCGCCGGCAGTGATAACCGCTGCCCGTTCTCGATAAAAAGCGGGAAGGAGATTTCGCCGGTCTGCTTGTCCCAAAGCGCGACGTAGAAGATGTGCGCTTCCATCAGGCGCGTCACCTGCGCATAGATCGCCGCCAAAATCGCATCGAGATCGAGGCTGGTGCTAAGCGCCTCTCCCACAGCCTGCAAGCTATCCAACGCAGCGGTGCGCCGCTCGGATTCGCGGCCCCGATGCATGGTCAAGCGACCCACGTATACAGCCAACATGATCACCATCACCACCGGCCCAATCCAGGGCTGAGCATCCCCTGGAACTTGATCTAAAGCAATGACAGCGTCATAAAGACTGCCCAAGAGCCATCCGGCAAATCCCAACAATAGCGGCCAGGCGTCCTGTAGAAAATCGCGGTGCAGGAGCGCGTGACGTACAAAACGTGCAAAAGAGGTGACAATCAGCGCAAAGATCAAGAGGACAAAGTAGAAAAAGGCCGGGCCTTCGATCATACGGGGATGGCTTTGTTCAGTCAGCGGACGCAGCTGCTCAGTGACCAACCAGGTGCGGTCGAGCCACAACCACGCGGTGAGGATCACGGAGACGACCGCCAATCCTGCCAGCAAGCGGGGCCGTCTCTCCTGAATGATAGAACCTACCAACACATGGAACGCCAACGGCGTAAAGACCACCCCTGTATAACAGACGCGCGTCCAAAAATCCACTAAAGTGATGTGATTCGCGGAGGCGTACATCACGTAGCCGCCAAGAAAGACCAACAGCACGGCTTGCAGCAACGCAAAATCCCGGACGATTCTATCGCGGCGCACGATAAGCAGGTAAATCAAGGAGAAAAAGAGGAACACGCCCACCACAACGAGCGCAATCGCGCCCCCAAGAACTGCGCGATGGATTTGAATCATAAGATCGGACGAGATATTGATCATCTACGGCTTCGCAGTCATCGTTCACCAATCAGACAGAAAACGTCGTTACCATGGAGTTTTATTCTACAATTATAACGTAATTTTAACAAGTTTGAAAGCTCGCGGAATAAATTCGCCCCAAAGTTAGAAAATCCTGGAGGCGCGCCCCCCCAGGATTTTCTAACCTAATCGCTCTCTAACAATAAATACGTTAGAGTATTCTGATGCAAAAGTTATAGAATTACCATTTGCACCATCTAATCGGTAAGCAATGCCTGCGCCGCCTCGGAGCTGAGTGTGACCCCATCCAATATCTTCGCGGCTAATTCCTTCGCCAGCCCTTTATCATTGATCGTGATCGCGCCGACCAGCTGGCCCTCCCGCAACACCAGTTTGCGATAGCGCCCCCCTTCGCTATCGAGGAAGCGTAACGCCTCCACGCCCTCTTCTTGGGAATGCGTCTCGCCCAGCGCATTGACCTCGATGCCGAGCACCTTCAGCGCCGTTGTGGGCGGGATATCAACGTAAGCCTCTAATCCACCGGCCATGTTCGCCGCCGCGATCCGCGCCTGCGCCTGCGCAATCGGCGCGATCCCCCAGCAGCGCCCCTCGAAGATAGCAGCATCCCCCGCCGCGTAGATGTGCGGCGCGCTCGTCCGCAGCTGCGCGTCCACCACGATGCCCCGCGCCACCTCCAACCCCGCAGCTTCGGCGAGCGCCGTGTTGGGCCGCACTCCCGTCGCCACCACGACCAGCTCCGCCGCGAGCTCCCGGCCATCCTGTAAGACCACCCGCTCCACTCGCTCCGCGCCCTCGATGGCCTGCGCGCTTGTCCCCACCATCACGGTAAAGCCCTGCGCCTCCACAAAGTGCTGCAACAAGGCCGCGCCCGGCTCATCCAGCTGCACCGGCATCAGACGCGGGGCCAGCTCCACAATCGTGACCGCCAGACCCAATCCCTGGATGCCCCGTGCCGCCTCCAAGCCCAGCAACCCGCCACCGATGACGACCGCGCGCTCACATTGCTGCGCATACGCCCGAATCGCCGCCGCATCATCCAGCGTGCGGATGGTGAAGACGCCCTGCTTATCGCGGCCTGCGATAGGCGGCACAAAAGGATGCGCCCCCGGTGTCAACAACAGCCGATCATAGGTGACGATTTCGCCCCCCGCCAGCACCATCTGCTGCTGGGCCGGCTCCACCCGCGCCACGCGCGATTCCAGATGCAGTGCGATTCCCTTCTGCTCATACCACGCCGGCGACCGCATGATGACCTTTTCCAACGGCATGATCCCGGCCAGGAAATTCGTCACCTGCGGGCGGTAGTAATATGAATACATCTCCTCAGTGTAAATGTGAATCTCGGCATCCGCTTGACGCGCCAGGTCCATCGCGGCGGTCATGCCCGCCACCCCACTCCCCACAATTACATATTTCATCGCGTTTCTCCTATCTCATTCACCATCTTTCAACCCATTGTACAACCAAAACAACCGCCTTGAAATCTAGGGGCGCTTGCCTTTCCCGCCAAATTCGGGTATGATTACCCATAGATAAGTAAGAAAAGAGTTGTAGAAGCCTGTGCAGCGACAGAAAAATTTAACCACCTGGTTGGGACTAACGGCCCTCGGCGGCGCACTCTATTGGCTGACCCGGCAACGCGCAGAGCAGCCCCCTCACAAGCCGGGGCTGGCCCTCGTCACCGGAGCCTCCAGCGGCATCGGGGCGGCCTACGCGCGCGCCCTCGCCCGTCGAGGCTATGATCTCCTGCTCGTCGCGCGCCGTCAGCAACACCTCACCGCCCTCGCCGAGGAACTGCGCCAGCAATGGCCCATCGCAGCGATGCCCTTCCCCGCCGATCTCACCAATCCCGCCGACCTCGCTGCCACTGTTGCCCGAATCCAACAGGAGCCGCGCCTCACGTTGCTGGTCAACTGCGCCGGCTTCGGCACGAACGAGCGCTTCGCCAACAGCGACATCGCCAACCACCGCGCTATGATCCAGCTGCACATCCACGCCCCTACCCAACTCATCCACGCGGCGCTGCCTGCCATGCGCCGGAACCATCACGGAGGCATCATCAACGTCAGCTCCATCGTCGCCTACATGCCCACCGCCCGCAGCAGCACCTACTGCGCCACCAAGGCCCACCTCATCACCTTCACCCAGGCCCTCCACCAGGAGCTTCGGGGAAGCGGGGTGCGTGTGCAGGCGCTCGTGGCGGGCTTCACCGACACCGAAATCTTCCACAAGGCCGGCATGAATGAGATGCGCCTGCCCAGCTTCCTCTGGATGACGCCCGAAGCGGTTGTCGCCCATTCGCTGCGCGATTTCGAACGGGGCGGGCCGGTGCTTTCGATCCCCGGCGCGCTCAATCGGGTGATGGTTGCCTTGCTGCGCCGGCTACCCCGCCCGTGGCTGTACACCCTGGATCGCCAGCTGCCCGCCTTGCTCAACGTGGACGACTGAGCTCACGCCTCGTCAGTAAAAAGCGGCGTGCTCAGATAGCGCTCACCCGTATCGGGGAGCAAGACCACAACGTGGTGACCCGCTCCCAAACGCGCCGCTACCGCCAACGCCGCGACCACAGCAGCCCCGGAGGAGATGCCCACCAACAGCCCCTCACAGCGGGCCAGGGCGCGCGTCATCTCCCGCGCCGCCGCATCCGTCACCGGGATGATCTCATCCACTACTGACCGCTCGAAGACCGGCGGCACGAAGCCTGCGCCGATCCCCTGGATGCTGTGCGACCCTGGTTCGCCTCCCGCCAACACGGGCGAGCCAGCCGGTTCGACCGCCACCACGTGTACTTCGGGTGTATGCGCCTTGAGCGCCTGCCCCACCCCTGTGACCGTCCCGCCCGTGCCCACGCCCGCGACGAAGGCCGCCACCGGGCCCGGCGTCTGCGCCAGAATCTCCAGCGCCGTCGTCTCGCGGTGCGCGGCGGGATTGGCTGGATTGGAAAACTGCAACGGCATCACCGCACCCGGCGTCTCCGCAACGATGGCCTCCGCCCTGGCGATGGCCCCACGGATCCCCTCCGCGCCTGGCGTCAACACCAGCTCCGCGCCATACGCGCGCAACAGTTGCCGCCGCTCCATACTGAGCGTATCGGGCATCACCAAAATGGCGCGGTAGCCCTTGAACGCCGCCACCATCGCCAGCCCGATGCCCGTGTTGCCGCTCGTCGGCTCGACGATGACGCCGCCCGGCCCCAAGCTGCCCTCGTGCTCCGCCGCCTCGATCATCGCCAGGGCAATGCGATCCTTCACACTGCCTCCGGGATTCATCCGCTCGACTTTGGCCCACACCGTCGCCATGCCCGGCGCGACGACGCGCTGCAAGCGCACCAACGGCGTCCGTCCAATCAGCTCCAAGACGCTGTCGGCGGTCCAGCCGCGAAACGCATATTTCTCACTCATCCTTCACCGCCACTTCTGCGCGCAGCGTCGCGAGCTGCGCCTCTAATGCCGCCACCCGCTCTGTCAGCTGCGCCAGCGAGCTATCCACCATGTCGGGCAGCTGATCGTGATGCAGATCCGGCTGACGCGGGCAGGCCCGCCCGTGGATCTTGACCACGCGCCCCGGCACGCCCACCGCCGTCGCACAGACCGGCACGGGCTTCACCACCACCGAACCTGAGCCGATCTTCGCCCCAGCACCCACCTCAATCGGCCCCAGCACGATGGCGTTGCTGCCGAGCACCACGCCGTCCCCAATCGTGGGGTGCCGTTTGACCTTCTCCAGCGAGACCCCGCCCAGCACGACGCCTTTGTACATCAGCACATCGTCGCCGATTTCGGCGGTCTCGCCGATGACCACGCCCATGCCGTGATCAATGAAGAAACGTCGCCCAATCTGCGCGCCGGGGTGAATCTCCACTCCGGTAAGCCAGCGGCTCACGTGCGATAGCCACCGGGCGGGCAGCTTCAGCCCCCACCCCCACAGCCGATGCGCCACGCGATGCAGCCAGATGGCGTGCAAACCGGGGTAGCAGGTCAGCACCTCAAAGAGCGTCCGCGCGGCAGGGTCCTTGGCGAAGACCGTCGCCACATCCTCCCGCAGGCGCGCCCACCACCCTGCGGCCTCGCAACAGGCCCGCTCCGAGCAACCGCGCTCCTTTTGACAGCAGTATTTGCACTCCAACGGGACGATCCCCTGCCGTAATTCCTGCTCTTGCAACATCTGCACCTCCCTGGTTACACTGCGATCAAGTTCGTCAACGTCGTGCCATCCAACGGCTGACACAGATTCAGCCACACTTCACTCGTATCATTCCCGGTAAATTTACTGGCTATTGTAATAGAAAAGGAGACACCTGTCAATAAAATTGCGGGGATTTCCCTATTTTGCAGAAGTTTGCTATAATGACAATACCAACAGCTTCAAAGAGTTCCCGTGTTGGTTGCCTCAGAGAGCGCGAACTAAAGTTCGCGCTACTTTCGCCAAGCAAATGTAGGACAGGTTAGCAACCTGTCTTACGCTCAGGTTATTTTCAAGGAGGGGCCTATGAGCAGAACAGACACCCTGGTCAATCGGTTACGAGAGCTCCAAACGACATCCGCAGATGTAGAGGCGACCGCCCTGGTGAGCGTTGATGGCCTGATCATCGCCTCGGCGCTGCCCCAAGGCGTGGAGGAGGACCGCGTCTCCGCCATGTCTGCCGCCATGCTCTCCCTGGGCGAGCGCATTGCGATGGAGCTGGGCCGTGGCGTCCTGGATGAGGTTTACGTCAGAGGGCAGAAGGGCTACGTCATCTTGCGCGCAGTAGGTGAGGAGGCTGTGCTCACAGTGTTGGCGCGCCAGCAGGCCAAACTGGGCCTGCTCTTCCTCGATATGCGTCGCGCCACCGAAGAACTAGCCAGCGTCTTGTAGCGGGAGGCAAAAATGACGCGAGGAAAACATTTCCAATCGAATCAGCGAACCCGCATTTACCTGGATGCGCTGGCCGAGGTGATGGGCGCGCACGGGTTGAGCGCGCTGTTGCGGTTAGCCAACCTCACCCAATGGATCGAACACCCCCCCCTTACGATGAAGCGCTGGACGTTGACTTCTGCGACTTCATGACGCTCAACCAAACGCTGGAGGAGATGTACGGGCCGCGCGGCGGACGGGCGTTGGCGCTGCGCGCCGGACGGGCCTCGTTCAAGGCCGCCATCCAGCAAGTGGGAGCCAGCATCGGGCTGACGGCAGAGGCGATACAGGCCCTCCCGCCCTCGGCCAGGGTGCGACAGCTGCTGCAATTTCTGGCGCAAGGGACCACCGCGCACCAAAAGGGCGTCACAATCGAGGTCAAAGAGGAAGGCGACCGGCTCATCTATGAGGTGCAGCAATGCTCAGCCTGCTGGGGACGCACCGGGGCCGATCACTGCATCTGCCACGGGACGGTCGGCTTCTTGCAGGAGGCGCTGGAATGGGCCGGCGTGGGCGATCTGTACCACGTCGAGGAGCGCACCTGCTCCGCGATGCAGCCACAGCCGACGGGCAGCTGTCAATTCGCCATCTACCAGGACTAGCCGAGGATCACGGCTCAGAGGCGGGGAGCGCCGGCAGCAGCACGCGGAAGATGCTCCCCTCGCCCACCTTGCTCTGCACCGTGACCGAGCCGCCGTGCGCCTCGGCGATCTCCTTGACCAGCGCCAGGCCCAATCCCGTCCCCCCGTAGCGACGGCTCATGCTACCATCCACCTGATAGAAGCGCTCGAAGATCAAGAGCTGTTGCTCCTCAGGGATACCGATCCCTGTATCACCCACTTCCAGGCAGAGCTGCTCCGCCTGCGGGGTCAAACGCACCGTGATCGTGCCCTCAGGTGGCGTGAACTTGAGCGCATTGCCCACGAGATTATCGAGCACACGCCGCAGATGCGCCATATCGCCCCGGACGCGCAAGGGCGCTGCAGACGAGGCCACCTCGACCACGAGCTGCACGCCGTTGCCATCCGCTGTCGCGCGGTAATCTTGCATCTGCATTTCGACCAACGCCCCCAAATCCACCGGCTCCAGTTCCATCTTCCCGGACTCCGCCTCCAGGATCGTCGTCAAATCCTCCACGAGCTGCCGCAACATCTGCGAGCGGCGCGTGATGATGGAAATGGGATCCACTTGCAGCGGAGCCAGCGCGCCCAGTTCGCCAGTATTGAGCAATTCGGCGTAACCCATGATGATTGCCAGCGGCGTGCGCAATTCGTGCGAGACGTTCTGGATGAACTGGCTCTTGAGCCGGTCGAGCTCCTTCAGCTGAGCCAACGCCCTGGCGAGCTCCGTGGCGCGTTCCTGCGCCTCTGCAAAGAGATTGGCGTTCTGGATCGCCACACCCGCCTGCAACCCAATAGCCTGGATGAGCGCCAGATCGCGCTCCGAAAAACGCCGCCGGGGATCGGCGCTGAGCAGCCCCAAGGCCCCGATAGCGTTCTTGCCCGCCACGATGGGAGCGGCCACCAGCCCCAGCACCCCGGCGCGGACGACTTTTTGCAGGGCCTGAGGATGCGCGGCGTACTCCATCAACAACGCGGATTCGCCCTCTTGCGCGCATTGATACAACACCCCGCGATCCTCCGGCGTCAGCCCGACGTTTGGAGGCAGGTTGAAATAACGATACTGCGGGACGCCATCCTTCCCCAGCAGAAGCAGCACGCCAGCATCGGCGCTGACGAGTTGGGCCGCCAGCCGCAGGACGTTCGGCAGGACCACCTCAAGATCGAGGGTGCTGCTGATGGTGCGCGCGACTTCGTTCAAGTGCTGCTCTCGCAACAGCGCCTCTTGCGTCTCTTCCAACAGCCGCACCTTTTCAATAGCCGTTGCCAGCTGTCCGGCGAAGGTGGTGAGCAGGCGCTCGTCCTCTGCTGTGAAGGCATCGGGTTCGGAACTTTCCGCATTGAGCACCCCGATAATGCGCTGCCCAATCTTCAGGGGAACGCAGACCTCCGAGCGCATCTCCGCCGTGACCGAGATGTAGGCGGCGTCCTGGGCCACATCGCCGATGCGCTCCGGGGTGCCTGTCACTGCGACACGCCCGGTCACGCCCTGCCCCAACGGAATCACGCGCGCGATGTACCCCTCCGGCAGGCCGCGATAGGAGGGATGGAAGCACAGGACGCCCGCGTAGGTATCCACCAGGAGCACGCCGAAGTGGTCGGGATAAAAGGCATTGGCGATGATATCGGTGGCGCGCTCGATCAGCACATCTTCGCTGATGGCCTCCGTGCCGGAGATTGCCACCTGGTGCAGGATGCTCAGCTCGCGCAACTGGCGGCGGGTCGCCTCGAAGAGCCGGGCGTTTTCGAGCACCAGGGCCGCCTGATCGCCAAGCAGCGTCAGCACCCGGATCTCGTGTTCGTCGAAGCGATGCGGCTGCTTAAAGGCGATGTTCATCACGCCCCGCACTTCGTTGCCGATGCGCAGCGGGAAGCCCGCGATGGCCCCACCCCAACGGTAGTCCGCAAAGAGCGGGTGCTGATCCACATCGGGGACGACGATGCGTTCCCCAGAGCGCGCCACCTGATAGGTCAGCCCATCCTGGCGCGGCTCAAGATAGGGCGATTGGGCCGGATCGTGCTCGCCAGCCCACAAGACCGCGCCGAAGTGCAGCCGGCGACCATCGTAGTGGAAAACATGGGCGTCATCGGCGCGCACCAGCTTAAGCGCGTTGGATAGGATCGCCTCCAGCACCGCCTCCAACTCCAGGCTGGCTGTCAGGTTCAGACTGGCCTGTTGCAACGCCTCCAACTCCGCGCGCCGCTGCCGTTCGGCGGTGAAGAGGCGCGCATTTTCGAGCGCCACGCCCGCGGGCGCGGCCAGCATCTCCAAAAGATGCTCATCATTGGCGGTGTAGACGCCGGGCGTGTAGCTCTGCGCCGAGAGCATCCCCAAAATCTGATCACCATGTCGCAACGGCACCGCCACAAACGCTCGCACGCGCTCCTCATCGCCAAAGTGCCGCCCGTTCACATCCGCTTGCTCCAAATCATCAATGCGAAGCGAGCGCCGCCCCTGGATGACGATGCGGCTCAACGTCCCTTCCGCCGGAACCCGCCGCGACGGAAGGCGCTGCCCCTTGTCCACTAGATAGAGAAACTCCACCTCATCGGTGAGCTCGTCCAACAGGCCGATGACAAAGGCCTCGCTCGGCATCAGCTGCGAGGTGGCCTCGTGGATGGCCTGACAGACGCGCTCCGGGTCGAGGCTGGCGCTGACGATCTCCTGGCTGGCCCAATGAAGGATCTCCTGCTGCTTGGAGGCCGCCACGGCGGATTGATAGAGGCGCGCGTTCTCAATGGCAATTGCTACCTGATCGGCTAAAATCTCCAACATCGCCGCATCGGTGGGAGCGATCCCCCCCACGCGGTCGCTCTTCACATCGAGCACACCGATCACCTTCTCCTTGATCCGCAACGGCACCGCGAGCTCCGCCTGCACCTCCGGCAAGAAATCATACGCCAGATAGCCCGGCTCCTGATGAACATCGGGGACGAGCCACGGGACACCGGTCTGGGCGACCCTGCCGCTGATCCCCTCGCCCAACGCCTGCGGCGCACCCGGATCGAAGGCCAGCGCGTTGATGTAGCCGCCATAGCCGGCAAGACAGACCAGGACATCCCCTTCCACCAGGGCGATTTCCACATTGTAGAAATCCAGCGTCTTTGCCAGATGTTCGACCACCTCAGCCAACAGCATGTCCAAACTCAGGATCGAGGTGATCCGCTGGCCCACCTCGTAGATGGTGGTGAGTTGCCGGGCGCGTTGCTGTTGCGTCGCCAGCGTGCGCAGGCGATCAATGGCCGTGGCGAGCTGGCCCGCCAGCGTGAGCAGGAGGCGCTCGTCGGACTCGGTGAAAGCGGCGGGCTGATCGCTTTCGATATTGATGACGCCGATGACCTGCCCCCCGACCTTCAACGGCACGCAGAGCTCGGAGTGGGTGCTCTCATAGCCGGGAAGATAGTCAGCGGCCTCCGTCACCTGGGAAACGCGCCGAGGGCGACCATCGAGGGCGACGCGCCCGGTAATCCCCTGCCCCAGCGGAATGCGCTCGAAGGGCAGTGGGCGTCCGAGCCGATAGCTCGGGTTCAGGTGCAACGTGTTATCCGTCGGATCAATCAGGAGGATGCCGAAGTTGTCCGGGCGCAGCGCCTCGCCGATGATCTGCGTGACCTGTTGTAACAGCGCCACCTCGCTGACGGCAGCGGCCCCGGCAGCTGCGACGGCATGGAGGACGGAGAGCTCCGTCAGCTGCCGACGCAGGAGTTGCTCGGCGCGTTGGGTTTGCGTCAGCTCGCCCCGCACCTCCTGCAGGCGCACCCACAGGCCGAAAAGTTGCCGCACCGCGATCCAGGCCACGGTTCCCGTCGCCAGGGGGGGCAGGTAGGTGTAGAGGGAAAGGAGGCTGGTATCGTAACGCGGCAGCGGCGACCACGCATCCAGAGCCATGACGGTAAAGATGAAAGAGAGCGCCAGCACACCCCAAAAGCCCCGGTGGTGCGGCAGCAGTAGCAATCCCAACAAGAGCATCAAGAGGCCACCGCCCAGCACCAGATGAAAGGTCAACCCGGCCAGGAGGACGCCACCCAGCGTATGCGCAAGAAATTGTCCCCACAGGATGACGTAAGCCGCGCGGTCGAGCGCCTCGCATTCGATGAGCCGCCGCACCCACCACAAGCTGCCCAGCGTGACCAGCGCAATGCCCGCGACGACCAGGAGTTGCCAGGCGCGTGTATAGCCATACAGGATGAGATGCACGCCCAACATCAACAGCGCGGTCAGCATCAGTATCCAGCGCACGCGCAGCAACAACGTCTGTTGCCGCACCTCTGGATCGCTGCCGACGAAGAACTCGGCTACCTGCTTGCTGATCGTTTGCTTTATCCGCTGCGGTTTGCTACCGGGCATCTTGCATCCATCCTGAAGGCGCATTTGACTCTATCATAGGGTTGAGTATACCATAGGGCAGTTGAAAATACAGTTAAAAACCGATTACAGTTAGCGCCTATCCCAAAAATTGCCCTGACCGCTCTCAGGGGCGCAAAACACACCCAGGTTCACACAAATGCCCCCGTCATACCCCAGGCCTCATAGAAGGCGCAGTTTGACGCCGAAATACCGGAGGGTGCACCGCTCCCAGCGCATCATGGATGCGCTCCACATGCTTGGGTAGGAGATTGGCCGGGAGATGTGCAGGATCGAAATACTCGCACGCGCTCGATTCCTCGGTGACGGTGAGCGCGCCGCCCACCACGCGGCAGGTGAAGGCGAATACCAACTCGTCTCTATCCACCTTGCCATAGACGCCGACCAGCCGCTCAATGGCGACCTCTAGCCCGGTCTCTTCGCGCACCTCGCGGATGAGCGCCTCTGGGGGCAACTCGCCGCTTTCAACGCGCCCGCCCGGCAGATTCCAAGCATCGAAATCGCGCCGGTGACAGAGCAGCACCCGGTTCCCAGCATCGCAGATAATGGCAAAGACGCCGATAGTAAACATCATACGGGACTCCTATGTTGGCCTGCTTCCCATTGTACTGCCATTCAAAAATGGTACAATTGCCAACCCCACAATCCGAGGTATAAAAGATTCGCCATTCCCAACAAGGAGAGCCTTATGACAACCTACGATTTAGACACCCTGGCCATCCATGCCGGGGAGGACACGGACCTGCCCGATGTAGCCGCGCCCATCCGCCTGGCGAGCACCTTCCGCTATGCCAGCGCCGCCGAGGCCGCGCACGCCTTCGAGACCGAGGGCCAGCCCATCTACACGCGCTGGGGCAATCCCACCATCGCCACGCTGGAGGCCAAAGTCGCCGCGCTGGAAGGGGGTGAGGCCGCACTGGCGACCGCCTCCGGCATGGCCGCCATCAGCACGGCGTTGCTCACCGCGCTGCAATCTGGCGACCACGTCGTCGCCACCACCGGACTGTACAGCGGGACGTACAGCCTGCTCCTGCGCGACCTGCCGCGCTACGGCATCGAGACCACGCTCGCCGAGGCCACCGACCCCGCCGCCTTCGCTACCGCGCTGCGCCCCAACACCCGCGCCATCTATCTGGAATCGCCCGGCAACCCCACACTTGCGCTCAACAATATCGCCGCCATCACGGCGCTGGCCCGCGAGCGCGGCATCCTGACGCTCATGGATAACACCTTCGCCACGCCCTACAATCAGCGCCCGCTGGCGCTGGGGGTGGATGTGGTGCTTCACTCGGCCACCAAGTTCTTCTGCGGGCACGGCGACGCGCTCGGCGGGGTGATTGTGGGATCACAGAACTTCATCACGCGCGCGCTCAAAGGCCCGTTGCGCACCTTCGGCGGCTGCATCAGCCCCTTCAATGCGTGGCTGATTGCGCGGGGGATCCACACCTTCCCGCTGCGGATGGCCCGCCACAACGCCAACGCCTTGCGCGTGGCGGAATGGCTCGCAGAACAGCCAGGGATCGCGTGGGTGCGCTATCCCTGGCATCCCTCACATCCGCAGCACGCGCTGGCGCGCGCGCAAATGCCGGGCGGCGGCGGGGGCGTCGTCGTCTTCGAGGTAGAAGGGAGCGCACAGGCCGGCGCGCGCCTGCTCGATGCGGTGCGACTCTGCACGCGCACCGTGAGCCTGGGGGATACCCGCACGCTCATCACCCACGCCGCCAGCACCACGCATCACAGCGTCCCGCGCGCGGTGCGGCTCGCCGCCGGGCTGAGCGACGGTCTGGTGCGGCTCGCGGTGGGCATCGAAGCGGTGGCGGATATCATCGCCGACCTGGAACAGGCGCTCGCCGGATCGAGTTGAATTTTAGACAAACTCAGGTACAGTTAGAGTGTGGCAAGTGAAGTGGGGCGTAGGTAAAATGCACTTCTGCCCTGCTGCTCACCCATCAACCGTTACTGTTCTCGAAGAAGGGAATCAGCATGTTCCTTCGATATACCACCGAGGGTGAAATTGTAGGACAGGTTGGCAACCTGTCTTACGTTCAGGCTATTTTCTAGGGAGACCATTGTGAGCATCACCAATATCCCATACTTGGTCGCCGCAGCGGAGAGCCGCCAGCCCAGCCAGATCACGCTGGCGCTCATCACTGCGCTGGTCGAACGCGGCTTCATCGTACCACCCTTCTTCGTGACCACCGGCCCCGATTGTGACCGGCTGAGCGGCAGCCAGGTAGCCGATGATGCCTCCTACTGGCGCACGGTGGAACACGAGAGTCTCGAGGTCGAGCGTTGTTATCTGGGACTTGACCTGCAGGCAGCGCTCAGCACTGTGCAACAGTATTACGATACAGATAAGGTGTGTTGGAGCGGCGGCAAACTCGATTTCCGCGCGCTCGGTATTACGGAGAGCCTCTGGCTGCCCAACGATTTCGATGAGCCTTACTTCTACCATCCCCGGCTGATCTCAAGCCCAACGGCGACGCCCCTTCTGGTAAATGTTCCTACCAACGATCACTATCGCCACGACGCCGCCATCCACTGGGCCGACGCCCCCACCGAGGAACAGCCCCTCGAAGCATGGGATTTTCTCACAGTGGACTGGTACACCGCCACGATGACGGGCATCCACTACGAAGTGCTGGCGGAATCGGCGCTGGGGGCCTGCTTGCGCGAATTCTGGCCCGCGCTGACTGGGGGCAACCACCTGACCTGAGGCAGCAACTCTCCTAAGCTCGATGCACATCCTAAACTTGACCGCCACTTGCAAAGAGATAAGATTTGTGGTAATCTTTGATAGAACCTTACTTAACTCACGTTGCATCTTGCAGCAGGCTGGGCAACCCGCCATCGTGACAGCCCATTATTAGCGAGACAACCAGGGGTTACTCAACTCACCACCTAAGGGGGTTACAATGTCTGATCTGTTGAATACGCTACTTGCCAAAGGCGGAATCCTTTTCGCCACCTTCATGATGAAGATTCAAAAGCCGTGGGAAAAGTACCGGTTATGGTTCATGTTGGGCCTCGGTCTCATCATCGGGCTGATTATTGCCTGGGGGATCTGGCCGGTGCAATGGAAAAACGCCACTCCCATGCACCTCCGCTCGGATTTCCAGCAGTATTACCTGAGCCGAGTCGCCCTGGATTATTTTGGCGACAGCGACCTGGATACTGCGGAGCGCCGCCTCGGCATCGGCGATGAGAAAGGTTTGTGGACGCGCGAGCAAGCGCAAGCAGCCCTCGCGACAACCGCCGCTCGCAATCCCGAACAGGCTCCACTTTATCAACGTCTGTCAGATGCGCTGGCGGAACAAGCCCCCCCCGAAGAAGAGCGAGGCGGGATGACATTCTTACAGCTCTTGGCGCTGCTGGCGGTAGTGCTGCTGATCGTTGCAGCAGCCTTCTTCTTCTTTGTGCGGCGTGGACGCGAGGAAGAACGCCGCGAGCCAAGGTGGGAAGAGGAATTCCCTGGAGCGTTCCCCGCCCCGGAAGGCGAGGAAGGGCTGGCGCTTAAACCCTTCTTGACCACCTACATCCTCGGCGACGATTTCTTCGATCCCTCGTTCAGCATTGAGGTCGGCAACGACTTTTTGGGTGAGTGTGGTATCGGTATGTCGGAGAGCATCGGCGTTGGCGATCCTAAGAAGATTACCGCATTTGAGGCCTGGCTTTTCGACAAGAGCGACATTCGCACTGAGACGATCGTCCTCGCCAGCGAATATGCCTTCAACGCCCCCACCCTGCGCTCCAAGCTATCGTCCAAGGGCGATGTCACCGTGCTACGGCCCGGCAGCACGCTCGACCTGGAAACCAGCGCCTTGCGCGTCCGTGTGCTGATCAGGGAGGCCGAATACGCCGAGGGGAATCTACCACAGCAAAGTTTCTTCCAGAAAGTCACCTTCGAGCTACAGGCATGGGTCAAGCAGGGGGCCGTTGAGCCGCCAGCAATGTCGCCGCCGATAGTTTAGAGAAGCCCGCTTTTGCAGTGGCCTGCAGGCAGACGATGGCAACTGTCTGCCTGCAGGCCGCCGCACGCAAAACAACCACTGGCCCGCTTAAGTGGGCCAGTGTGCATTCAGAACTCAAGGCTCCGGTGTGGAGATCACCTCCGCTCCCGGCGGCGGCGTCACATCCGGGCCGTACAGATACCGCGCCGACCACGGCACAAAATTGCTGATAAAGGTATCCTGATACAGGATATTCCCCTCCGCATCGCGCACCACCCGCCCCAGCCGAGCAGATAACCCATCGTGGGCGCTTTCGAGTTGGCGCACTGTTTGCGGGGGCAGCGTTGGATCGTACTCGTAGATGGGCGGGCCTGGCGGCTCCGGCTGCCCCCAGGTAGGCCCGATTTGCTCGACAGTGCGTCCGTCGCTGGTGCTGTAGAAGTAGAAGAACAGCCGGTTGGCGTGCGCATCCACATGGGTCTCGATCAACAGATGATACGGGGTATCGTTCGTGAAGCGGAAATCCACCAGCGGCTTGTAAATTGTCGCATCGAAGCCCGGCCCATAGCCACCGATCTCGTAATAGCCCACCCGGTACGCATGGGGCCAGCGCTCCACAATCGGGTAGCCCGCGTAGTACGCCGCGCGAAACACCGTCGTCGCCACCTGGCAGATACCGCCCCCCACCCCCGGCACGGTTCGATTTCCAATGATGACGTAGGATTCATCGTAGCCTGCATCGGGCGTTATTTCGCCGAGGTGGTCGTTAAACGAGAAGGTCTCACCGGGCGCGACCAACACGCCATCGTATTTGGATGATCCCAAACGGACGTTGTGATTTCGAGAGGAAGAGGAGCCTGTGAAATACGATTCGCCGACAGCGATCAGCTCCACAATGCCCAGATCGGCCCCGGTCAACGTATCGGGATAGCGCGGCGCCACCGGTTCCATGACCAATGGTACGAAGTGCTGCCCGGCTCGCACCATCTCGTTGATCTGCTCGACCGTCGCGGTAATGTTCAACGAGCGCCCCAATGCACTCGGCGAGGCTACCACCAGCTCGCCACGCGCTGCGTTGAAGTGAAAAGTCGCGTCCACGGGCTGGCGCTGCAGGCCCACTGCCAGCGGTTCCAGATAAGCCGCCAACTGCACCTCATCCAGCCCCAGCCAGACCTGATTATCCAGCGTGTAGACGGCCAACATCTGGCTGAGCATCTCCGTTGTCAGCGTCCACGGGCCTGGATCGCCCGCGCGTGGATCGGCCAGCGTCAAGGTCAACGGCGCGGAGAGGATCGTATCGGCGATGTCGAGAGCTTGTCGGGCCTGAGCATCGGTGATCTCTGGCAGCAGCTGGGTGACGTAGAGCGGCGTCTCGACCGGCTCTGGCTGGCGCAGCAAGGGCAACAACGCCTCCAACGTAGGCGAGAGCTCCACCCGGCGACCAATCGCCGCCGGCTCGAGGTGCAACGCCCCGCCCTCCATGCGCACGTAGGCGTTGCGCGCGGGCTGCTCCACTGCCGCCGCCACCAATGCCAGCTGTTGGAGCGTGCGGTCGCGATCCCACGCGAAGACGGGCGCGACAACCGGCTGCTCCAGCATGACCTCGACCCGGCGCGTGAGCAGTTCCATCCCTGAGCCAGAATGCCCCAACGCCCACGCCTGCGCCAACGTCGCCTCCGCATCCAGCGTGATGCCTAAATCGCGCGGAGAGAAGGCCCACCGCTGCCCATCCGGCCCCAGAATGACGACGCGCGGCGCATCGAGACGCAAGGCCGCTTCCACCACCGGCGCAACCTCCGTGGGCGACAGGCCACCCACAGGCGTCTCCCAGACCCACGTCCCCGGAATCAACCGCTGATCCAGGCGCGGGCCTAATGCCATCCAGATCATTCCCATTAAAAGCAACACCACTAGCAACAGTATCCCAATCCCTCGCATGACCTGTACCTCATTTTATATGATATTCGTCAACTATATTATAAACCCAAAGCGCAAGATTTCAACCCGGCACCCGCAAACGCCGCTGACGCCAGGCGTGAACCTCCGCCCAGGGGCGTGTGTTGAGCAAATGCTGCGGCTCTGCCCAACCACGGCGCGCCATCGCCACACCGAACGGCAAGACCGCGAACCCCTCTACATCGTGCGCATCGGAGCTGATCGCGAGCATCACCCCCAGCTCGACTGCACGGCGGATGTAAACATCGCTGAGATCGAGCCGTAACGGCCAGGCGCTCACCTCCAGGGCCACGCCATACTTGAGCGCCGCCTGGAAAAGCGCCTCCATATCCAAATCGGCTGGCGGACGCCGCCCCAATAACCGGCCTGTGGGATGGCCGATCAGGTCAACGTAGGGATTCTGCATCGCCATCAGGATGCGTTCCGTGAGCTCTTCACGCGGATGGTTCAGCCCCGAATGCACGGAAGCCACCACAAAGTCCAGCTGCGCCAACGCATCGTTGGGCCAATCGAGGCCGCCATCAACGCGGATCTCCACTTCGGCTCCGGCAAGCACCCGGAAGCCCGCGCCCAGTTGCGCGTTGACCTCCGCCACATCAGCCAAGAGCGCCGGAAGATCATCGGGCGTCATTCCACGGGAGATGCCCAACCCCGATGTGTGATCGCAGACGACGAGGTAGTGCAGGCTCGCCGCCTGCGCCGCGCGCGCCATCTCCAGGATCGTGTGCTCGCCGTCGGAGCGCACCGTGTGGCACTGGAAATCGCCGCGCAGATCCGCGCGCGTGACCAGCCGGGGCAGTGCAGCGGCTTGCGCCGCCGCGAACTCGCCGCGATCCTCGCGGAGCTCCGGCGGAATCCACGGCAGGGCCAGCGTCGCATAGACCTCGGATTCGTTCGCGCAGAGCAGCTCGGAGCCATCCGCCCGCTGGAAGCCGTACTCGCTCAAAGAGAGGCCCTGCTGTTGCGCCAGCTCCCGCAAGCGGATATTGTGCCCCTGGCTGCCGGTGAAGTATTGCAACGCGGCCCCCCAACGCGCCGGCGGCAGGACGCGCAAGTCCACTTGCAACCCATCCACGGTGCGGATCGAGGTCTTGGTCGGCCCGCTGAGGAGGACGCTGCCAACCACCGGGAGGGTGCGGAAGCGCGCCATCACCGGTTCGGGCGATTCCGCTGCGACCAGGATGTCAATATCGCCTACCGTCTCTCGCATCCGCCGCAGGCTGCCCGCCGGTTCGATTCGCACAATCTCCGGCAGCGTCTGCAACGCGCCGATGATCTCCTGGGCCAGCGGCCAGGCCACCGCCAGAGGAACCCGTCGCTGCCGTTGGCGGCGCAAGGCCCGGATCCCCTCGCCGATGTTGTGTTCGGTGCGCGCGCCGATGCCCTTCAAGGTCTGTAACTGTCCATCGCGCGCGGCGGCCTCGAGCTGTTCGAGCGTCGTGATGTCCAGTTCGCGCCAGAAGCGCGCCACCCGGCGCGGCCCTAGCCCCTGCACTTGCAACAAGTCAAGTAGGGAGGGAGGCATGTCGGCGCACAGTTTATCATACGCAGCGATTGCGCCCGTTTCCAGATACTCGCGGATTTTAGCGGCCAGGGTCTCGCCAATGCCGGGGATCTCCTCCAGTCGCCCCTCGGCCACGAGCGTGGGCAAAGGCGTCGCCAATCCGCGCAGCGCCTCTGCTCCGCGCCGGTAGGCCAGGATGCGGTGGTAATTCGCGCCCTGGATATCCAACAGGTCCGCCATTTGATCGAAGAGCGTCGCCAGTTCACTCGCTTGCTCAGCCATCGTGCGCTCCTTTCCTCGCTAGCGATTGCTTCTTAATCTCATCATAGCCGCACTTGGCGAATTAGGCAAATTTTTTAAGGCGGACACGGCCCGCATTTGACAAATCCGCTGTTGCCGGTAAGATGCAGCGCGATGAACAGTTATCGAGAGTACGTAGGCAACTTGCACGTCCATTCCATCTATTCCGATGGAACAAAGACCCACGCGGAGATTGCACACGCTGCGGAAGTGGCGGGGTTAGATTTCATCGTGGTGACAGATCACAATATCTATGTCGAGGGCGTGGCCGATTATTATGGCAAGGTGCTGTTGCTAGTGGGGGAAGAGGTTCACAATGTGCGCCGCCGCCCCCAGGCCAATCACCTGCTCATCTATGCCACCGAGGAGGAGATGGCCCCCTACGCCTTCGGTTATGCGCAGGCGCTGATCGAAACGGTGCGCGAGCGCGAGGGGTTCTGCTACATCGCGCATCCGGTGGAGAAGCGCGGGCGCGTCGGCGGCGAGACGCACACCATCCCCTGGGTGGATTGGCCGATTCAGGGCGTGACCGGGCTGGAAATTTGGAACTATCTTTCGGAATTCAAGGGGCTGCTGTGGGGCTATCTCCCGGCGATTGTCTACAGCTTCTTCCCGGAGTTGGGCATCCGTGGCCCACACCGCCGGACATTGCGCCTGTGGGATGAGCTATTGGCTCAGGGGCAACGGCTGTCCGCGCTCGGCGGCGCGGACGCCCACGCGCAGACTTACAGCCTGGGGCCGCTCAAGCGGATGCTCTTCCCCTACGAATATCACTTCCGCTGCGTGAACACGCACATACTCACGCAAGGCCCGCTCGGCGGCGAGTTCGCCGAAGACCGGGCGAAGATCTACGAGGCGCTGCGCGCCGGACGCACCTGGGTGGGGTACGATCTCCCCCACACTACCCGTGGCTTCCGCTTCGTGGCGCGGAGCGGCTCCGCGCAAGCCACCGTCGGCGAGGAGTTGAAACGTCTGGGCGCGATCACCATTGAGATTGATCTGCCAGCGGCAGGCGCGATTCGGCTCTTGCGCGATGGCAAGGTGCTGGCCCGCGCACATGGACATCAGCTCCGGCACACCTCTGCCGAACCGGGCATCTACCGCGTGGAGGTTTACCGGCGCTTCCGAGGGCGTCGGGTCGGCTGGATCTTCTCCAGCCCAATCTACATCGTCTAAAATCAACAGAGGCCACCGCAAGCGGTGGCCTCTGTTCGTTATTGCGCAAGGTGCGCCTTACACCATATCCTTGCCCGGCCCGGTCTCGAAGAAGGCGACATTCTTCTTGATGTCGTCCACATATTTATCGGGGACATCGTCCTCGACAAAGATGGCCTCGTTGGGGCACTCCGCCATACAAGCGCCACAATCAATGCAGGTGTCCGGGTTGATGTAGTACAGGGGCCACTCATCAGTAGGTTCCGGCAAAGTATGGATCGAACCCGTGGGGCAAACATCCACACATAAACCCGCGCGTTCACACAACTCCGTAATCACATAAGCCATAGCATACCTCCTTAAGATATCATCTGGTAAATTAGCAAGTTAAGACTGTCTCAACCCACTGTACTCATTTTACAATGGGCCGCCAAGCGTGTCAAGATTCGCCCGCATCCTTTGCAGGCGGGGCCAGACGCTCCAGCGCGATGGCGACATCTTGTAGCAGCCGCTCCTGATCAAAGAGTCCCTTCTGCAACAGCGATTCCACCCGCTGCTGCAATAAGGCGCGTTCGTCAGCGGTCAGCTCCTTGGCGGTGACAACGACCACCGGGATTTTGGATGTGACCGCGCTCGACTTGAGATTCTCGATCACCGCGAAGCCATCCACCTCCGGCATCATCAGATCAAGCACGACGAGATCGGGTAGCCAATCGTGAATTTTGCTGATTGCGGCGGCCCCATCGGGAGCTTCCTCCACGCTATAGCCGGCCTCTTCCAGATAGCGGCGCAGCAGTTTGCGGTCGTCGGGGTTGTCGTCAACCACCAACACGTTGCTGGGGATCTGCTGTTCCAGCCGCGCGAGTGCGTCCAACAAATCGCGCTCCAGGATTGGCTTGACGAGATAATCGGCGACGCCCATGCTCAGCCCCTTGTCAGCCTCGCTGATGATGGAGCAGACCACAATGGGAACATCGCGCGTCTCCGGGTCTGATTTGAGCTCGCGGATGATCTCCCAACCATCCTTGGTGGGCATTATGATATCAAGCGTCACTGCGTAGGGCTTGAGCCGCTTGACCTCTTCGAGCACGCGCTCGCCCTTGGTAAGGCCCACCACATGATAGCCCTGCTTCTCCAGATAGCGGCGGAAGAGCGTCACCACCCCCTCATCATCATCCACGGTGAGGACGGTCAGGCTCTCTTCGGCACGCGCCTTGGCCTCCTCTTCCTCTGGCTCCTCGGCCTTCGGGCCACCGATGGGCAAGGCCACAAAGAAGGTCGTCCCCATGCCTACCTCACTCTCGAACCAGATGCGCCCGCCATGCGCCTCGACGAACTTCTTGCTCACCGGCAGGCCCAATCCTGTGCCGCCGTAGCTGCGTGTGGATGAGGAATCCACCTGCTCGAACTCCTTGAAGACCGCGCCGTACCGCTCCTTGGGAATACCGATACCGGAGTCCTGCACCGCGATGATGACCTCCCGCCCCTCGCGCCAGGCGGAGACCTTGATGTAGCCCTCCTCGGTGAACTTGGAAGCGTTCCCCACCAGGTTGAGCACCACCTGGCGGATCCGGCGCTCATCCGCGATGATGTTGGGCAATCCATCCTCCACATCGCGCTGCAATTCGACCGGCTTATCCTTGACCAGCGCCAATGCCGTCGAGAGCACCCCTTTGACAACCGTGTTCACATCAACAGGCTCGAAGATGAACTCCATCTTGCCCGCCTCGATCTTGGAGAGGTCGAGCACATCGTTGATGAGGTTCAGCAGGTGCCTGCCGCTATCGTGGATGGCCTCCAGGTCGGTGCGCTGCATGTCGGTGAGCGGCCCATCTATGCCCTTGAGAATGACCCGCGAGAAGCCGATGATCGAGTTGAGCGGCGTGCGCAGCTCGTGGGACATGTTCGCCAAGAACTCGCTCTTGAGCCGATCCGCCGACTTGGCCTCCTGGTAGAGCGTGGCGTTCTCTGCGGCGACGCCCACGTTGATAGCCGCCTGCTGCGCAAAGCCCATCTCGTCGGCGTCAATGGGCGGATGGCCCTCCTGCCGCCCCAACATCAGCACGCCCAATACCTGATCGCGGCTGATCATCGGTACGACAAAGAGCTCGCGTAACGCCAGGTCCTGACAGAGCTGCTCCAGACGGTTGTGTTTTTGGATGAGCGTCAGATTTTTCACCAATGAAGGTTCGCTCTTGCCGATGACCCGTGTCAATCCAGGCATATCCTTGGGCGTGAAGGATCTGTTGCCCCGCAAGGTCACAGCCCGGCCCGCCTCATCATGCACGGTGACGAGCTCCACGCGTTCGCCCTGCCAGAGCCAGAACAGGGTGGGCATCTCGAAGCGGTGCGAGATCACGCCGCCCACATCGCGCAACATCTGGTAAATGTCGAGCGAGCGCGAGGCGGTCTGCAACACCTCGTTGAGGATGGCGCGCCGCTCAGCCTCAGCGCGCGTCGTCGCCACCAGATGGATGTTCTCCAGCGCCACCGATGCCTGCTGCACCACGGTCTCGTAGAAGCGCAACTCCTCCGTGGAGAACTCGTGCGGCGTGCGCGTGTAGATGAGGGCGATGCCATACCGCTGTTCCTGAACGTTCAAGGCCAGCGCGGCCACCCCCCGCACGCCAATGCGATGGTACACATCGCGCACCACCCCCTTGATGATTGTACTGTCTTCTATATCGGGAACGACCAAGCGCGCCTGTTGCGTCAGCGCATCGAGGATGTCCTGCCAGGGTTCCAGCGGATATGAACCGCCGCCATTACTGCCCTCTTTGCGATCCCACGTCGTGACGATGCGCAACGTATCGGGATTATCCACCGGCTCCAATACGCCGATAAGCACGCGGTCCGGCTCAGGGCGCCGGCCCAACCCACCGGCAGTCACCTGCAACACCTCTTCTGCCGCCCGCGCCTCGTTGATGTGCGCCCCGATTTCGTAGAGCGCGCTCGCTTCGGCCAGGGCATCCTGCGTCTGCGAGAAGAGCATCCGGTTCTGCAACGCCAGGGCAAGCTGTTCGCGCACCGCCGTCACCAGCGCGATGTCATCTTCGGACCAGTCATGCAGATCCTCCGGGTCCTCGAACTCCAGCAGCCCAATCGGCTCCTCTTGCAAGGTGATGGGCGCGATGAGCGCAGTCCGTTCCCCCTCGCCGCCGACCTGCACCTGCACATCGTGGGAGGCCAGGGCAGGGAGCACCCCATCCCAAGCATCCGCCGTGAGCGGCTCCAGCTCATTGAGGTCATAGACGTACCCCAAGACCTCCTCCTGGGCCGTGTATTCGCTCCAGGCGTCGCTGGTGTAACTGCGCTGCAACGCCTGCAACTCCGCGAAGCGTTGCTGCGCCTCGGTGAAGAGACGCGCGTTGACGATCACGTTGGCGATCTGATCCGCCATCGTCTGCAAAATCGCGATATCGGCCTCAGAGAAGGCCTCCGGGCGACGATCCTGAATCGTCATCGCGCCGATAGTCTCGCCACGGGCGCGCAGCGGCAGCGCCATCTCCGAGCGGGTTTCCGGCAGGAAAGGATTATCAAAGCGCACCGCCTCCTCACCCACGTCCAGCGCGATGCGCGCCTCGCCATCCACCACACAGGCGCCGATCATCGAAGTGCCCCCCACCTCCAGCCGGTGCTGGCGCGCCAACATCTGTTGCCCGGCCTCCCCCGTGCCAGAGCGCAGCTCCGCCCAACGCCCCGTCTCCTCCACCAGGAAGATGCCCGCGTAGTAGAGATCAAAGCGCTCACGAATCAATTCCACCACCTGGGGCAAAATCTCATCGGGATCGAGAATTGACGAGGCGGCCCGTGAAACCTCCGCTGCCGTCTGCAAGCGCAGCGCGCGATTGGCGAGGTCATCCAGCGCCTCCTGACGCTGCAATTGAAGCTGTTGTCGGTCGAGCGCCACCGCCAGCTGATCGGAGATGGCCCGCAAGACCTGGGTGCTGCGCTCCGGCAATTCGCTGAGCGGGCGGTCGCCGTAGAAGGAAAGGAATCCCACCAGCCGTCCCCGCGCCCGCGCGCCCAGCATCACCGCGCTGCGCAACCCTCGCGACAGCAGGTTCTCGCGCACGGTGTCGGACATATCGGCCTCAGGGGCCTCCGCATCGTGATAGACCAGGATGTAGCCAGGGTCGTTCAACATCCGTAGCAGGTGCTCGGAGCGTGCTACCGGCGTCCCTTCCACCACGGAGAGCGTTTCGGGGTGCTCGCTATCCTGGATGGCGTAGACATCGGCCTGCAACGGGAAACCTTCCACATCCCAATCGCGCACCACACGCAAGGTCACGCCCTGCATATTGACGAAAGCGGTGAGGTCGGAGATCACCCGGAGAATCTCATCGAAGGTCTGGGCGCGCCCCAGGCCCTCGCTCACGCGATACAAGATCTCCGTCTCGCTGAGCGAGCGTTCGGTCTGCACAAAGAGGCGCGCGTTTTCCAGGGCAATTGCGGCCTGGCTGGCGATAGCTTCGAGCAGCTCCTTGTGCCGTTCGACGTATGCCCCAGGCGTCGTGTAGCTCTGCACCGCCATCACGCCAATGACCCGCTCGCCGACCATCAACGGCACACCCAACCACGATTTTCCGCCTGATTTGCCCATTTGGGCAATACCCAATTTACTCCGGGCCTCATCCAAATCACGGCTGATCAACAAAGACTTGCGCGACTGAATGACGTGCTCGGTCAAGCCGCTGCCCAAAGGCCGCACACCGCCGGCGGGACGCACAAAGACTTCGCCCTCAACAACGTTCAGGACAAAGTGCAGTTCATTGCGTTCTGGATAGTAAAGCGTCACGTAGAAGTTGGCCGCATCCATCAGACGAGCAGTATAGCGGTGCAACAGCTCCGCCACCGCATTCACATCACGTTGCACGGCCACATCGCGGGCCATCTCATTGATCACGCTGAGCTCACGGGCCGAGCGTTGAACATCCTCAAAAAAGCGTGCGTTCTGAATCGCTACAGCGCCCTGAGTGGCAATAGTCATCAGCAAACGCTGCGCCTGCTCATCATAGACGTGCTCCGCTTCATAGTTCTGGATCGCCATGACACCCACGATTTCATCGGCCACGAGCAACGGCACACCCAGCCACGATTTGGAGACATCCCCCACCAAGTCAATGTTCCGCTGCCTATGAAACTCTAACAACTCCTTTTGTGTGCGCAAGAGAATGGAGCGGCGCGTGTGGATGATGTGGCTGGTCAAGCCCTCGCCCAGCTTGTAGGTCACAGGTGGAATGCGCTCACCATGTTCATAGTAGAGCGCCGCAGTCCAGTATGACGCACCCTGCTCATAGAGCGCAATGTAGAAGCTGGTGACATCAAAGAGCCGGCCTACCTGTTGATGGATCAATGTGAGCAGATCATCCAGGTCAAGCGAACCGGCCAACGCCTGCCCGATCTCGTTGAGGATCGAAAGCTCCGCGATACGGCGTTCGCGCTCGATAAAGAGCGTCGCGCCCTCCAGAGCCACAGCGACCCGGCTTGCAATCTCGTTCGTCAACCGCTCTTCGGCCACGCCGAGCGCCCCTGGACGCTCGTGCAGATAGCTCAACGTTCCCATGATCGCGCCCTGACGGTCAAAAAGCGGCGCGCAGATAGCCGAGCGGATCGCCTCCGCGCCCTCCTCGGTCTCCAGAACCAGCCAGCGCGCGTCATCTTGGGTGTCCTGAATCAAGGCCGACTTGCGTTCTTCCAGCACCCATCCCTGGAGGCCCTCCGTCCGAAGTTTCTGAACGAACCGCGCGGTCGCCTGCGCATCGAGCTCCGTGCGCAACTGCACGGTCGAACGGAACAAAGGCTGGCCATCGCCCACGTCAAAGATAATCAAATCGCCATGCTGTGCGCCTACATAGGGAGCCATATCCAACGCCACCTGCGCAAGATCCTCCAGATCGGTCTTGGCAGCGAGCTGGCGGCTCACCTCATAGAGCGTTGCCAATCGCCCGCGTTCTGCTTCAACTGATTCTGTCAAGCGCACGTTCTGCAAGGCCGCGGAGGCTTGATTCGCCAACGCGACTATCAACTCCACATCTGCTTCGGTGAAGTCCGGCTGCTCAACGCGATTGAGCGCCGTCATCGTTCCGAAAATCTCGCCCTGATAGAGCAACGGCGCAACAGCCACCGACCCGATTTGTGTATCGCGGCGACGTTGCTGCACCGCCGAACTTTCACGGGAATCGGTGACGCCTTTGAGGGAGAGCGCCGGGCGACGCTCGCGCAACACCCAGCCAGCCAGGCCGTTCCAGAGTTCCTCAAAGGGCACAGGCGTCAGGACCTCACCCCCAGGGCCGCCGCCGATGTAGTGCAGCACCCGCTTCTCCGCCAGGTCATACGTCGCTATCGTAACGCGGTACGCCGACAACGTCTCAGCAACGCCATCGGCCATGGCCTGCAACATCTCTTCGATATCATGGGCCTCCGCCCAGGCGCGCCCCAGCTGATATAGCGCAGCCGTGCGGCGCTGCGCCTGGTGCATATCTGTCGCCATCTGCTGGCGCAACAGCACCTCGGCCAGACGCGCGGCCAACGGCGTGAGCAGTGCGGTTTGCTCAACGGTAAACGGCTGAGCAACATAGCGCCCCACCAACACGGCCCCTAGCAGCTGCGCCTCATCTGTGACCGGCGCTAACGCCAGGGCGTGGAGCGCCGCTGCGTCCGGGTCGCCGGGCAAGATCAAAGGATCGAGCAGCACCGCGCTAAAGCAGCGCCGCGCCTCCAGCTCCTGCCGGGCGCGAGCAGGCAATCCGCCCAACGGCAGAACAGCCGCCCGTGCGGCCTCGGTTCCCACCCAGGGGCGTAGCGCATTGCTGAGCGCCGCATCCGCCACGTAGAGGCGCACCATATCGGCCCCAAAGAGGGGGCGGAGCTGCGTATCCAACAGCTCTCCCAGCTGCGTTGCATCCACCGTTGCCAACGGCAATGTGGCGATCGTATAGAGAGCCTTCCATCCAGTGTGTTGTTCCAAAGCTTCCATGCCTTGCTCCTACTCTGGCCGCGCCAGCAGGTATGTACGCAACAACACCCGCCGATACCTTCCCAGCCTACGATGTATCCGTGTCATCTTCATGCGCCTCGACCGCCTCCGCTGACGGCGTGCCGGTGAGCTCTTGGGTGCCCGGCTTCTGCGCAGCGGCGCGCTCGTGGGCGCTCCCCAACCGTATTGCACTGCGCGGCACGCCCAGCGAGCGTCCCAGCTCGCGGACGGCGGTTTGTAACACCATCTGCACATCCGGCGCAGCCTGGATGCGTCCCACAATCTCGCGGATGCGCCGCTCACGCAACGCCCGCGCTTCAGTGGCATTGAGCTGCAGGATGTTCTGCGCGACGACCGCCGCCTGCCCCGCCAAGGACATCACCTGGCGCAACTCGGCTTCGGAGAACTCTAAGTGCTCCCGATAAACCGCGTGCAGATAGCCGATTTTCTGATTGGCAACCACCAATGGTACGAAAATTGCGCTCTTGCCTTCCAATTGCTTGACGAAGAAGGCGCGCATGTTGTCATCCACGCGCGGATCGGTGGTCAAATCCGCAACGAAGGTAGGCGCATCCAGGCGCAATAGCACCTTGGCCGATGGGAAGGCCGCGACCGGATAGCGGTCCTGGAGTCGCTCCAGCGGGACATCCGACCAACGCGCGTAAACCGTGGACCATGTGGGCGCATCGTCGCCGATCCAGGGGCGATCAAAGAGCTGCAAGGAGGAGTTGGTCGCAGCCGGATGGTTAAGGATCGTGTAGCGCCGCAACACGTCCAACACATCCTCGTAGTCGTTTACCCGGTTGAGCTCGGCCCCGGCCTGATACAGCGCCTCGGTTTCGGCCAGGTTCTCCTGAATCTGGTCGAAGAGCCGCTCACGGGCCAGCGTTGTGGAGAGGGCCGCCGCTACCGTGCGCACGGCGGAAATCTCATCCTGTCCCCAATCGCGCTCCGTCTCAGTGTCGCCAAAGCCGAGGAAGTTGGGCAGCTCTGGATAGCGCCCCGGCACGGCTAACAGCAACATAGACTTCAGCCCCAACGCCTCCAAGAACTCGCGCTCCTCCGGCGACGCCGTACTGAACCGCTCCCGCACCACCCCCTCCTTGAGAAGGGCCAACCGCCATGTCTCAAGTTGGGTCGGCGCAAAACGCTCCCATGTCTCCCCGCGCTCCGCGCCCCAGGCTTCGAGCAGGCTCCAGAAGCGCGCTTCATCCTCCTGATGGGCCTCGAAGTAGTAGGTGCGCCCAACGCCAACAGCATCACCGAGCAAGGCCAACACTTCGGCCAGGGCCTCGGTGCCCTGCTCGGTGAGCAGGCTTGTGGTCTGCGCCACGCGCGTCTGATACCGCGCCTGCACCTCCACCACCGCGAGCGCCTGCTGTGTCTGTCCGAAGAGGCGGGCATTCTGAATTGCCGTCGCCACCTGGGTTCCCAGGAACTCCAGGAGCTGGATGTCATCTTCTTCAAAGTGGCCGACTTGAACGCTGTTGACGTAGAGCACGCCGACCATCTGCTGTCCCAAGCGCAGCGGAACCGCGACCTGCGAAAGCAGCCCCACATCGTAGATGATTCGCGCCTCGCCCTCTTTCGTCATTTCCGGTATCCGGCGATCCGCCCGCGTATCCCGGATCAGCACAGCTTCGCCGCTCTGCATGATGGTATGGGTCATCCCCTGCGGACGGGGCAACACGGTGGGATCGCGCTCCAACCACTCCGGGGAGATAACCGCCCGCCCCACCGAATATTGTTCTGTATCTGGATCGAGATAGTAGATCGTGGCGGTATCGCCGCCGAAGATCTCCAACGCCCATTGAGAGCCGGCGTCGAGGATCTGCTGCACATCCAACATGGCAACCAGCTCCAGACCAGCATTGTAGAGCTGTTGCAGGCTCTGAGCGCGGTCGGCGCTCTCGGCGTAGAGGGTGGCGTTCTCCAACGCGGAGGCTGCCTGCGCCGCGAAGAGCTCCGCCAGGCGCACATCGTCATCATCAAAGGCGACCCGACGCTTGCCAGCATCAATATCCAGCACTCCCAACACTCCCGCGCGCCCCAGAATCGGCACCGAAAGCACTGCATCAAACTGGAAACCGACATCGGCGATCCAATCCACCTTCCCGTCCCAGAGCTGATAGTTCTCCAGCACCACCGGACGCCGCTCCTGCAAGACGCGGTGCGCCAGCCCCTCATCGGCAGAGAGCTCCATGCCGATAGCCTGGCGGAGCTGCTCCGTGCCCGCTACCAGGATGAGGCTCCCATTTTCGGGATGATGCTCCAGGTAGCCGACGATGTCGGCCCCGAAGACGGAGGCGGCCTGCTCCACAATGGTATTCGCCAACTCCTGGGGATCGAGCTCCGCAGCGAAGCGCAGCGACACCTCATAGAGGGACTGCAATTCTCCGGAGCGCTGTTGCGTCTCCTCCAAGAGGCTCATGTTTTCCAAAAGCACCGCAACCTGCCCGGCGAGGTTCTGCGCGAGCGCCCGCGTCTCAGGATCGAGCGGGGGATCGTCCCGCCGCTGCACCATCGCCATGAAGCCCTTCTGGGCCGTGGCGGTGCGAATCGCCACATACAGCACGCGCTCCAGATCATAGCTCTCGGCCAGCAGCGCGTTATCGGGCGTGCTCAACATCCGCCCCAACTCAGGGCGCGTCAGCCCTCGGAAGAAGATCTGCAAATCTTCCGAGAGGGCGTACTCGGAGCCGGCGGATAACACCTGTTCACCTGCCGGATCAAGGAACGCCTGCAACTGCACGCGCGGCGATTCGGGGTTCAAGTAGGTGAAGACGCCCACCGCCATCCCCAATCCTTGCGCCAACACCTGCGCGATATCGCGGAGGGCCTGCTCCGGCTCGGTGGTGCCGGCGGCAGCCTGCAACACGAAGTTGATGAGCGCCTGTTGCTGCGCGGTGCGCTGCGCATCCTCGAAGAGGCGCGCGTTCTCCAGCGCCAACCCCACCTGCTCACTGACGCTCTGCACCAATGAGAGCTCTTCTCGTGACCAGGTGCGCTCCGGGTCGGTCAGGGCGACCACACCGACCAGTTGATCGTGCGCGCTGATGGTGCTCATCAACGAGGTGACGCCACCGCCGCTAACCAGCTGGTGCGTTTTGGTCGCATCGGTGTAGAAATCGTCGGGCACGGGCAGCGGCGGAACGGGGTAGACCTCCACCTGGTCATATTCGTAGGCCATCGGACGCTGGCGAGCCATCACGCGCGCCCATCCCTGGCGGCGATAGTCCTGCTGAAGCATCTGCAGCTCCGCCACCGCGCCCTGCATCCGCTCCATCGCTTGCGCGTTCATAATCGCCAGGGCGAGTTGGTCGGCAAGCAGCTGCAAGTTGCTGATGTCGTCATCGGTGAAGGCCGAGGTCTGCTCGCTCTGCACATCCAACACGCCGATGAGCTCATCGCCGATTTTGAGCGGCAGACCGATTTCGGAGTGGGTGTCGGGCAAGTCGGGATTATCGAACCAGTAAGCATCCTCGCCCACGTCCAGGGCGATGCGCGGCAGCCCGGTCGCGGAGACGTACCCCACGATGCCCTGCTGCCCCACCCGCAGGCGATGGCGGCGCAACAACATGCGTCGCCCCCCCTCGGAGGAAGCCGCGCGCAAGACCGCCCACTCGCGATCTTCATCCAGCAGGAAGACGCCCGCGTGATAGAGGTCGAAGTATTCGGAAATCGCCGTGACTGCTATCTCCAACAGCGTGAGGACATCCTGTGCGTGAGCGGCCTCGCGGGTCACCATGTTGGCCGCCTCGAGCTGCTTGCTCTTCCGCTCCAGAGCCGAGGTGCGCTCTACGACTTGCGCCTCGAGATTCTGGACAAATTCGCGCACCTGCCGCGCCATCTGGTTGAACGACTGCGCCAGGAAGCCCACCTCATCCGCCCGCTCGATGGGAATCTCGTAGGCCAGATCGCCCGCCCCCACGATGGCAGCCCCTTCGGCCAGCCGCTCCAGAGGTTGCAGCACCACCCGGCTCAGTACGGCCTGCGTCAACACAATCATCAACGCCGCCAATACGATCCCGCCCAAGGCCGGCAACAAGGCCAGCCAGAAAGGATCAACCAGCGCCAACGGCTGCCCGACGACAATGTAGAGTGATTGCCCAAAGGTCCCCGGCACCGGCACTTCTCCAACCGTGAGATAGACCGCGCCGTAGTCGGGCAGAACGCGCTGGAATTCACCCCGCGTCAGCCGGTCCAGGCCCAAAACCTGCGTACCATTCAAGGCGGGGTTGGAGTGATAGACCACCAGTCCGCCCTCCAAAACCAAAGCCGCAAAGGATAAGTCGTCCTCGCCTCTGGGGACTTCGCGCATCTGCAAATCCAACCCCGACACATCGTAGAGAGAGGTCACGTAGGGCGTGATGCCCCGCACGATCTGTTCCAGCTGCCGCACGGCCATCTGCGCCTTGCCCACCCGGGCCTCACGATAGGCCGCGCGGTAGCCCGCCCCGCCCAAGATGAAGGCCGGCATCACCAGCAGCAAGGGAATGATGATGATGATCAGAACCATGCGCCAGCGCAGGCTCAACTGCTTCCAGAACATTATTGACCTCCTTCTAGCCGAGGCAATGTCTCGTAAATTTCGGCTGCCAGGATAAATTGTGTCGGGATGTCCAGCTCCCAGTGACGGGCCGCCGCCAGGTTGATCGCCAGACTGTTGCGATCAGGGACTTCGGGCAGGATTGTCGAGAGCGCGACGCCCTCCACCTGCCAGTTGAGGATGCGTGCGACGTGCGCCCCCTGCGCCTCGGCGGTGAGCGTCAGCCCGCCCACCGCACCGGTGCGCACGGTATCCCGCCACAGGCCGAAGACCGGCACAGGGGAGTTGTAGAGCGTCCAGCGCAACACCTGCTCAGCAGGAACCGGCTCTCCCGACGCATCCACCAACGTCTGGTAACGGACCAACAAAATGAAGTCCACCTCGCGCCCGACCTCCAACACGGCGGCCTGCCAATCCGCCCACCGACTGACTACGCGCAATTGGGGCGCTTCGGTGAAGACCTGCGCCTGTGCCGCCTGTTCCGCGACGTATCGCGCTATATGGTCGCCGCCGGCCTGGGTATCTCCCAAAACCAGATAATGCTCAGCGTCCGGCAGAAAGGCCAGCGCTACGCGCAGCGTCTCTTTGACGCGGGGATACTCCAAGACGCCCGCCACGTTGGGCAGCTGAATGCCATATTCGCGCGGGCTGCCGCGCAGTCCGCAGAAGATGATGGGGCGTTCGCGGTCGGCAGCCTGCGGGATAATCAACCGCGCGGCCTCATCACCATAGACGATGACCGCATCTGGGTCGAACTCTGAAATTTTATCCAGCGCAGCGGCGACTGCCGCCGCTACTTCCGCATCCGAATCGTGGCCCGTGAGCGCCAGATAGTGGGTCTCCAGGGTCAGTGTAAGATCCGGGATGGAATACCCCTGCCGCGCCATGCTCTCACGGAAGCCGGCCTGCGCCGACGAGGCCCACACGTCACCGTAGCCATAGCTGTTGATCCACAAGATGCGCAAAGGCTGGTCCGGGACCGGAACAGGGACGCCCTCCTGCACAGGCAGGGGTGCTTCCACACAGCCAGATAGTCCCCACAGCAGACTTATCAGCAGCACGAGCAGCGCTGCACGTATCGGCCTTGCTCTTCCGTCTCTCACCGCTCTCAGTCTTCCTCCACTTGCCGGGGCAAGAGCTGCACCCGTGCGCGTTCCAATTGGAAGGCGCGCCCCAGTTCCTCGGCGGCGCTGCGCAAGATGGAATCCACATTGACCGAAGCGCGCACACGCCCCACGATTTCACCTCGCGCCTGCTCTTGCAAGGCCCGTAACCGCGCCTCTTCAAGCAACCGGGCGTTCTCCAACGCCAGACCCAATTGTTGGACGACCGATTCGGCCAGACGCAGGTCTTCCTCCGCCCAGGGGTGCAGACTCTCGAAAGAGAGCGCCCCTACCAGCCGCCCCCGAATACGCACCGGCGCGAGCAAGGTATACTGCCCCTCTGCGTTGATAGCGGTGCGCACGCTCTCCAGGGTCTCGTCAAATTCGACCGCGGCCACTTCTTCCACATCAACAGCGCGCAACTCCACCTGGTCGTAGAGATAGTTGATCTGCAAGTCGCGGCGGGCCAACGCCTGCCGCCAACCACGCAGCGCGTCGGTCTCCTGGTAGCGATTGAGGCGTTGCAACGCCTGCCGCGTCTCGCTCAGCAGGCGCGTGTTATCCAGAGCGATTGCCAGGCCATCGGCCAACACGCCGAATACTTGTAAATCCTCGGTACGGAAAGCGCTCTCATGTTGGCTTTGAATATCGAGCACGCCGAGGGTCTGCCCACGCGCCGCCATCGGCAGCGCCAGTTCGGAGCGCGTCAGGGGCAGGTCCGGGTTGTTGAACCAGGTCGCCTCCTCGCCCACATCCATGGCGATCCGCGGACGCCCGACAGCGGCCACTTCCGCCGCCACACCGTGCTCCCCCACGGCCTCGCGGTGTCCCCGCGCTAACATACGCTGACCGCCTTCGGAGGAGGCCGCCCGCAAGATGGCCCACTCCTGTTGTGCATCAAGCAGATAGACGCCAACGTGGTAGTAGCCCAACCGCTCAGCAATCAACTTTACCGAGGTCTCCAGCAACACCTCCATATCCAGGATGCCCGCGATGGCGCGCGTCAGCTCGGCGATAGTCTGGAACTGCTGCGCGCGCAATTCGAGGGTCTGCGTGCGCGACGCGATGTCGCGCTCCAGAGATTCCCGTGTTTGCAGCAGATCAACCGTCATCTCCTGGGAGCGCGCCACGACCCGGCTGAGATTCCGCGTGGTCAAGAAGGTCAACACGCCACCAGCAAAGAGCACCATCAGCAATCCGATGACCAGAAAGGCGAAGGTGCGCGCCTCTGCCGAGAAAGAAAACGGGGGCATATAGATGCCCAATGCCTCAAATATCAAGAGCAGAAAATAGAGCAATGTCGCCAGGCCACTCATCAAGAGCGCGTAAGTGGGCCGCCATAACATCCCCGCCGCCATCGCCACCCATAAAAAGAGTAACCAGGCAGGCGAGCGGCTGCCATCGAAAAAGAGGCAGGCCAGAAAAGCCGCCACGAAGTTCAGCCAGACGTAAAATCCGATTGTGCGGTTGATATGGCCTCGGCGGTTGAAGGAATACAAGCCGACCAGCACAGGGAGATAGAGCAACGGGGCGATACCTGCCCACCGAGCGATTCCCGCTTCTACTAATCTCAACGGCTCCATGATAATCAGGGCAACGGAGAGCAACAGCACCGCCACAAGATGGAAGCCCAACAGGATATTGAAGAACCGCCCCCGCTGCGCCAGTTCCTCATCCGGCACATCTACCTTGATGAAGAGCTCCGCTATCGAAGGGGTGTGTTGCAGTAGTAACCGTGGTTCAGCCATTATAGCGCCTCCTCCTGTTGCTGCACCAGCGCCAGGCGAACGACACCGCGCTCCGCGCCTAGCGCCTGTCCCAGATCCGTGAGTGCGCGCTCCAAGATCGCCTCGATCTCCACCTCAGCGCGGATGTTGGCGGTGACAGCCCCGGTGGTCTCCTCCAACAAGGCGCGCCGCCGCGTCTCTTCGAGCAGCCGGGCATTTTCCAATGCCAGGTTGAGTTGCTCGACCACTGCACCGACGACCTCGAGTTTTTCGTTCGACCAGGGGAGATCGGCCTCGAAGGTGAAGCGCCCCACCGGGCGCCCCCGGAACTCCACCGGAGCTATCAGGAGATGCATCCCATCCTCGCGTTGCCAGGTGGTAATCTCGGTGACGTCTGCCGGGCCACCCAGCCGCGCGTCGGTGTGCTCCGGCAGCGGCTCCACCCGCACCCGGTCGTAGAGATAGCCCAACCGCCCCTCGCGTTTGAGCAACATCTCGCGCCAGACCTTCAGCACCTCTTGCTCTTCATACCGCAAAAGGCGCTTCAGGGTGCGCTGGAGCTGCTTGAAGCGCATGGCGTTCTCAATCGCCACAGCCAGACTATCCGCCAATGCTTGCAACAGCGCCACGTTCTCCTGATCGAAGGCACCCGGCTCGGTCTGTTCCACATCGAGCACGCCGATCACCTTGCCGCGCAATTCCAGGGGGATGGCGACTTCGGAGCGCGTGGGCGAGGCCGTATCGAAGGGCCGATAACGTGTCTCTTGGGCGACATCCGCCCCCACGTAAGAGACGCCCGACGAGGCCACATACCCCACGATTCCCTCCCGCCCCACGCGCAGACGAAGTTCGTGGGCGCGCTCGGTTTCCGTCTCCAATAGCGAGGAGGCCTGCAAGACCGCCCATTGCGCATCCTCATCGAGCAAAAAGATGTTGACTCGATAGTAGTCGAAGCGCTGCGCGATCAAATCCACAGCCGTCTTCAGCAAAGGTTGGAGTTCCAGAATTGAAGCCGTGATTCGCCCCAAATCGGCGACCGCACGGAAGATTTTTGCGCGCTGCCGCGCTTCAGCGGTCTGCAAAGCCACCTGTTCTTCCAGAGTGTCCTTAGCAGTCTCCAGAGCGCCCCGCATACCCCGCAGGTCTTGCACGGCCTGCTGGGTATAGCGCAGATTGTTCGCCACAAAGGGAACGGATAACACCATCGCAACGATGGCAAAGAGCGAGCCTACCTCCGCGTAATGGTCGGCAGAAACCGTTACCAGCGGCTGATACACTCCCACATGTTCTCCCATCGCCAATAGCCCCCACAGCGCCACGAGCACGCCGACCAGATAAAGCGGCAGGCGGTAGGAGATGAAGATAGAGATCATCACCAAGCCCCAGATGAAGAAGGGCCAGGTGGGCGCTTTAGTGCCCCCAATCAACAACACGCTCAAGAGGATAATGAGATTTAAGAACGTGATGTAAGACTGCGAGGCAATCGCGTAATGGCCGCGCTTGTTCAACCAGAAGGCAAGCAGGGTCAAGGCCATGCCGATCGAAAAGAAGAGCATCATCAACGCCCACGCGGCCCCCAACTCAAGCGAGGCAGTGATCCAGCTGAAAAGCCCCGCCGCCAGCAGGAAGAAGAGTAGACTGCTCAACAAACTGATGTTGAAGAGCCAGGCAAGCCGAGCCTGATACGGATCGGGAGACTCCACAGAAAATAGCCGCCGGAACCAGTTTTGCTTAGGGCCTTGCATGGTCATGCTTCTCCCACCTCCAGTTGGACAGAGGCACGACGGGCATCAAGCACCCGTCCGAGCTCTTCCAAAGCCCGCTCGAGCAGGGCCTCGACCTCTACTTCGGCGCGCACACGGGCGTTGATCTGCCCGACCACTTGCTCCCGGACGGCGCGGCGCTGCGTCTGATGGAAGAGCTGGGCGCTCTCCATCGCCACGCTCAACTGCGCGACGAGGGCATTGAGCAGGGCCAACTCCGCCTCGGTCCAGACCGCTTCGGGGTCTTCTTTGCTGAAGCGCAGGACGCCCGCCACCTGCTCACCGCGCACTTTGATGGGCAGCACCACCGTGCGCCCCTCATCGGCAACAACGAGCTCGCCCTCCCGCGCTGCGGAGAGCATCTCCGGACGCCAGTCGCCCTCCGCCGGCAGCAACGAGCGCCCCAGGTAACGATAGCCAACGATGGCCTGCTCGCGCAATAAGTCCAGCCAGCTCTGGCGGGTGAACTGCCCGTAGGCGCGCTGAGCGGTCTCCAGCGCGCGCTGGCTGTTCAAGAAGAGCTCCGCGTTATCAATCGCCACGGCCACCTGATCGGCCATCGTTTGCAAGACAGTGACGGTATCGGTATCAAAGACGCCAGGCTGATCGCTCTGCACCGTGAGCGCCCCCAGCACGCGCCCGCGCGAGCGCAACGGCAAGGCCGCCTCCGCGCGGGTCTCCGGCAGCTCGGCAGTGACCTGGCGCACCTCGTCCTCGCGCACCTCGGCAGCGACCCGCGCCTGCGCATTGGCGACGCTCCACCCGATCATGCCTTCGCCAACGCGGATGCGATGGCCTCGCGCCAGCATCCGCACGCCGGCTTCGCCCGTACCTGCGCGCAACACAGCCCACTCACGCTCCTCATCCACCAGGAAGAGACCCACATAGTACAGATCGAAACGCTCGCGGATCAACTCCACCACCTGCGAGAGCAATTGTTGCAGGTCCAAAATCGAGGAGATGGCCCGCGCCACCTCTGCGGAAGCGATCATGTATTGCGTGCGGCGCTCCAGATCGCGCGTGCGCTCCTCTACATTCTGCTCCAGCCCCGCGATGAGCTCGCGCAACTGCGCGGTCATGCTGTTGAAGGTCTCGGCCAGCACCCCCAACTCGTCCCCGCTCTCGATGGGGGCCTCGCGTTGCAGATTCCCCGCCGCGACTGCCTGCGCCGTCTCTGTGAGGGTCGCGATGGGGCGCAGCGCCTGCCGCAAGGTGAGCAAGATTAAGGTCAGCAGCAATGCTAAACCACCGCCCAACACCACCAACGCCCCGCGTTGGAACTGCACCTGAGCCTGCGCCCATTCCGTCTGCTGCTGCTGCACCATCACGCCCCAATTGTTATCAATGACTTTGACGTAGGCCAGCCAGCTGACGCCATCCTCATCAACGAAATCAAATTGGCCGCGCGCTCCTCGCCGCATCGCTGAAACAGGGGCATAGGGGGAGAGGTCGAGGCGCTCGATTTCCAGCTGCGGATCCGAGTGAGCGACCACGATATCGTGTTTATCAATGACATAGGCCAACCCGGTATCCCCCAACTCGAACAAGCGGAGTTGCTCGCGCAACGCCGTCACATCGGTCATCACCATCGCCACGCCCACTATTTCGCCATCCGCGTTATAAATGGGCTTGGAAATCACCAACGACAGGTTTCCTGTCACCGGATCAATGTCCGTCTCAAAAACCAACGGAGTGCCCAACCGGGCAAACTGGAACCAGGTGCGATTGTTAAAGTTGACCGGAGGCGCTCCATCACTGCGCGCCACATTCAACCCATCCACATTGCTGGTACTGGCGAAATAGACATCGGGATAGGTCTCTACCAGCGTTCGTAGTAGCACCACCTGCTGCGCCGTATCCATCTCTATGGTTGCGGGATGGTTGACAAATTGCTCCAGCGCCTTGACGTTATATTCCAGCCAGATCATCACATTAGTCTCCAAGGCCTGGCTGGCGCTAGAGAGCTGCTCGATAGAGAACTCGCGGATCAACTGGGAGGCCTGATTGCTGACAAAGACCGATACCGCGATCAAGGTCGGCAGGACTATCGAGAGGGTCAACAAGGTCAAGCGCGTCTGCAAACGCCCCCCTTGAACTTGCCGCGTGGTGATCATCTCGCGGAAGTCGGCATAGATATAAGCTACAGCAAAGAGGACGCTGGTGATGAGAGGAATGACTGCTGGGAGCAACAGCCCACGCATTCCCATCTGTAAGATTGCCGCAAGCACCTGTACCGTGAGCAACAGCCAGACCAGCTGCCGGGTTAGTTTCTCCAAAGTATGATCAAAGAACGCTAGATAGACCAGGGGCAGAATCGTTGCCACTGGAATTACGGATAGAATAAGGATGCGTAATGGGACAGCGTAAGCACCCCTGAGGTACTCACCAGCCTGGACGTAGCCGCCCGTGTAGGTCGCGGGGGCCAGCCCCGTATACCAGATTCCAGTCTCATAGAAGCTATCCACCAGGGTAAGCGCCAGAGGGATAAGCAACAACAAGTGTAGTAATACCCTCAACGCGCGCCAGCGACGCATCCAATCCGGTTTCAAGAGCCATAGCGTCGTCAATAATAGCCACACGTTGAGAGCTGGCACCACTATCGCCAATACAAAGGTGGGCGCTTGTGCTTGCGTCAACGTGGGCGCGCCGATGAGTTGCCCCACAGCCAGCGTCTCGACAGCGAATAAGAGCAACAGCGCGCTGACGTAACGGTTGGCGACCTGGCGCACGTTCAACGCGAGCACGTAGAGTGCTACGATGATCTCGACCAACGCGATGAGCCAGGCTACCAGCTGTAGCGGCTCTGCGACAAAGTACCAATTCATACCCGCCCCCTTCGCTTCCTATCCAACCGGCGGCTCCACTTCCGCTTCCGTGTCTGGCGCACCGGTCCACATGCGCAGCTCCACATCCGGGATGGTAAGGGCCTCTGCCAGCTCCCGCACCGCAGTCTGCAAAACCGTCTCCAAATCCAGCGACTCGCGCATCCGCGCTGTGACCTCACCGATCAATTGTTCGCGGGTAGCCAGGCGTTGGGCGTCCTGATAAAGGCGTGCGCTTTCCAGGGCCACACCCAACTGCTCGACGAGCACGCTGAGGATTTCGGCCTCCTGCTGGCTCCACTCCCCAGCCTCCGCAGGCTTATGCGCCTCAATGGTCCCCAACACCTCACCCCGCACGCGGATCGGCAACGACACCGCGGTCTCCTCCGACCCTGCCACAGCCTCCGCAGCAGATGGCCCTGTGAGTGGGACCACCTCGCCCTGTTGATAACGATAGCCCAACAGTTGCTCGGCCAATGTCTCCCGCCACGCCTCCCGGCTCACCTGCGCATAGATTCGCCGCTCCGCTTCAAGGCTCGATTGCAGACGCCTGAAGAGCTGGGCATTGTTGAGCGCCACCGCGACTTGATCCGCCAACACGCTCAACACCTGAATGAGGCCCTCATCCATCATGTCCACCTGATCGCTCTGCACGCTCAATGCGCCGATCACCCGTCCCCGAGCGATCAGAGGCAGCGCCGCCTCCGAGCGCGTCTCCGGCAAGATGGGATGATCCTGACGCATACGTTCCTGGCCCACATTCTGCGCGACGCGCAATTGCCGATTGGCGGCGCACCATCCCACCATAGACTGCCCGCCCACCGGCAGGCGCAGGCCGGATTCCAGCAGTGCTTCTGCCCCCACGCCTGCCCCGGCCTTATAGTCCAACCAGCGCTCACTCTCATCCAGTTCAAACAGGCTGATGTGATAGAATCCAAATCGCTCTTGAATCAGCCCCACAATACGCTTCATCAACCGCTCGACATCGAGGATCGAGGTAACCATCCCGCCCACCTCAGTGGCGATTTGCAGGCGCTCGTTCAGTTGTTCCAGGGCCTCGGTGCGCTCTTCGATACGCACCTCCAGGTCGCCATAGAGCGATTCCAATTCTGCGGCCATCTGATTGACCGAATTGGCGAGCTGGCCGAGCTCATCGCGGCTCTCTGCGACCAGGCGATATTGCAGATCGCCAGCAGCCAATCGCTGTACGCCTGAGGAGAGATACCCAACCGAACGGGAGATGCTCCGCAATGTCGAGACCGCCATGGTGACACCCAGCAACAGCGCCAGCAAAAAGCCAAACATAATTGTCTGGAAAACCGCCATCTGCGCTGCGATGACCTCAGCTTGCGCCTCATGCTGGTCCACTTGAGCCTGCGCCACGATGTCCGCAAGGGACTGGGAGAGCCGCCCAATTTTCTCATCCATGTACGCCACGCGATTGTCGCGGAGGATTTGCCAACTCCCGTACTCCGCCTGGGTCATAATCGGCTGGACAAAGCCCTGCAAGTTGGCAACGGCAAACTCCAAGGGCGCCCGTTCCTCCACCTGGCTGCGCAAGATCTCGTAGCGTGCATTGAACTGCTCCAGCGCCGGATTGACGCGCGCTGCAAGCGCCTCGCTGTCTTGGATCAAGATCCCCTCATCAATAGCGATGACCAGCTCCAGCGAGGCCCGCGAGAGCTCCGCAGCGGCCATGGCCCGCTCGGCTCGCTCGGCATAGACCGCGCTTGCCTGACGCGCGCGATTGACCTGGGAGATGGTCGCGCCGCCCAGCCCCAGCAATAACACGATCAACGCGACATATCCACTAACCAGACGAATCCGAAACGACATTCGCCGTGGTTTAGGCGTGGTGTCCGTTCTGTCCATAGTCACCTCTCATCTGTCTGTAGCAACGCGCCCACAGGCTCACTCCGACGCGCCTACATCCAACCGAATGCTGATGTCATGCAGTTGCAGCACATCCCCAATCTCGCGCGCCGCGGTTCGCAACACCGAGTCCACATCGAGCGTCTGGCGGATGTTGGTGGTCACCTCACTGATCAGCCGTTGGCTGACCTCACGCAACTGGCTCTCTTGATAGAGCCGCGCGCTTTCCAGCGCCACTCCCAGCTGCTCAACCAACGCTTCCACCAGGCCGAGCTCATCCTCGGTCCAGTTGCCCTCGCCCTCCACCTTCTGCAAACGCAGCACGCCGAGCACCTGATTGCGAATGCGGAGCGGGACCAACAGAGTGCGAGTATCCATTTGCACATGCCCCTGCTCCAGTAAGTTCAGGGATTGCTGCTCCAACCTGGTTTGAACGGGATAGAGGCCCTGGGCGTCACTGCGATAGCCGTGCTCGCGTTGCATCTGTAACAACTCCTGCCAGGCGCTGCGGGTGAGATCGCCGTAAGCCTGGCGCTGGGCCTGGAGCGCCTGTTGCGCTTCGGAGTAGAGCCGCGCATTCTCCAGCGCCACCGCGACCTGGTCGGCCATCGTTTGCAACACGGTGATGATACTCTCGTCAAAGGCGTTCGGCTCTGTGCTCTGAACCGTCAAGGCCCCCACCACATGCCCCCGCGACCGCAAGGGCAGCGCGGCTTCCGAGCGCGTCAACGGCAATTCGGAAGTACTCAACTGCACCGCATCCACCCCTACGTCCAGGGCGATGCGCGGTTCGGCATTGGCAATGCTCCACCCGATCATACCCTCCCCCACGCGCATCCGGTGCCCGCGCTCCAACATCCGCGCGCCGGCCTCGTCGGTGCCCGCCCGCAGCACCGCCCACTTGTGCGTGACATCGGTCAGGAACAACCCCACGTAGTAGAGCTCGAAACGCTCCTTGATCAAGGGTACCACCTCTTGGATGAGTACCTCGGTATCCAGAATCTCGCCTACCGCGCGGGCGACATCCGCAGAGGCGGTCAGGTAAGCGGAGCGTCTCTCCAAAGCCTGGGTGCGCGTCTGCACTTGTTGTTCCAGCGAAGCGATCAGGCTGCGCAACTGCGCCGTCATCTTGTTGAAGGCTGCCGCCAACACCCCGGCCTCATCCTGTTGGCGGATATCAACCGTCAGCTCCAGATTACCCTCTGCAATTTCGGTGGCGCTTAGGGCCAGGCGATTGACTGGCCCGGCGATAGAGCGCGCCAACAACGCGCTCAAACCGGCGATCAGCAACGAGACCGCCAGCGCGATTCCGGCCAGAGCCACCAACATATCCCGGCGCCCACTTTCGAGGATGTCACGATAGGTGAAGACCTCTTCCTCGTAAGCCGTTGCGCTGATTACCCAATCCCACGGCTCGTAATAGGTGACCACGGCGACCCTGAATTGCGTCTCCTCCTCTCCGACATCTTGCCAACGATACCGGAATTGCACCGTTTCACCAGGTTCAAGCCGCAGAGCAGCAGCAGACATCTCCTGGGCTATCCACCGCCCCTCAATATTGTACGTGCTCCAGATGTTAACGCCGTCCTGCACGCCCCGTGGGGAGATGATGTACTCGCCGCGATCATCACCCGCTCCCCGCAACACAAAGACGTAACCGGATTCCCCCACCTGCGTTTCCAAAATGGCCTGGCGCAATGATTCAACGTTCTCCTGCTTGACACCTACACATAACATGCCGATCACTTCACCCTCGGCATTATACAGCGGTTCATAAGCAGTGAGGTACCAATCATTCACCACGTAGGCGCTGCCGCGATAGGTCTGGCCGGCCAACACCGCCGCCACCACCGGATTTTCACGGAGATCGGGATTGATCGCGGGGATGAAGGTTCCAATGGCCCGTTGCCCCCCCACTGTTTCCACATTGGTAGCGACGCGCAACATATCCCCCTCCGCGTTGATGCGCTGGAAGATCGTCGCCGTGCCGCCAACCAGCGCCACGGTCTCATCAACCACCGGGGTGCGTATCTCCAGGCTCGTGTTCTGACCCAGCCACTCGTCCCCCACGAACATCCGGGGCAGCCGCACCGGCGTCGTTTGCGCTGTGTATTGGTTGGCCGCGTTCCAGGTGATCGTCTCATCAGAGAGCATGACCTCACCAGTAATATCGAGTACGTGACGCGCCACATTCAGGTTATAGTTGACCTGTTGCTGGACAGCCTCATCCTGCGCGCGCACCAGGTTATAGACCCCCACAGCGATGTCATTCAGGTCATCATAAACCAGCGCGTCACTCTCTTGGATAACCAACGAACTGAACGCCTCACTCTGCCAGGCGGTCATCACCAACATCGCCAGCGCCGTCACCAGCACCCCGCCAACGGCCAGGAAGCCGATCTTGTTGCCAAATCTCAGGTTGCGCCAACTGAACACGCTTCTCTCCTTTGAGTGCCTGCGCCTATGCCGCGCCGCCGTTCCCCATCTGACCTGGCAGCACATCCTCCAGGCCCATGTAGACCTCCGCCGAGGACAAGCCCAGCAACTCGCGCAGCTCGCGCACCGCCGTTTGCAATACCTGCCCGACATCCAGCGTCTCGCGGATGCGCCCCGTGGCCTCACCCACTAGACGCTCCAGAGCGGCGCGCTGTTGCGTCTCTTCATATAGACGAGCGCTCTCCAACGTCACTCCCAACTGCTCGATCAGGGTCATCATCAACCCAATCTCCTGCTCAGTCCACGGGCGCGAACGCTCCGGCTTGCGCAACTGGATCACGCCCACTACCGTCTCCCGCATCTTGAGGGGAATGGTCAGCGTCAAGGGATCAACCTGCACGAGGCGCCCCTGCTGATAGGCGCGACGCATATCGGCAGACCAATCGCCGCCCGTCTCACTAACCACATCGCCCACCATCGTGACGTAGCCCAGGTCGCCGCGACGAGCACGCCGCTGCCAGGCCTCCCGCGCCACCTCGCCGTAGGCGCTCTGCAAAGCTTGTAGCCGCTCCCGGCTCTCGGCGTAAAGGCGCGCGTTATCAATTGCGACCGCCAGCTGATCGGCCATGACCTGCAAGACCGCCACTCCCGCCTCATCGAAGGCCCCCGGTTCATCATCCTGCACCGTCAACGCGCCGATCACCCGCCCCCGCGAACGCAAAGGAATCGCCGCCTCCGAACGAGTTTCGGGCAGCTCCGCTGTCACCTTGCGTACCTCATCGGCGCCCGCCTCCAACGCGATGCGCGCCCTGGCATGGGCGATGCTCCACCCGATCATCCCCTCGCCCACACGGATATGGTGATGGCGCGCCAACATCGCTCTGCCGGCTTCGCCCGTGCCCGCGCGCAAGAGTGCCCACTCGCCGGCCTCATCCACCAGGAAAAGCCCCACGTAATACAGCCCAAAGCGCTCCAGAATGATCTGCACCGATTGCTCAATCAGGCGGTCAATATCCAGAATGGCGCCTGCCGCGCGGCTGACCTCCGCCGCCGCCAGCAAGTAGGCCGACCGCTGCTCCAAATCCAGCGTGCGGTCTTTGACCCGCTGCTCAAGTTCCATGTACGATTGCGCCAGCTGCGTCGCCATCCGATTGAAGGTCTGCGCCAACAGGCTGAGCTCATCCTCACCGGTGACAGGAATAGAAGTTTGTAAATCACCCAGACTGAACGCCTCCGCGCCGGCGCGCAGATCCGCCACCGGCACAGTGATGCTGCGCTCGACCAGGAATCCCAGCCCCAGCGCCAACGCTGCAAAGAGGCCGAACGCTGAAATGGTGATAACCAATCGTGTCTGCGCATCCTGCAAGAGGCTCGCATTAGCCTCCGCGACCCGGACCTGCGAACGCTCGACGATCAACTCAATCTGGCTGCTGATATCATTGCTCAACCGCAGTGCGTCCCGCTGCAAGCGCGCCTCCTCAGAAGGGAGATCGTTGAAGCGCGCCGTCTGAATGTCGTTGATGAGCCGCTCGTATTCCCCCAGAGCATTGACGAGCAACTGAATGCGCTGTTGCTCCGATCCTTCAACGACGAGCGGAAAGGTCTCTTGCAGCAGTTGCGAGGCCTGGCGCACATCATCCAGAGCCTCGTAAGGGCCGGGGACCAGGTCCTGTGCAAATCGCAGCAGATTGACGCGCGAAGAGGCCACCCGCACCGAGGCCCGCAGCAGTTGGCGGTTAACTGCCGATTCGACCTCGGTGACGAGTTGCAGGCGGTCCATCAGCTGATTCTGGTTCACCCAGGTAAACGGCAGCGAAAGGGCTACCAACAGGGTCACGATCATAAAGCCGCCAAGAACGCGCTGGCGAACGGACAACCGTCGCAGGAAACGATAGATCATCACACCCTCACTTCATCAATTGTCAACAGGCTGCGCCAGATCCCAAATATCGTTCGTGAAAATAGCTTCCGGCTCCACGGTCTCCTGGAGGATATCATACCGGGCCAGGGTATCAATCACCCGTAACACATCGCTCCGCTCCGTGTAGCCGATAGGCAGCACTGCCGTGCCGCGCACCAGATCGGCCATCTCGCGCATCATCGCAAGCTGATGATCCAGCGTTTGCACGCCGGTGACATCATAGCGCAGCACAATCTCGGCGGCCTCTTCGGGATTTTCGATGGCGTACTGCCAACCGCGCAGGCTGGCGCGCAACATCCGCGCGCAGAGATCGGGGTTCTCCGCCACCAGATCCTGGTGCGTGAAGAGCGTATCGCCCGGGAAATCCAACCCGTAGTTGGCGTAGTCAATGATGTTCAGCTCCGTCTCGGAAACACCGCTTTCCAAGACCATGTGATATTCATTGTAAATCATGGCCGAGGCCACATCGAGTTCCCCCGCCAGAAACGCATCCATGCTGTACCCCTGCGAGACGAGCTCGAAATCGGCGGGGGTCAGGCCGACCTGGGCCATCAGCGCGTTGAATTGCGCTTCCCAACCACCCAGCCAGACGCCCACGCGCTTCCCCGCAAAATCTATGGGCGCGTAGATTCCCGAATCCCACATGGTCAATAGCAACAACCCGTTCTGCTGTTGGATTTGTGAGATGCTGACAACCGGCTTGCCCCCTGCTATCGAAACCACGAGATCCGCCAGAACGCTCGTACCGAAGTCCACATGGCGCGCTGCCACCATATCCACAGCGGAAATATCCGGCCCTCCTGGGCGGATGGTCAAAGCAATGCCCTCTTCGGCATACCAGCCTTGATCCAGGGCCACGTAGTAGCCGGCAAATTGGGCCTGTGTGACCCGTTGCAGCTGCAAGGTCACCGGCTCCAATGCCTCTGTAGTATCAGGCGCGGGAGTTTACCCGCCACCACACGCGGAGAGCGCCGACAATAGGCATAGCGCCAACAACAGCTTGATCCAACGGTGCTTCCTATCCATCTGATTACCTCCTTCGAAAATAGTGAATCTGCGAATGGTGAATGGCGAATGGTGAATGGCGAATGGTGAATGGCGAATAGCCAAACAAAAATCTGCTAAATCCGCCCAATCTGCTGATAAGAATTTTCGTGCTGGATGGTGTGCGCCAGCACCGGTGTCTCCTGTAAAAATCTACAAATCAGCAAATGTGGAATCCGTGTACACTTCACACGCCAGCAGAGCGCGGCACGTTCCAGATGAGCTCGCACTGCCGGTGCCAGATTCGATAGTGCAGCCGGGCAAAGGCCGCCAGCAATGGATCATCAGCGGGGAGGTTCACCACGTAGCCGCCGACGTGCGGGCGGGAGGCGTGCATGGCCTCGAGCAACGTCTGCGCTATCTCCAGGCGACGCGGATGGGTGGGCCGCACCGCCAGATCATGCACGGCCTGGTGATGTCGCTGCGGATCGTAGAGCACGTAGCCCACCAGTTCCCCGGCCTCGTGATAGCCCAATCCCTGCAAGCTGCCCAGGCGATGCCACAGCGTGGGCAGCGCGCGCTGCCAGCTGGCCTCCACCTCGTGCAAGCGCACATAATCGGCCAGCAAGGTGGCGGGCGGGGCCGGCTGCACCTCGGCGGGCAAAGGCGCTGGCGTGAAATAGCCGGCCTCGGAGGTGAGCACCAGAAAATCGCGCCGCCAATGGAATCCCAGCCGCTCGTAGAGCGCGAAGGCGGCATCGTTCTGCTCCAGCACCTCGAGCAAGAGATGCGTCAATCCGATCTCGCCGGCGCGCCGTTGCAGATAGCGCACCATCTGTCGGGCGATGCCCTTACGTCGCCACAGCGGCAGCACGCCCACGCCGCTGAGCCAGCCACAATCCTCGCGGCGCGAGAGCAAGGCCGTCCCCACCACATCCCCCTCCACCATCGCCACCACCGAATGCGCCAGGGCCACATCCTCCTCCTGGCACATCTGCGCGAAACGCTCCGCATCGAGCCAGATGGGCAGAAAATAATCGGCATAGGCGCGGTTGACCAGCAGGGCCAGGGCCTCGTAAGAAAAGTTTGTCGCGGCGGTCAATGCTAAACCCGGCTCCATGAACACCTCCTCAACGCGCTCTATGATAGCATCGAGAGGGTAGAATGCAATCGCATCGTCCACCCATAACCACGGAGGCTCGCGCGGGAGTGCTTTTGTCTATCTGCAAAAATCAAGGTATAATTCAGCTATTCATAGGCTAACGAGAGAAGACGGGGGAAACGATGGCATTACAAATCGCAGTTCGCAAAGCACGGCTCAAAGATGCCCAAATCATAGCCAACTTCGTCAACGAAGCGCGTCCTAGCAAAAATCCAGTCACCCGCACCGATGTGGCCGAGCGCTTCAGCTACGTCGGCTTCCTCATCGCCGAGCACCAGGGGCAACCCGTGGGCCTGCTGGGCTGGCAGATCGAGAACCTGGTCATTCGCGTGACCGACTTTCTCATCGCTCCCGCCGTTAACCGGGTGATTGCCGGACGGGCGCTCGTCAGCGCCATGGAGAGCGAGGGCGCGCAGCTCGAAGCCGAGGCCGCCATCCTCTTCCTGCCGCCCAATCCCAGCGACGCCCTGCTCGCCTATTGGAAGGTCTTCGGCTATGAGAAGAAGTCCGTCTCGGAGCTGGCGCGCGCGTGGCGCGAGGCTGCCCGCGAGTGGCGTTCGGGCACGCAAGAGATTCTGGTCAAGCAATTGCGCGAAGACCTCATCAGAAAGCCAATCTAGGGAGGATATGCAAACAGATTATGGAAACGCTTAAGAAATTCGTGAGTGACCACCCCCAATGGACCTCGTGGGTCGTATTGGCTGTGGGGATGGTGATTATTCTGATCTTCTCCGCCAGCGACGTGGGCCTCACGGCGGGCCAGTGGGCTGCGCTGATTATCGCCACCGTCGCTGTGGCCGGGCTGGCTGTGTGGATCATCGGCTGGGAGGATGAGGATGACGACGAAGACGCGCCTGCTCCCTCACCCCCAACGGAAGAACCCGCCTGACCGGCTTCAGGTAGCCGCCTGCGCCGCCCCCAAGCCCGCTTGGGGGCGTTCCAATAGTTGCAACCTCCTCAAGATAGACTATAATCGCACCAGAATCAAGCGTATTGTGGAGGAACATAATTGACTGAAGAACGTACCGAGTCCCTGGTAGATACACCAGCGCCTTTGGCAGAAGAACCGCCATCGTTAGGCCGCGCCTTCGGCATCCGCTCCTGGTTACAGGATTTGCTGGAGACGCTGTTGCTGGCGGTGATCATCTTCCTGGTCATCAACACTTTGACCGGGCGCTACCAGGTTCACGGCCAAAGCATGGAGCCGAGTTTGCACGATGGGCAATATCTCATCGCCAGTAAAGTCACGTACTGGCTGCATCCCCCGGAACGAGGCGACATCATCGTGCTGGAGCCGCCGGACGGGAGCGCCATCCCGTACATCAAGCGCGTGGTCGGGTTGCCCGGCGATCACGTCCAGGCCCGCGATGGCCGCATCTGGGTCAATGGCATCCCCCTCCACGAACCCTACATCCACAGCGCACCCGAATACACCGGCGAGTGGTTCCTGGGCGCTAACGAGTATTTTGTGTTGGGCGATAATCGCAACAACTCCAGCGACTCGCACCGCTGGGGTATGCTCTCCGTGGATAACATCATCGGCAAATCCATCTTCTGCTACTGGCCGCCCAACTGTTGGGGCGTCATCCCCCACTTCACCTTCCCGGAGCTGACGAGCCAGCCCTGATGAACCAGATAACCTATATGCAAGAAAGCCATCTGGCTCCTGCACGGCAGCTGGACATCGCGCCGGAAGCGCCCGCACACATCTCGCAACCGGCGGCCCCGGAGAAAGAGCGCCTGGAGCTGCGCAGCTGGTTCCGCGACATCGGCGAGACGCTGCTCCTCACGCTCTTGCTCTTCCTCACCATCAACGGACTGACCGGGCGTTACGAGGTGCAGTCGGTGAGCATGGAGCCGACCCTCCAGGAAGGGCAGTACCTCATCATCAGCAAGATTTCCTACCGCTTCCATGCGCCTGAGCGTGGCGACATCATCGTGCTGCGACCGCCCAACGGCGACGCCGATAGCCTGCCCTACATCAAGCGGCTGATCGGCATCCCCGGCGATGAGGTCGAAGTGCGGAACGGGCGCGTGTGGGTCAACGGGACTGTGCTCAACGAGTCCTACATCAGCGGGCCCCCCACCTACAGCGGCGCCTGGACCCTCGGCGCGGACGAGTACTTCGTCCTGGGTGACAATCGCAACAACTCCAGCGACTCGCACGCCTGGGGGCCGCTGCACCGCGACCAGATCATCGGCAAGGCCGTCTTCCGCTATTGGCCCTTGAACCGCTTTGGTCCGTTCCCCAATCATATCTATCCAGAAGTGGAGGCTATTCCATGAAACGTTTGGAACTGGCGCGTTACATTGATCACACCCTGCTCAAGCCAGACGCGACCCCGGCCCAGGTCGAGCAACTCTGCGCCGAGGCGCGCGAACACCACTTCGCCTCAGTCTGCGTCAACCCCACCTACGTCCCCCTGGTCAGCAACCTGCTGGCCGGCAGCGACGTGAAGGTCTGCACCGTGGTGGGCTTCCCGCTTGGCGCGACTGCGACCGCGGCCAAGGTCTACGAGACCGAGATCGCTATCGCGCAAGGCGCGCACGAGATTGACATGGTGCTGGCTATCGGGCGGCTCAAGGCCGGCCAGTTCGACGCGGTGCGCAGCGACATCGGCGTGCTGGCTGCTGTCTGCCGCGCCCACGACGCGCTGCTCAAAGTCATCCTGGAGACCGCGCTCCTCACCGATGAGGAGAAAGAAATCGCCTGCCGCCTGGCCCGCGAGGCCAACGCCCACTTCGTCAAGACCTCCACCGGCTTTGCTAAGGGCGGGGCGACCGTGGCCGATATCGCCTTGATGCGCCGCGTGGTCGGGCCAGAGATGGGTGTCAAAGCCTCCGGGAGCGTCAGCTCCTACGAGAAGGCGCTCGCGATGATCGAGGCCGGCGCCACCCGCATCGGGGCCAGCAGCAGCATCGCCATCGTCATGGGAGCGCCTGCATGACCGAACGGTGTCCTAACTGCGTCGCGGGCCAGCTCAAGTCCACCACCAGCGCCTACGTTACCCTGTGGCACGGCCAGCTGTTCATTGACCCGCGCCTGCCCACCTGGCGCTGCGATGTCTGCGGCTATGCCTTTCACGATCCGGCAGCCCTGGCGCGACTTAATTTGCTGACCAGCCCGGAGCAGCCCAACTGGGATCAAAAGCGCCTGTTGCAAACCCTGGATGACTTCACCAGAAGGCGCGGGCCATCCCGTTGGTCATCCTGAGTAAAATAACGCATACACATGCATACCAGCCCCGTGACTGGTGTGGGCTTCATCCTTCATAATTTCATACGGAGTCACCCTGTGGCTAGGCCACATCAACAATGATGAAAATTTTTAATGGGTTGAGCATATTTTTAATTTCTAATCTGTGAAATCCGTGTCAATCCGTGAGCCATTTTCAGGGGAGGGAAGAGCCATGACCATTGACCGTAAAGCACGCCTCCAATTGCCGCCTCAGCTCCCCCCGGAGCGCCCCCCGGCGGAGCGCCTGCACGATTTCGACGAAGTCACCCTCCCCTACGACCCGGAAACCGCCATCGCCGAGGCCCAACGCTGCCTCCAGTGCGCCAACGCGCCCTGCCAGAACGCCTGCCCGCTCGGCAACAACATCCCGCGCGCGCTGGCGCTGCTGAGCGAGGGCGAAATCCTCGCCGCCGCCGCCGTCTACCACGAAACCTCGCCCATGCCAGAAATCTGCGGGCGCATCTGCCCGGAGCAATTCTGCCAGGAAGCCTGCGTACTCAATAAACGCGGCCAGCCCATCCACACCCGCCACCTCGAGGCCTTCATTGCCGATTACGCCCGGCAACACGCACCCGCCGCGCCGCCGAAGATCGCTCCCACCACCGGCAAACGCGTCGCCATCGTCGGCTCCGGCCCCGCCGGCCTGACCGTCGCCGAACTGCTGGCCCGGCAAGGGCACCACATTGATGTCTACGAGCAATACCCCATGCCGGGCGGCCTGCTCCAGTATGGCATCCCCACCTTCAAACTGAGCGCCGAGCACGTCCAGGCCAAAATCGCCGAACTCGAGGCGCTGGGCGTGACCTTCCATTGCAACGTCACCGTGGGAGAAGACCTCACCGTCCCTGCGCTCCAGGCTGAATACGATGCCGTCTTCCTGGGCATCGGCGCCCAACAACATTTCCGTCCGGGCCTGCCCGGCGAGGAGCTGGCGGGCATCTACAACGCCACCGAGTTCCTGACGCGAACCAACGTCGCGCCCGAACTACTGCCGCCTGCCTGGCGCGCGCCCCTGGAGATCGGCGCGCACGTCCACGTCCTGGGCGGCGGCGGCACCGCGATGGACTGCCTGCGCACTGCGCTCCGGCTGCCGCAAGTCGAGACGGCCACCTGCTACTATCGCCGCAGCGAAGAAGAGATGCCCTCGCCGCCGGAAGATCACCGGCACGCGCTGGAAGAGGGCGGTGCATTCGTCTGGCTGGCCGGGCCAATCGAGTTCCTCGGCGACGAAGCGGGCCACGTGCGCGCCGTAACCTATCAGCGCATGACCCTCTGCGAGCCGGACGAGAGTGGGCGCTGCCGTCCCGTGCCCATCCCCGGCGACACCATCACCGTCCCCGCCGACACCGTCGTCATGGCGCTGGGCTACAGCGTTGACGATGCCTGCACCTCACACATCACCGGGCTGACACTCGACCGCAAATATCGCATCGTGGTGGATAGCCCCCAAACCGGGCGCACCAGCGTGCCGGGCCTCTTCGCAGCGGGGGACATCGTGCGCGGCGCCGACCTCGCCGCCCCCGCCATCGCGGATGCGCGCGGGGTGGC